>NZ_JBIAVJ010000018.1:0-203737 GCF_042894025.1 Streptomyces sp. NPDC001549
CCAGATGTGGAAGCCCGGTAACGGGTGAAGCTGACTGGTACTAATAGGCCGAGGGCTTGTCCTCAGTTGCTCGCGTCCACTGTGTTAGTTCTGAAATAACGAACAGCTGTGTCCATGCCAGCGTTCAAATTTCATAGTGTTTCGGTGGTCATAGCGTTAGGGAAACGCCCGGTTACATTCCGAACCCGGAAGCTAAGCCTTTCAGCGCCGATGGTACTGCAGGGGGGACCCTGTGGGAGAGTAGGACGCCGCCGAACAACCCGCCCTTTTAGCTCAGTCGGTAGAGCGTCTCCATGGTAAGGAGAAGGTCAACGGTTCGATTCCGTTAAAGGGCTCCACTGAAAAAGGCCCCCGCCAATTGGCGGGGGCCTTTTTTGTTTTCCGGCACGGACGACGTGCTCCTGCCGTACGGCCGGCAGGGCCTCCGATGGCAGGAGGGGCGGGTTCGCAGCAGAGCTGCCTACCATGGACGTGAAGCGTAGATAAGGTACGTCCGGCGGCTTCGAGGTGCCCCCACGGGCCGCTCGGCTGGCCCAGGAGGCGTGATGACCGTACCCCCCGACGCAGCGGCACCACAGCACACGCAGGGCGACCCCGAGGACGTCCTCAAGCACATCGGAAGCACGTGGCACTGGGCGCTCGGCTTCGCCCTCGCGACCCTGATCCCCGGCATCCTGGTGCTCGTCTGGCCCGACGAGACACTGCACATCCTGGCCGTCATCATCGGTCTGCAGCTCCTGGTGGCGGGCGCCTTCCGGTTCGTCACCGCCTTTTCGCACAGCAGTGAGGGCGGCAGCAGGCTGGCGGGTGTCCTGATCGCCATGCTTGCGTTCCTCGCGGGCGTCCTGGTGCTGCGTCATCCGATGCAGACGATCGGCGCGCTGTCCTTGATCATCGGAGTGTTCTGGTTGCTGTCCGGAGTACTCGCGGCGTTCACCGCGATCGCCGACCACACGCTCGTGCACCGGGGCCTGCAGTTCGGCCTGGGTGCTCTCGGCGCCGTCGCCGGAGTCGTCGTACTCTGCTTCCCGGTGGACTCCGCCGTGGCCCTGACCCGGCTGCTGGGGCTCTGGCTCGTCCTGCTGGGCGTGTTCGAGCTGGTGATGGCCTTCGCGCTGCGTTCCTCCACCCGCCGGATCACGCCGGCCCGTCCGGGGTGACCGCCGGGCGTCGATGTACGCGTACTCCTGAAACCGACCTGAACCTGGGCCCGGCGCACGCCGGGCCCAGGTTTCTTGCCGAAATACGCGCCGGCTCTTCGCCTATTCGCCCGTGCGCTGTTCCGGGACGCGGAAGGCGAGGATCGCCATGTCGTCCGACGCGGGTTCTGCGGCGAAGCGTTCCACCGCGCGCAGAACGCGGGAGGCGACCGCGCCCGCGGTGAGGCCCGTACAGGTGGTGAGGACCTCGGCGAGGCCGTCGTCGCCCAGCATGCGGGTGCCCTCGCGGCGTTCGGTCACGCCGTCGGTGACGCAGAGCAGCACATCGCCGGGGTCGAGGGTGAGGGTCTGTTCGTAGAGGTCCAGGTCCTCGATCACGCCCAGCAGCGGCTGCGGGTCCGCGGCCGCGTCGACCTGGCCGTTCGGGCGGAGGCGCAGCGGGAGCGGGTGGCCCGCGCAGACCACCTTCATCAGGGCGCCGCCGTCGGGCTGGGGGTGGAGCTCGCCGTAGAGGAGGGTGAGGAAGCGGCTGCGGGCGCCCTCGTCGAGGATGGCCGCGTTGAGGCGTTCGAGGACCGCCGGGCCGCCGAGGCCCTCGCGGGCCAGCAGGCGCAGCGCGTGCCGGGCGAGGCCCGTGACGGCGGCAGCCTCCGGGCCCGTTCCGCAGACGTCGCCGATGGCGAAGCCGTACGCGCCGTCGCGGATCGGGAAGACGTCGTAGAAGTCGCCGCCGACCTCGTTGCCCTCGCCGGCCGCGCGGTAGATCACCTCGACCTCCATGCCGGGGATCGCGGGGGAGCCGGGCGGCAGCAGGCTGCGCTGGAGGGAGCGGCTGATCGCGGTGCGCTCCGAGTACAGACGGGCGTTGTCGAGGGCCAGGGCGGCGCGGCGGGAGAGGTCCTCGGCGAGTTCGAGGATCTCCTGGCGGAAGTGTTCCTCGCGCGGCTTGCCGAGGGTCAGCATGCCGATCACGCGGTTGCGGGCCAGGAGGGGGAGGACCACGGTCTCGCCGCCGACCGCGAGGGTCGCCTCGGCCCAGGGGCGGGCGCCGGCCTCGCGGACCGGTTCGGGCGGACTGACCCGGGAGAGCAGGTCCTTGAGGCCGTCGATGCGTTCCTCGTCCTCGTGGAGGACGTAGGAGAGGTACGGGTCGGAGGACTGGTCGGCGATCGTGTAGACGGCGCACCAGGTGGCCAGGGTCGGGACGGTCATCTGGGCCATCAGGGCCAGGGTCTGGTCCCGGTCGAGGGTGCCGGCCAGCAGGTCGGAGGCCTCGACGAGGAAGGAGAGGGAGCCGCGGCGCAGGCGTTCCAGTTCGCCGAGGCGGGCGGATTCGACGGCGAGGGCGATGCGGTCGGCGGCGAACTGGAGGTGCAGGGCCTCTTCGTTGGAGTAGCGGCCGGGGGTTTCGGCGGCGACGCCGAGTGAGCCGGTGAGGCGGCCTTCCACCTTGAGGGGGACGGTGACGGCGGAGCGCATGCCGGTTGCCTCCAGGAGCGGCACGGCTCCGGGGGAGGCGATGAGGTCGTCGTGGACGGCGGGCATGCGGGCGGAGCCGTAGCGGTTGGTGCCGGCCTCGACGGGGACGCGGGCGAAGCGCTGGCGGGTGGAGGGCAGACCGGTGGTGGCGCGGACCTCCAGCTCGGTCTCGTCGTCGGTGGCGAGCAGCAGGAAGGCGGCGTCGGCGTCGAGGAGGTCGCGGGCGCGCTCCACGGTGCGCTGGAGGAGCCCGTCGAGGTCGTCGGGGGCGGGGGAGCCGATGAAGACCTCGAACGGGTCCGTGGGGCGGGGGTCGGTGAAGTGGCCGCTGTCGGAGGTGGGTACCCGCACCGGGGTCTGGAGCAGGGCGCGCTCGTCGTCGTGGACGAGGAGGCAGACGATGGACGGTTCGCCGTGGGCGTCGCGGACCCGCAGGTGTGAGGCGAAGACCGGGATGACGCGGCCGTCGGCGCCGCGGACGCCGTAGCTGCCCTCCCAGCGGGACAGGCGCAGGGCCTCGGCGATGCCGGTTCCGGTGCCGGGGGTCTGGGGCCAGGCGGCGAGCTCGGCGAGCGGGCGGCCGAGCGCCTTCTCGGCGGGGTGGCCGAAGATGTGCTCCGCGTCCTCGTTCCAGGCGGAGATGGAGTCGGCCGAGTCGATCTGGAGGACGGCGACGCGGACCCGGCTGTCGGCCAGGGGCAGCAGCTGGTCGGGGACGACGGGGCCCGCGGAGCGGGTACCGACCGGCCGGTCTGGCAGGTCCAGGCGGAACCACACGTGCTTGTGGGTGGCGGTGTACTCGACGCCCCAGCGGGTGGCGAGGGCGGCGCACAGCATCAGGCCGCGGCCGTTCTCGCGGTCGGGGTCGGCGTAGGGGCGCTCGCCGGGGTGCTGGAGCGGGAGCTCGCGCTCCGGATACCGGTCGGCGACCTCGACCCGTACGCCGCCTTCGGCGCGCAGGCACAGGACCTCGGCCCGGGTGCCGGCGTGGACCACGGCATTGGTGACGAGCTCGCTGGTGAGGACCACCGCGTCGTCGACGATGTCCGCGAAGCCCCAGCCGTGCAGGGTGTCGCGGACGAACCCGCGGGCGGCGGCGACCGAGCGCCCGAGGGGATCGAAGCTGGCAGCCGCCCGTGCCGTGATCACGAGTCTCCTTCGACGCGGTTGGACATCGGGTGCCAGGTTACTTACCTTCGCGGTCGGCATGGTGCCGTCGTCGGGGATTCCACCCGCAGGGTACGGCGGGTGTGCGATGGTGCCGAAGTGTTATGGCCGGGTTCGGCCAGGGTGAAACACTGGGCAGGCTTGCAGAGCCGGCTTGTGACGAGTCAGGCGTCCGGTGGAAAAGTGGTCGACCCTTTCGGGAGGGACACGGTGGAGTCTGGCGCAGCGGTACGGCGTACGGGAACGCGGCCGAAGGGCGGACGTTCCCGGCGCAGTGGTACGACGGAGGTCGATACCGCCGCACTGAACCGGCTGCTCACGGCCCTGGTGTCGATGCGGGACGGGAATTTCCGCAAGCGGCTGACGGTGTCCGGCGAGGGCGTGATGGCGGAGATCGCCGCCGTCTACAACGAGGTCGCCGACCGTAATCTCCACCTGACCGGGGAGCTGTCCCGGGTGCGGCGGATGGTGGGCCGCGAGGGCAAGCTGAGCGAACGGCTGGAAACGGGTGCCTGTGAGGGCTCCTGGGCGGCCGCGATCGACGCCTCGAACCAGCTGGTGGACGATCTGGCCCGGCCGGTGTCCGAGGTGGGCCGGGTGCTGTCGGCGGTGGCCGAGGGCGATCTGGACCAGCGGATGGATCTGCGGACCCAGGCGGCCGAGGGGGCCGGGCATCCGCTGCGCGGGGAGTTCCTGAAGGTCGGGCGCACGGTCAACAACCTGGTCGACCAGCTGTCCGCGTTCACCGACGAGGTGACGCGTGTCGCGCTGGAGGTGGGTACCGAGGGCAAGCTCGGTGGTCAGGCCCAGGTGCGCGGGATGTCGGGTTCCTGGAAGGATCTGACCGACTCCGTCAACACGATGGCGTACCGGCTCACCGCTCAGGTGCGTGACATCGCTCTCGTCACGACGGCGGTCGCCAAGGGCGATCTGTCGCGCAAGGTCACGGTGCACGTGGCCGGCGAGATGCTCCAGCTGAAGAACACCGTGAACACGATGGTGGACCAGCTGTCGTCCTTCTCCTCCGAGGTGACCCGCGTCGCCCGCGAGGTGGGTACGGAGGGCGAGCTGGGCGGCCAGGCGAAGGTGCCCGGGGTCGCAGGTGTGTGGAAGGACCTGACCGACTCGGTCAACACCATGGCCGGGAACCTGACGGCCCAGGTGCGCGGGATCGCGCAGGTGACCACGGCGGTCGCGAACGGCGACCTGTCTCAGAAGGTACGGGTCAGCGCGCGCGGCGAGGTGGCGCAGCTGGCCGAAACGATCAATCAGATGACCGAGACGCTACGGACCTTCGCGGACGAGGTCACGCGTGTGGCCAGCGAGGTCGGGGCCAAGGGTCTGCTCGGCGGCCAGGCGCAGGTGCCGGGGGCGGCGGGGACGTGGAAGGACCTCACCGACTCGGTGAACACGGTCTTCCGCAACCTCACGACGCAGGTGCGGGACATCGCGCAGGTGACGACGGCGGTGGCGAACGGCGACCTGTCGCAGAAGGTCACGGTCGACGTGGCCGGCGAGATGCTGGAGTTGAAGAACACCGTCAACACGATGGTGGACCAGCTGTCTTCCTTCGGCGCGGAAGTGACGCGTGTGGCCCGTGAGGTCGGCGTCGAGGGTGAACTGGGCGGCCAGGCGCAGGTGCCGGGGGCGGCGGGGACGTGGAAGGACCTCACCGACTCGGTGAACACCGCCTTCCGCAACCTCACCGGGCAGGTGCGCAACATCGCGCAGGTGACGACGGCGGTGGCCAACGGTGACCTGTCGCAGAAGGTCACCGTGGACGTCTCCGGCGAGATGCTCCAGCTGAAGAACACCGTGAACACGATGGTGGACCAGCTGTCCTCCTTCGCCGACCAGGTCACGCGGATGGCGCGGGACGTGGGTACGGAGGGCCGGCTCGGCGGCCAGGCCCGGGTGGAGGGGGTGTCCGGCACCTGGAAGGAGCTCACCGACTCCGTCAACTTCATGGCCGGGAACCTGACCTCGCAGGTGCGCCAGATCGCCCAGGTGACGACGGCGGTGGCGCGGGGCGACCTGTCGCAGAAGATCGATGTGGACGCCCGGGGTGAGATCCTGGAGCTGAAGAACACCATCAACACGATGGTCGACCAGCTCTCGGCCTTCGCCGAGCAGGTGACCCGGGTGGCCCGCGACGTGGGTACCGAGGGCCGGCTGGGCGGTCAGGCGCAGGTGCCCGGGGTGGCCGGCGTATGGCGTGACCTGACGGACTCCGTGAACGGCATGGCCGGGAACCTGACCTCGCAGGTGCGCAACATCGCCCAGGTCGCGACGGCGGTGGCCCGCGGTGACCTGTCGCAGAAGATCGATGTGGACGCCCGGGGTGAGATCCTGGAACTGAAGAACACCCTCAACACGATGGTCGACCAGCTCTCGAACTTCGCGGAGCAGGTGACGCGCGTGGCGCGCGAGGTGGGCACCGAGGGCATCCTCGGCGGCCAGGCGGAGGTGAAGGGGGTCTCCGGTACCTGGAAGGACCTCACCCAGTCCGTCAACTTCATGGCGAACAACCTGACGTCCCAGGTGCGCAACATCGCCGAGGTGACCACGGCCGTGGCCATGGGCGATCTCTCCAAGAAGATCACCGTCGATGCCAAGGGCGAGATCCTCGAACTGGTCACCACCGTCAACACGATGGTGGACCAGCTGTCATCCTTCGCGGAGCAGGTGACGCGGGTGGCGCGTGAGGTGGGCTCCGAGGGCATCCTGGGCGGCCAGGCCCGGGTGCGCGGGGTGACGGGCATCTGGAAGGACCTGACCGACAACGTCAACCTGATGGCCAACAACCTGACCTCGCAGGTGCGCAACATCTCGCAGGTCTCGGCGGCGGTCGCCAACGGCGATCTGACGAAGAAGGTCACGGTCGAGGCGCGCGGCGAGGTCGCGCAGCTCGCCGACACCGTCAACACGATGGTGAAGACCCTGTCCTCGTTCGCGGACGAGGTGACCCGGGTGGCCCGCGAGGTGGGTACGGAGGGCCGCCTGGGCGGCCAGGCGCACGTGCCGGGCGTCTCGGGGACGTGGAAGGACCTCACCGACTCGGTGAACTTCATGGCCTCCAACCTCACCGGTCAGGTGCGGCAGATCGCCATGGTCACGACCGCCATCGCCAAGGGCGACATGACCAAGAAGATCGACATCGATGCGCGCGGCGAGATCCTGGAGCTCAAGACCACCATCAACACGATGGTCGACCAGCTGTCCTCCTTCGCCGACCAGGTGACGCGGGTGGCCCGTGAGGTGGGCACCGAGGGCATCCTGGGCGGTCAGGCCCGGGTCCGGGACGTCGACGGCACCTGGCGGGACCTGACCGAGTCCGTGAACGAGATGGCCGGGAACCTCACCAGGCAGGTGCGCGCGATCGCGGCCGTGGCCACCGCGGTGACCCGCGGCGATCTCAACCTGAAGATCGACGTGGACGCGGCGGGCGAGATCCAGGTCCTCCAGGACAACATCAACACGATGATCGCGAACCTGCGCGACACCACCTTGGCCAACAAGGAGCAGGACTGGCTCAAGGGCAACCTCGCCCGGATCTCCGCCCTGATGCAGGGCCGCCGGGAGCTCGACGACGTGGCCTCGCTGATCATGAGCGAGCTGACCCCGGTGGTCTCCGCGCAGCACGGCGCCTTCTTCCTGGCGCTGCCCGCCGGCGGTACCACCGAGATCGGGACGGAGGGGGGCGCGGACGGCTCGTACGAGCTGCGGATGCGCGGGAGTTACGCGTACGCGGGCGGTCAGATGCCCATCTCCTTCCGGCCGGGGGAGGGGCTGATCGGGGCGGTCGCCGAGGAGAAGCGGATGATCCTCGTCGAGAACACCCCGCCCGGCTACCTGAAGATCTCCTCGGGCCTGGGCGAGGCGCCGCCGGCGCACGTGATCGTGCTGCCGGTGCTCTTCGAGGGGAAGGTGCTCGGCGTCATCGAACTGGCCTCCTTCACGCCCTTCACCCAGATCCAGAAGGACTTCCTCAGCCAGATCGCCGAGATGATCGGTACGAGCGTCAACACCATCAGCGTCAACTCCAAGACGGAGATGCTGCTGAAGCAGTCGCAGGAGATGACCGAGCAGCTGCGCGAGCGCTCCGACGAGCTGGAGAACCGGCAGAAGGCCCTGCAGGCCGCCAACGCGGAGCTGGAGGAGAAGGCCGAGCTGCTGGCCCAGCAGAACCGGGACATCGAGGTGAAGAACACCGAGATCGAGGAGGCCCGGCAGGTCCTGGAGGAGCGTGCCGAGCAGCTCGCGGTCTCGATGCGCTACAAGTCCGAGTTCCTGGCGAACATGTCGCACGAGCTGCGGACCCCGCTCAACTCGCTGCTGATCCTGGCCAAGCTGCTCGCCGACAACGCGGAGGGGAACCTCTCGCCGAAGCAGGTGGAGTTCGCCGAGACCATCCACGGCGCGGGTTCGGACCTGCTGCAGCTGATCAACGACATCCTCGACCTGTCGAAGGTCGAGGCCGGGAAGATGGACGTCTCGCCGACCCGGATCGCGCTGGTCCAGCTCGTGGACTACGTGGAGGCGACCTTCCGGCCGCTGACGGCGGAGAAGGGCCTGGACTTCTCGGTACGGGTCTCCCCGGAGCTGCCCGCCACGCTGCACACCGACGAGCAGCGGCTGCTCCAGGTGCTGCGCAACCTGCTGTCCAACGCGGTGAAGTTCACCGACACCGGGGCGGTGGAGCTGGTGATCCGGCCGGCCGGCGCCGATGTGCCCAGCGCGATCCGCGAGCAGCTGCTGGAGGCCGGTTCGCTGCGGGAGGCGGACGCGGACCTGATCGCCTTCTCGGTCACCGACACCGGGATCGGGATCGCCGCGAGCAAGATGCTGGTGATCTTCGAGGCGTTCAAGCAGGCGGACGGGACGACGAGCCGCAAGTACGGCGGCACCGGGCTGGGGCTGTCCATCAGCCGGGAGATCGCCCGGCTGCTGGGCGGGGAGATCCACGCGGCCAGCGAGCCCGGCCGCGGGTCCACCTTCACGCTGTACCTGCCGCTGCACCCGAGCGAGCTGCCTCCGCAGGGGTACGCGCCGCCGACCCCCGGTGGCGCCCGTGGCGAGCTGTACCGCAGGTCGCCGGCCGCGGGCCGGCCGGTGCTGCCGGGCGCCCAGGCAGGGCCGGCGGCCATGCCGTCGGTGCAGGCGCAGCCGGTGCGGCCGGCGCTGTCGGCGGCCGAGCCGGCCGGGCAGGGGCAGGGCGGCGGGGCCGCGCTGTTCCGGCGGCGGCGCAAGGCGGCGAGCGATCTGGAGCCGCGTACGGCGGTGCCGGGCCAGCCGAACGTGGTGGGGGCCGAGGACGGCTGGGGCAGCGCGGACGAGGAACTTCCGGTGGTGCCCCGGACGTACGACTTCCACGGCGAGAAGGTGCTCATCGTCGACGACGACGTACGCAACGTCTTCGCGCTCACCAGCGTGCTGGAGCAGCACGGACTGGCCGTGCTGTACGCGGAGAACGGGCGGGAGGGCATCGAAGTCCTGGAGCAGCACGACGATGTGACAGTCGTACTGATGGACATCATGATGCCCGAGATGGACGGGTACGCGACGACCTCGGCGATCCGGCGGATGCCGCAGTTCGCCGGGCTGCCGATCATCGCGCTGACGGCGAAGGCGATGAAGGGGGACCGGGAGAAGGCGATCGACTCCGGTGCTTCCGACTACGTCACGAAGCCGGTCGATCCCGACTACCTGCTGTCGGTGATGGAGCAGTGGATGCGCGGCAAGTGATCGCCGGGAGAGCGGAAGGACACAGATCTCCGATCCACTGCGCCCGGGGCGGTGTGAGAGGGCCGTGAACGGGGAACCTTCTGCTCTCCCACCGCGTTTCCGCTTCGTGCACAGTGACATCTCGGTGACAGGGTGTGGCGATCTCGGGACTGGGGCTACGATGACCGGCACAAGGACGGACGGCGCAAGGATGCCGTCCTCTGGGGCGGGGCCCGGCGCACAGGCCGGAGCCCGGAGCCGGGGAGGCCCCATGCCGGGGCGAGGAGGACAGGGCATGGTGCAGAAGGCCAAGATCCTCCTGGTCGACGACCGGCCGGAGAATCTGCTGGCGCTGGAGGCCATCCTCTCCGCGCTCGATCAGACACTGGTCCGGGCGTCGTCGGGGGAGGAAGCGCTCAAAGCGCTGCTGACGGACGATTTCGCGGTCATCCTGCTGGATGTCCAGATGCCGGGCATGGACGGATTCGAAACGGCCGCGCACATCAAGCGGCGGGAACGGACCCGGGACATCCCGATCATCTTCCTCACCGCGATCAACCATGGTCCGCACCACACGTTCCGCGGCTACGCGGCGGGTGCGGTCGACTACATCTCCAAGCCTTTCGACCCGTGGGTGCTGCGGGCCAAGGTCTCGGTCTTCGTGGAGCTGTACACGAAGAACTGCCAACTGCGGGAGCAGGCGGCCCTGCTGCGGCTCCAGCTGGAGGGCGGCAGCTCCAACGGCGTGGACGCGGGCAAGGAGACGGCCGGACTGCTGGCCGAGCTCTCCGCCCGGCTCGCGGCGGTCGAGGAGCAGGCCGAGGCGCTGACCAAGCAGCTCGGCGAGGACTCGGCCGACGCCGGCGTGGTGGCGACCGCGGCCCACCTGGAGCGCAAACTCACCGGGCTGCGGAGGGCACTCGACGCGCTGGAGCCCGGGACCGCCGGAGGGGCTTCGGTCCTGCCCGCGCAGAACTGACCGTGCGCGGGTCGGTACTGGCGGTGTGTCAAAGCGGCTACGGAGCTGACGACACGAACGGGTGAAGGGGTGGGCACGCGTGTCCACCGGCGCGCGCACCGGTAACCTCGGGCCCATGGCCTCACGTACGTCCGGTAAGGGTTCCCAGAGCACTGCGGGCACCGCGAAGGGCCGCACCGGCCGTACGACGGCGCCGGCGAAGAAGGCCGCGCCCGCGCGCAAGCCCCCGGCCAAGAAGGCCGCTGCCGCCAAGCGCGCCCCGGTCAAGAAGGTCGCGGCCAAGCCCGCGCCCTCCCCGACCGGGGGTGTGGTGCGGCTGGTGCGCGCCGTCTGGCTGGGCTGCGCGCACGCGGTCGGCGCTGTCTTCCGCGGGATCGGCCAGGGGGCCAAGAACCTCGACCCCGCGCACCGCAAGGACGGCGTGGCGCTGCTGCTGCTCGCCCTCGCGCTGATCGTCGCCGCCGGTACCTGGTCGAATCTGAGCGGTCCCGTCGGGGATCTGGTCACGATGCTGATCACCGGTCTCTTCGGACGGCTGGATCTGCTCGTGCCGATCCTGCTCGGCGTCATGGCGGTGCGTTTCATCCGCCATCCCGAGCAGCCCGATGCCAACGGCCGCATCGGCATCGGGCTGTCCGCCCTCGTCATCGGCGTCCTGGGCCTGGTCCACATCGCCTGCGGGGCGCCCGGCCGGGACGAGGGCACCACCGCGATGCAGAACGCGGGCGGGCTCATCGGCTGGGGCGCCTCCAAGCCGCTGATCTTCACCATGGGCGCGCCGCTGGCCGTGCCCATGCTGGTGCTGCTCACGATCTTCGGGCTGCTCGTGGTCACGGCGACCCCGGTCAACGCGATCCCGCAGCGGCTGCGCAGGCTGGGCATCCGGCTCGGGATCATCGCCCCGAACGAGTACGACGAGGGCTACGGCGAGGCCGGGGGCGCCGCCGGCGAGCGGCACGACCCGGAGCAGTGGCGGGCCCGTGGCGGAGCCGGTGAGGGCTCCGGCGACCCCGCGGACGAGGCCGAGGAGGAGGCGCTCGCCCGGCGGCGCAGGCCCCGCAGGACCGCGGCCCGGCCCGCCATGGAGCGGGGGATGGACGCCGTCGACGTGGCCGCGGCGGCCGCCGCCGCGCTGGACGGGGTGGTCTACGGCGGAATGCCGCCCTCCCCGCTCGTCGCCGACCTCACGCAGGGGATCACCGCCGAGCGGGAGGGTGCGGAGCCCACCGCTCCGGTGCCGACCGCCCGCGCGGAGCGTCCCGTACCGGACACCACCCCCGCGGGCGCCCCCGAGCGCGCCTCCGAACCCGCCGCCGGGCAGCCGCACGCCACCACCGCCGCGGCCTCCGGGACGCTGTCGGTGCCCGACCTGACCAAGGCCCCGCCGCAGACCCAGGCGCTGCCGCCGCGCGCCGAGCAGCTCCAGCTGCGCGGGGACATCACGTACGCGCTGCCCTCGCTCGACCTGCTGGAGAAGGGCGGGCCGGGCAAGACCCGCAGCGCCGCCAACGACGCGGTGGTCGCCTCGCTGCGCAACGTGTTCACCGAGTTCAAGGTCGACGCGGACGTCACCGGCTTCACCCGGGGCCCGACCGTCACCCGGTACGAGGTCACCCTGGGCGCCGCGGTCAAGGTCGAGCGGATCACCGCGCTGACCAAGAACATCGCGTATGCCGTGGCCTCGCCGGACGTCCGGATCATCAGCCCGATCCCGGGCAAGTCCGCGGTCGGTATCGAGATCCCGAACACCGACCGCGAGATGGTCAACCTCGGTGACGTGCTGCGCCTCGCGGACGCGGCCGAGGACGACCACCCGATGCTGGTCGCGCTCGGCAAGGACGTCGAGGGCGGCTACGTCATGGCCAACCTCGCCAAGATGCCGCACGTGCTGGTCGCCGGGGCCACCGGTTCCGGCAAGTCCTCCTGCATCAACTGCCTGATCACCTCGGTCATGGTCCGGGCCACCCCGGAGGAGGTCCGGATGGTCCTCGTGGACCCCAAGCGGGTCGAGCTGACGGCGTACGAGGGCATCCCGCACCTGATCACGCCGATCATCACCAACCCCAAGCGGGCCGCCGAGGCGCTCCAGTGGGTCGTGCGCGAGATGGACCTGCGCTACGACGACCTGGCCGCCTTCGGCTACCGGCACATCGACGACTTCAACCAGGCCATCCGGGACGGCAAGATCAAACTGCCGCCGGGCAGCGAGCGGGAGCTCAGCCCGTACCCGTACCTGCTGGTGATCGTCGACGAGCTCGCCGACCTGATGATGGTGGCCCCGCGTGACGTCGAGGACTCGATCGTCCGCATCACCCAGCTGGCCCGCGCCGCCGGCATCCACCTGGTGCTCGCCACCCAGCGGCCCTCGGTGGACGTGGTCACCGGCCTGATCAAGGCGAACGTGCCCTCGCGGCTGGCCTTCGCCACCTCCTCGCTCGCCGACAGCCGGGTCATCCTCGACCAGCCGGGCGCCGAGAAGCTGATCGGCAAGGGCGACGGGCTGTTCCTGCCGATGGGCGCGAACAAGCCGGTCCGCCTGCAGGGCGCCTTCGTCACCGAGGACGAGATCGCCGGGATCGTCCAGCACTGCAAGGACCAGATGGCGCCCGTCTTCCGGGACGACGTCACCGTCGGGCAGAAGCAGAAGAAGGAGATCGACGAGGACATCGGTGACGACCTGGACCTGCTGTGCCAGGCGGCGGAGCTGGTGGTCTCCACGCAGTTCGGGTCCACCTCGATGCTCCAGCGCAAACTGCGGGTGGGTTTCGCGAAGGCCGGGCGGCTCATGGACCTCATGGAGTCGCGGGGAATCGTCGGCCCGAGCGAGGGTTCGAAGGCGCGCGACGTCCTGCTGAAGGCCGATGACCTGGACGGAGTGCTCGCCGTCATCCGCGGTGAGGCCCATCCGTAATCAAATCCCGGGCAACCGTTTCCCTTGGGCCCGCGTCAAGTTGAAGAGAGGTGGCGGTAGGCGCACGAGATCGCTCACAGCGCCGGGCCGCCGCACCCGAGCATGACCTCCCTTCGCCATTCGGATGGCGTAGGGAGTGCACCCTCCGGTTGCTCCACCCTTTCGTCACCCCCCTAGACTGGACTTCCAGCAGGTGGCTACACGCTCGAAAGGCGCCCACGTGTCCATCGGCAACTCCAACTCCCCCGAAGAAGAGCGGCCTTCGACCGACGACCGGTCCGAGGACCGCATCGTCGAACGTCCCGTCGAAGGACCGTCCATCGGGACGGCCCTCAAGAAGGCCCGGATCGCCGCCGGGCTCACAGTCGACGAGGTCAGTTCCACCACCCGCGTGCGCATCCCGATCGTGCACGCGATCGAAGAGGACGACTTCACGCGGTGCGGCGGCGACGTCTACGCCCGCGGTCACATCCGTACGCTCGCCCGCGCCGTCAACCTCGATCCGGCACCCCTGGTCGAGAGCTACGACGCGGCCCACGGCGGCCGGCCGGCACCCACGCCCGCCGCGCCGATGTTCGAAGCCGAGCGGATCCGCCCCGAGCGGCAGCGGCCCAACTGGACCGCGGCCATGGTCGCCGCCATCGTCGCCGTGATCGGCTTCGTGGGCTTCACCGCCTTCAGCGGTGGCGACGAGAAGGACAAGCGCCCCGTGGCGGAAGGTTCCGCCTCCCCCAAGCCCGCACCCAAGCAGACCGGCGCCAAGCCGGCCGCCCAGCCCCCGCAGACCCCGGCGGCGCCCAAGCCGGAGCCCTCGGACAGTGCGATCGCCGCCGCGCCCAAGGACCTCGTCACCGTGGTCCTGACGGCCGACACGGGCGAGAGCTGGATCTCCGCGAAGGACTCCACCGGCCGGCTGCTCTTCGACGGCACCCTCGCGCAGGGTGAGTCCAAGACCTTCACGGACAAGGAGTCCGTCGACCTCGTGCTCGGCGACGCCGGGGCCGTGAAGCTCTTCGTGAACGGCAAGGAGATCAAGGACGACTTCCAGCCGGGTCAGGTGGAGCGTCTGAAATACACGAAGGCCGACCCTGCCCAGGACCAGCCCCAGGCGGGCTGACGCGGGACCGCCCTAGGGCGGAAGGCTTGAATCCGGATCCCCGGGGTGCTGCGCCGCACCCCGGGGATCTTGCTGTACGGGGACTTGCGGCAGGGGCCGACGCCGGGACGAAGTAGTCTTGAGTCCATGCCCGAACGCCGTACCGTCGCCCTTGTCACTCTTGGCTGCGCCCGTAACGAGGTGGACTCGGAGGAGCTCGCAGGCCGCTTGGCGGCGGATGGCTGGGAGCTCGTCGAGGACGCCGCCGATGCGGACGTAGCCGTCGTCAACACCTGCGGCTTCGTCGAAGCCGCCAAAAAGGACTCCGTAGACGCCCTGCTGGAAGCCAACGATCTCAAGGATCACGGCAAGACCCAGGCCGTCGTCGCCGTCGGCTGTATGGCCGAGCGCTACGGCAAGGAACTCGCCGAAGCGCTCCCCGAGGCCGACGGAGTCCTCGGTTTCGACGACTACGCCGACATCTCCGACCGCCTCCAGACCATCCTCAACGGCGGCATCCACGCCTCCCACACCCCGCGCGACCGGCGCAAGCTGCTGCCGATCAGCCCGGCCGAGCGCCAGGCCGCCGAGGTCTCCCTCCCGGGACACGCCCAGGAGCCCGCCGAGGCCCCCGCCGACCTGCCGGACGGGCTCGCGCCCGCCTCGGGTCCGCGCGCGCCCCTGCGCCGCCGCCTGGACAAGAGCCCGGTCGCCTCGGTCAAGCTGGCCTCCGGCTGCGACCGGCGCTGCTCCTTCTGCGCCATCCCGTCCTTCCGCGGCTCCTTCATCTCCCGCCGCCCCAGCGATGTGCTGGGCGAGACCCGCTGGCTCGCCGAGCAGGGCGTCAAGGAGATCATGCTGGTCTCCGAGAACAACACCTCGTACGGCAAGGACCTCGGCGACATCCGGCTGCTGGAGACCCTGCTGCCGGAGCTGGCCGAGGTGGACGGCATCGAGCGCGTGCGCGTCAGCTACCTCCAGCCCGCCGAGATGCGGCCCGGCCTGATCGACGTACTCACCTCGACCCCCAAGGTCGTGCCGTACTTCGACCTGTCCTTCCAGCACTCGGCCCCCGACGTGCTGCGCGCCATGCGCCGCTTCGGTGACACCGACCGCTTCCTGGAGCTGCTGGACACCATCCGCTCCAAGGCCCCGACGGCCGGCGTCCGCTCCAACTTCATCGTCGGCTTCCCCGGCGAGAGGGAATCGGACTTCGCCGAGCTGGAGCGTTTCCTCACCCACGCGCGCCTCGACGCCATCGGCGTCTTCGGCTACTCCGACGAGGACGGCACCGAGGCCGTCACCTACGAGAACAAGCTGGACGAGGACACGATCGCCGAGCGGCTCGCGCACATGCAGCGGCTCGCCGAGGAGCTCACCTCGCAGCGTGCCGAGGAGCGCATCGGGGAGACCCTCGAAGTGCTCGTCGAGACCGTGGAAGCGGTCGACGAGGACGGCGAGGGCGCCTACGGGCGCGCCGCGCACCAGGCGCCCGAAACGGACGGCCAGGTGGTCTTCACCGACAGCACGGGCCTGGTCCCCGGGCGTATCGTCACGGCAAAGGTGGTCGGCACCCTGGGCGTGGACCTGGTGGCCGAGCCCCTCGGCATGGATCTTGAGGAGGCGGCCGGATGACCGGAGTCCCGGCATCTGCGGCGGGCGGGACCGGCCGCCGGCCCGTACCCGGCGCGAAGCTGGGGGCCGCGGCGGTCAATCAGGCCAGCCTGTGGAACATCGCCAACATCCTGACGATGATCCGGCTCGTGCTCGTGCCGGGCTTCGTCCTCCTGCTGCTCGCCGACGGCGGCTACGACCCGGCCTGGCGGGCCTGGGCCTGGGCGGCGTTCGCCGTGGCCATGATCACGGACATCTTCGACGGGCACCTGGCCCGGACGTACAACCTGGTCACGGACTTCGGCAAGATCGCCGACCCCATCGCCGACAAGGCGATCATGGGGTCGGCGCTGATCTGTCTCTCCTGGCTCGGTGACCTCCCCTGGTGGGTGACCGGGGTGATCCTCGGACGCGAGCTCGGGATCACCCTGCTCCGCTTCTGGGTCATCCGCTACGGAGTGATTCCGGCCAGCCGGGGCGGAAAGCTGAAGACCCTGGCCCAGGGAACGGCCGTGGGCATGTACGTACTCGCGTTGACCGGGGCGCTGGCGACCATGCGCTTCTGGGTGATGGCGATCGCCGTCGTGCTGACCGTCGTCACCGGTTTGGACTACATCCGGGAGGCGGTCGTGCTGCGCCGCCAGGGTCTCGCCGAGGAGCGGGCTGCGGAGCGGGCCGCGCGGTGACCCACGCGGCGGGGGATTTTCCGGCGGCGGAAGCCGCTTCGGGAGCGGTGGGTGCGGCCGGAGTGGCAGCGGATGCGCTGCACCTGCTTGCGGAGAGTGACCAGACCCTTGCTGTGGCGGAATCGCTGACCGGCGGCATGGTGGCCGCCGAGCTCACGGCCGTCCCCGGAGCCTCCCGGTCCTTCCGCGGCTCGGTCACGGCGTACGCGACGGAGATCAAGCACCTGGTCCTCGGGGTGGACGCGGGACTGCTCGAAGCCGAAGGCGCGGTGAACGCGCAGGTCGCGGCGGAGATGGCGGCGGGCGTGCGGCGCGTGATGGGCGCTTCGTGGGGGATCTCGACCACCGGAGTGGCCGGCCCGGAGCCGCAGGACGGGCAGCCGGTGGGCACCGTTTTCGTCGCGGTGGACGGTCCAGGGGGCAGGAAAACGGTCCGTCTGAGGTTGAAAGGCTCCCGCGCGGAAATCCGTAGGGAGAGTGCACGCACAGTGCTCAGGCTTCTCTCGGACCAACTCCGCGAGAATGCGCGGAGGCAGGATACGGAACAGAACGGGGGGATTTGATGTTTGCAGCCCTGAGTGAACACGACATCGCTCCCCGCACGGCCGCGGCGCGAGGCGGTACGGTGGGGCGTGAAGGATGCGGCTACACGGTCAGAGGAGGGAGCCACCGATGATTCTGCTCCGTCGCCTGCTGGGTGACGTGCTGCGTCGGCAGCGCCAGCGCCAGGGCCGTACTCTGCGCGAAGTCTCCTCGTCGGCCCGAGTTTCTCTCGGCTATCTCTCCGAGGTGGAGCGGGGGCAGAAGGAGGCATCCTCCGAGCTGCTCTCCGCGATCTGCGACGCGTTGGACGTACGGATGTCCGAGCTGATGCGCGAAGTCAGTGATGAACTGTCGCTGGCCGAGCTGGCACAGTCGGCCGCGGCAAGCGAACCGGTGAGTGTGCCGGTCCGCCCGATGCTCAATTCGGTCTCCATGGCTTCGGTCACGGGTGGGCCGGAGCGGGTGACCATCAAGGCGCCTGCGGAAGCGGTGAATGTCGTAGCCGCGTGAGCGAGCACGTGCGTGTTTGAGCGTGGCCGGAGCCCCGGCCGGTGCCTGGTGCACCGGCCGGGGCTCCCGGCCGTTCTGGGTGCGGGGGCGCGGGGGGTGCGGGAGGATGGGGCCGTCCGGGTTCCGGCCCCTGGGAGGCAGTCGTGCGGCGGTTGCTGCGCATACCCGCGGTGTCGGTCCTCGCGTTGACGGTGGGGGCGCTGTGGTGGTGGGCCGTGCTGCGGCTGGTCCTGGCGCCCGCCGAGTCCGGGGCCGTGGAGGGCGCGGTGGCGGTGGGCGGCTGGGGGCTGGGCCTGCTGCCGGTGCACTGTGTGCCGGGCCCGGTGCGGAAGGCGCGGCGGAAGGCGCTGCGGGCGGCCGACGGGGCTACCAGGGCATGGACACCCCACCGTTCGGGCGAAGGATCTGACCCGTCATGAAGGACGAGGCGTCCGAGGCCAGGTAGAGCACCGCCCGGGCGATGTCCTCGGGCTCGCCGACCCGGCGCAGCGGGGACATGCGGACCATCGCCGCCTCGGTCTGCTGCTGGACCTCGGGGCTGTGGCGGCCGGTCATGGGGGTGCGGATCCAGCCCGGGGCGACGGCGTTGACCCGTATGCCGTGGGGGCCGGCCTCGGTGGCGAGGGTCTTGGTCAGCTGGACGACGGCGGCCTTGGCGGCGCTGTAGCAGAGCAGGCCGGGCTGGGCGGCGTCCACGGCTCCGGAGGCCATGGTGATGAGGGAGCCGGGGCGGCCCGACGCGATCATGGAACGGGCGGCCTCCTGGCAGGTGCGCAGGACCCCCTTGAAATTGATGTCCAGGATCCGGTCGAGGTCCTCGTCGGTCGTCTCCAGGACGCTGCTCGTGTGCATGACTCCGGCGATGGCGGCCGTGACGTCGAGCGGGCCCGCCGCGGTGACGGCCGCCCGGAGCGCGGCCCGGTCGGTGACGTCGAGGGGGTGGACGGTGGCGGCGCCGCCGGCTTTGGCTACGAGGGCGGCCGTCTCGGCGAGGCCCTGCTCGTCGCGGTCCGCGCAGTGCACGTGCGCGCCCGCCTCGGCGAGCAGGACGGCGGTGGCGCGGCCGATGCCGCTGGCGGCGCCGGTGACCAGGGCGGTGCGGCCGGTGAGGCCGTACGGGGCTGTGGGTGTGGGCATGACCGGACCGTACGACCGTATCTGACGGACCGTCAATCGGTGTGCTCCGTCGGGTCCGGGACTTCGGAGACAGGGCCTGCGGGAGCGCCCTCAGGGTGTCGGGCCCTGCTGGCAGCGGGGGCACCAGTAGGTGGGGCGGCCGTCCTGGGGGGCCTCGCGGACGGGGGTGCCGCAGCGCAGACAGGGGCGGTGCGTGCGGCCGTAGACGAAGAGGTCCTGGCCGGGGCGGCGGCTGCCGGTCGTGTTGCGCGGGCCCGGCCGCTCGCCGGTGTTCGCGGACAGCAGCCGGTGGGCGGCGGCGGCCAGCCGGGGGAGAACGGACTCGGGGAGCTCGCCGACCGGGGTCCACGGGGTGACCTGGGCCAGGAAGCAGAGCTCGGCCTTGTAGATGTTGCCGATCCCGGCGAGGTTGCGCTGATCGAGCAGGGCCTCGCCGAGGGCGCGCTCGGGGGCGCCGAGGAGGTGGGCGGCGGCGAGGGCCGGATCCCAGTCGGGGCCGAGGAGGTCGGGGCCGAGGTGGCCCACGGCCCGGTCCTCCTCGGCGGTGCGGATCAGCTCCAGGACGGGGAGGCGGTAGCCGACGGCGGTGTGGTCGGCCGTGCCGAGGACGGCCCGGATCTCGTGGGCGGGGCCACCGCGCCACTTCTCGCCGGAGGCGAAGACGTGCCAGGCGCCGTCCATCCGGAGGTGACTGTGCAGGGTGAGGCCGCCCTCGAAGCGGGCGAGGAGGTGCTTGCCGCGGGGGGTGACGTCGAGGGTGACGCGACCGGTGAGGTCGGCGGTGGCGAGGCGGGGGACGCGCAGGTCGCTGCGGGTGAGTGCGCGGCCTGCGAGGGCGGTGTGGAGCCGGGTCGCCACGCGCCGGATGCTGTCGCCTTCGGGCATGGATTCATTGTGCCGCCGCCCGCCCCCTGCGGCGGCGCTCCGCGCGGGGTCGGCAGGGGCCCGGCCCCGGACCGGGCGCCCGGGGCCGGGTGCGGCACTGCCGCGGTCCGCCGGGGTCGCTCCGCACCGGGTGAAGCTGCCGACCCGGGTCCGGGCGGGGACGTGGTTCCGCCCCTAGGGGGTGTCTGTGCGGATCCGTGGGCCGGTTGCGGCGGCCGCTCCCCGCCGGGCGCGCTCCGCACCGGGTGAAGCTGCCAGCCCGGGTCCGGGCGTGGACGTGGCCCCGGCTCTCGGTGGGCGCCTGTGGTCGGCTGCGGCGGCCCCGTCCCCGGATCGGGTGCCCGGGGACGGGTGTGGCGGAGTGCGTGGACTGTTCTCCGGGCGCCATGGGCCCGGGGCTGGCGTTCGTGCCGGGGCCTGCCGGCCGGGCGGAGCCCGGCGGTGGGGCTACTTCCAGGTGATGCCCTTGCCGTTGCTCATGGCGTTGTACGGGTTGCCCCAGTACTCGGCGCCGGCGACCTTCACCTGGGCCGACGGGGCCAGGGCTATCGCGCAACTGGTCTGGGTCTGGCCGTTGGCGAAGCCCTTCGGCATGGACTCTTCCCTGCACTTCTCGAACTTGCCGATGACCGCGAGGCTCTGGGCCTCGGTGCCGTCCCCGAGCAGGCCCCTGACGTGGCCGACCGAGGCGTACGACATGTCCGTGGTGCCGATGTTCTTGACCGTGTAGCGGATGTAGTACGGGACCTTGCCGTTCGCCTTGTCGCCGAGGTTCAGTCCCTCCAGGTCGGCGGGCGTGCCCTGCTCGATCGCGGTGACGGTGAGGGCGAGCCGGCTGCCCTTGAAGTCTCCGTAGTCGTAGGGGATCTCCGCGGCCTCGCCGATCTTGAAGACCTGGCCCGGCTTCGCCGTGCCCGGGGCGCCGGCGGGGGCCGCGCTCCCGCCGGCGGAAGGGCTGGCCGAGGCGCCGGGCGTGGGCGAGGTGCCGCCGGGGCTGGACGTGGCCGGCTGTGCCGGGAGCTCTTCGTCGCCGTTCTTGCAGCCGGTCAGGACCAGGCTGCCGACGACGGCCAGACCGACCGCGCCGAGGGCGGTGTTGCGCATGCTGATGGTGCTCACTCTTCTCGTCCCCCATGACTGTGCATTGCCAGTGCAACGCCTGTGATCATCTTGATAAAGGATCAATAAGCAGATCGGCCAGCCGGGAAGCCGCCAGCGACGGCTTTGTGACATGTTCAGGACGTGAGTGGCACAGTCGGGACCGTTTGCGGCTGTCAGGAGCGCAGGCGCAACCCCCTCGGCGTGGCGTGGAACCCGGCCGCCTCCAGGGCCGGGCCCAGAGGAGAGGTCAGGGCCGCCGCTGCGTTGATCCGTTCCACCGTGAGGGCCGGGAGCGTGCCCGCGCGGGAGGCGCCCGCCAGGGCGGCCGTGGCCGCCGTGAGCCGGGGGTCCTCCGGGGCGGGCCAGGCCAGCAGGGTCTTGCCGCCGCGCTCCAGGTACAGGATGAGCTCCCCGTCCACCAGGACCACCAGGGAGCCCGCCTTGCGGCCCGGCTTGTGGGTGGCCCCGGCCGGGGGCTCGGGCCAGGGCAGGGCCGCGCCGTACGCGTTCGCCGGATCGGCGGCCGCCAGCACCACCGCCGCCAGCGGGGGCGGGGTCCGCTCGGCGGCCCGGAGCCGGTCCACCGCGCCGTCCATCGCGAACTGGGCCGCGCCCAGCCCCTCGACCACATAGCCCCGGCGTGCCTGGCCGCTGTCCTCGAAGGCCGACAGGACGCGGTAGACCGCGCTGAAGCCGCCCTCCACCCCTTCCGCGGCGACCGCCCCGCGGGTCACCACGCCGTGCCGGTCCAGCAGGGTGCGGGCCAGGGCATGGGCCCGGTGCGTCGGGTCGGGGGCCACGGCCGGCAGCAGGGACCAGCGCCCGGAGACCGTGGGCGGGCCGGTACGGGACACGGTCGCGCTGAGCGTGCCGTACCGGCCGCGGGGGACGGTGCGCCGGGCCCGGTGGGCCGTCGAGCCGGCCGTGCGGCCCGAACCGAGCAGCGAGCGCAACGGGGCCAGGGTGTCGTTGGTGAGTCGGCCCGACCAGGCCAGATCCCATACGGCCTCGGAGAGGGCGACGTCGGACACCTCGGGGAACTCGGCGCGGATCGACTGCGCGATCTGCCGGAAGAACAGGCCGTACCCGCCCGCCAGCGACGCCAGGACCGCCTGGTGGAGGGGGCTCTGCTCCAGCGGGTGCGGCGGGGGCAGCAGCATCGGGGCCGCCTCGGCCAGATAGAGCGAGACCCAGCCGTCCTTGCCCGGGAGGGCGCCGGCGCCCGCCCAGACCACCTCGCCCGCGGTGGTCAGTTCGTCCAGCAGGCCCGGGGAGTACCCGCTCACCCGCGACGGGAGGATCAGGCGTTCCAGCGCGGAGGCCGGGACCGGGGCGCCCTGGAGCTGTTCCACCGCCCGGGCCAGCCCGTCGAGGCCGCGCAGGGCTCCGCCCAGGTGCTGCCACTGGGGGAGGAAGGTGGCCAGCGAGGTCGGCGGCACCGGCTCCAGCTCCTGGCGGAGCGCGGCGAGGGAGCGGCGGCGGAGCCTGCGCAGCACCGTCGCGTCGCACCACTCCTGGCCGATGCCCGCCGGGTGGAACTCGCCCTGCACCACCCGGCTGGCCGCGGCCAGCCGGTGCAGGGCGCCCTCGGTCACCGCCGCGCCCAGGCCGAAGCGGGCGGCGACGGTGGCCGTGGTGAAGGGCCCGTGGGTGCGGGCGTACCGGGCCAGCAGGTCCCCGAGCGGGTCCTTGACCGGCTCGGTGAACGCCTCCGGGACACCGACGGGCAGTGCCGTGCCCAGCGCGTCCCGCAGCCGGCCCGCGTCCTCGATCGCCGCCCAGTGGTCCGCGCCCCCGATCCTGACCGGGATGGCGCGGCGGGCCGCGGCGAGCTCGCGGGCCCAGTCCGGATCCGCCCCGCGCTCGGTCAACTGGTCCTGCGTCAGCGGGCCCAGCAGGCGCAGCAGGTCGGCCACCGACTCGGGATCCTTGGCCCGCCGGTCCTCCGTGAGCCACTGGAGCTCCCGCTCCAGTTCCTCCAGCACCTGCGCGTCGAGCAGTTCGCGCAGCTCCGCCTGGCCGAGCAGCTCGGCCAGCAGCCGGGAGTCCAGCGACAGGGCGGCCGCCCGGCGCTCGGCCAGCGGCGAGTCCCCCTCGTAGAGGAACTGGGCCACGTACCCGAAGAGGAGGGAACGGGCGAACGGGGAGGGCTCCGGGGTGGTGACCTCGACCAGCCGGACGCGGCGCGCCTCGATGTCCCCCATCAGCTCGGTCAGGCCGGGCACGTCGAAGACGTCCTGGAGGCACTCCCGTACGGCTTCCAGCACGATCGGGAAGGAGCCGAACTCCGAGGCCACCTGGAGCAGCTGGGAGGCGCGCTGGCGCTGCTGCCACAGCGGGGTGCGCCGGCCGGGGCTCCGGCGCGGCAGCAGCAGGGCGCGGGCCGCGCACTCGCGGAAGCGGGAGGCGAACAGCGCGGAGCCGCCGACCTGGTCGGTGACGATCTGGTTGATGTCACCGTGGTCGAAGGCGACATCGGCCGCGCCCAGCGGGGCCTTCTCGTCGTCGAACTCGAACCCGTGCGCGGCGGCCGGGTCGTGGTCCAGGAGGTCCACGGACAGCAGGTCCGCGTCCGGCAGCCGGAGCACGATTCCGTCGTCCGCGTGCATCACCTGTGCGTCCATGCCGTACTTCTCGGCGAGGCGGGCGCCCAGCGCCAGTGCCCACGGGGCGTGCACCTGCGCGCCGAACGGGGAGTGGACCACGACCCGCCAGTCGCCCAGTTCGTCGCGGAACCGCTCGACCACGATCGTCCGGTCGTCGGGGACGTGACCGCAGGCCTCGCGCTGTTCGGCGAGGTACGCCAGCACGTTCTCGGCGGCCCAGGCGTCCAGGCCGGCGGCCAGCAGCCGCAGCCGGGCGTCCTCGTCGCTCAGGCCGCCGAGCTCCCGGAGGAACGCGCCGACCGCGCGGCCCAGTTCGAGGGGCCGGCCGAGCTGGTCGCCCTTCCAGAACGGCAGCCGGCCCGGCACCCCGGGGGCCGGGGTGACCAGGACTCGGTCGCGGGTGATGTCCTCGATCCGCCACGAGGTGGTGCCCAGGGTGAAGACGTCCCCGATGCGGGACTCGTAGACCATCTCCTCGTCGAGCTCCCCGACCCGGCCGCCGCCCTTCTTGGGGTCGGAGCCCGCGAGGAAGACACCGAAGAGACCGCGGTCGGGGATCGTGCCGCCCGAGGTGACCGCGAGGCGCTGGGCACCCGGCCGGCCCGTGACCGTCCCGGCCACCCGGTCCCAGACCACACGCGGCCGGAGCTCGGCGAACGCGTCCGACGGATAGCGCCCGGCCAGCATGTCCAGCACCGCCGTGAACGCCGACTCCGGCAGCGCCGCGAAGGGCGCCGCCCGCCGCACCAGGGCGAGCAGGTCGTCCAGTTGCCAGGTGTCCATCGCGACCATCGCGACCAGCTGCTGCGCCAGTACGTCGAGGGGGTTGGAGGGCACCCGCAGCGACTCGATCGCCCCTGTGCGCATCCGCTCGGTGACCACCGCCGCCTGCACCAGGTCGCCGCGGTACTTGGGGAAGACCACCCCGGTGGAGACCGCGCCCACCTGGTGCCCGGCCCGGCCCACCCGCTGCAGCCCGGAGGCCACCGAGGGCGGCGACTCCACCTGCACCACCAGGTCCACCGCGCCCATGTCGATGCCCAGCTCCAGGCTGGAGGTGGCGACCACGGCGGGCAGCCGGCCCGCCTTCAGGTCCTCCTCCACCAGCGCCCGCTGCTCCTTGGACACCGATCCGTGGTGCGCGCGGGCCAGCAGCGGCGGTGCGCCCAGGGCGCCGCCCGACTGGGCCATGATCTCGGCCGGCGGCTTGCCCTCCGGCAGCTTCTCGCCCAGGGCGCGTTCGTACGCGATCTCGTTGAGTCGGTTGCACAACCGCTCGGCGAGCCGACGGGAGTTGGCGAACACGATCGTCGAGCGGTGCGCCTGCACCAGGTCGGCGATCCGCTCCTCCACATGCGGCCAGATCGACGGCTTGTCCCCGCCCTCCTTGCCCTCGGTCGCGGGGGAGCCGCCCAACTCGCCCATGTCCTGCACCGGGACGACCACCGACAGGTCGAACTCCTTGGCCGACGGCGGCTGGACGATCTCCACCTTGCCGCGCGGCGCCAGGTACCGGGCCACCTCGTCCACCGGCCGGACCGTCGCCGACAGTCCGATCCGGCGCGCCGGGCGCGGCAGCAGCTCGTCCAGCCGCTCCAGGGAGAGGGCGAGATGGGCGCCGCGCTTGGTCCCCGCGACCGCGTGCACCTCGTCCAGGATCACCGTCTCGATCCCGGCCAGGGCCTCCCGGGCCGCCGAGGTCAGCATCAGGAACAGCGACTCGGGCGTGGTGATGAGGATGTCCGGCGGGCGGGTGGCCAGCGCCCGCCGTTCGGCGGGCGGGGTGTCGCCGGAGCGGATCCCGACCCGGATGTCCGGCTCGGGCAGGCCCAGGCGGACCGACTCCTGGCGGATCCCGGTCAGCGGGCTGCGCAGATTGCGCTCCACGTCGACGGCCAGCGCCTTCAGGGGCGACACGTACAGCACGCGGCAGCGCTTCTTCGACTCGGCGGGCGGCGGGGTCGACGCGAGCCGGTCGAGGGCGGCGAGGAACGCGGCCAGGGTCTTGCCGGAGCCGGTGGGAGCCACCACCAGTACGTCGGAACCCTTCCCGATGGCCCGCCACGCGCCCTCCTGCGCGTCGGTGGGCGTGACGAAGGCCCCCGTGAACCACGAGCGGGTCGCGGGGGAGAACGAGTCGAGCGCAGCGCCTGCCATGCCCCCATCGTGCACCCGGCCACTGACAACGTGTCCGGACCTGGGGAAACGTGAGTCGGCGCGGGGGCGCAGAATGGGGGGATGGGGACGGACGAGGGCGCCGGGGGCCGCCGGGAGTGGGCACGGCACTGGCAGTACGCGGAACTGCCGGGGCTGGACCTGCTGCGCGCCCACTACGTACGCCACACCTTCCCGCGCCACGCCCACGACGGGTACGTCCTCGCGGCGGTCACCGGCGGCGTCGAGGAGGTGGGGCTGCCCGGCCACGTCGTGCACGCCGGACCGGGCAGTGTGGTCCTGATCAACCCCGAGGTACCGCACACCGCGCGCGCCGGGGTGCCCGAGGGCTGGGCCTACGCCACCCTCTACCCCTCGCGCGGCCTGATCGTCGAGGTCGCCGACGAGATCGGCATCCTGCGCGGCACCCCGGGCTTCACCACCGACATGGTCACCGACCCGCAGGGAGCCCGGACGATCACCGAGATCCACCGGGCCGCCGAGACGGGGAACGCGCTGGCCGCCGACACGCTGCTGCGGGGCCTGGTGGCACGGATGCTGACCCGGCACGCCGGACCGATGCCCGCCCGTACGGTCCGTGGCGCGGGCGGCGCCGACGCGGAGGCCGCCCGGGCCGTCCTGCAGGAGCGGATGGCCGCCCCGCCGTCGTTGGAGCAGCTCGCCGCGGAGCTGGGCACGAGCCCCTTCGCCCTGCTGCGGGCCTTCCGCGAGCGGTACGGGATGCCGCCGCACACCTGGCTGACCGACGCCCGCGTCCGGCGGGCGCGCCGGCTTCTCGACGCGGGCACGGCCCCCGCGGAGGCGGCTGTCACCGTGGGCTTCACCGACCAGCCGCACCTGAACCGGCACTTCACCCGGATCGTGGGGGTGCCGCCCGGCGCGTACCGGCGGGAGCGGGCCGTCTAGGGTGCCGGTCATGGTGTCGGCCGCCGTCGAGGGGGAGCTGACCGCGCTGCTCGGGGAACCCGTGCGGCGGCGCGACTGACGCCGGGCGCGCGCAAGAACGTACAAGACCCACCCGGCGGGCACCCCGTAGCTTCGGAGCGTGCGAGAGAACCAGCTGGTCACAGAACCAGAGATATGTGAGACACCGGCGCCCGACGAGCGGCCGCGCGCCGCCGTCGTACGCGACGCGCTCGGGGTCGGCGTGGCCGTCGGACTGTCCGGGTTCGCCTTCGGCGTGACCGCCGCGGGGGCCGGCATCAGCACCCTCCAAGCCTGTGTGCTCAGCCTGCTCGTCTTCACCGGCGCCTCGCAGTTCGCCCTGGTCGGGGCGCTCGCGGCGGGCGGGAACCCGTTCACCGCCGCCGCCGGGGCCTTCTTCCTCGGGACCCGGAACGCCTTCTACGGACTGCGCCTGTCGCAGCTGCTCAAGCTGCCCCGCCCCGTGCGGCCCCTCGCCGCGCACTGGGTGATCGACGAGACCACCGCCGTCGCGCTGGCCCAGCCCGACCGGAAGTCGGCCCGGCTCGGCTTCACCGTCACCGGGCTCACCCTCTACGTGCTGTGGAACCTCACCACCCTGCTCGGCGCGCTCGGCGCCGAGGCGATCGGGGACACGAGGGCGTGGGGCCTGGACGCCGCCGGACCCGCCGTGTTCCTGGCGCTGCTGGCACCGATGCTGAAGACCTCCACCGAGCGGGCCGTCGCCGCCCTCGCGCTCGTCCTCGGGCTCGGCTTCCTGCCCGTACTGCCCGCCGGGGTGCCCGTGCTGATCGCGGCCCTGGCCGCCCCCGTCGTGCTGTGGATGAAGGGGCGCCGCTCGTGAACGTCTGGATCGCCATCGGCCTCACCGTCGTCGGCTGCTACGCCGTCAAGCTCGCCGGGCTGCTCGTCCCCGCCGGGGCCCTGGAACGGCCGCTCGTGCGCCGCCTGGCGGCCCTGCTGCCGGTCGCCCTGCTCGCCGCGCTCACCGCCCAGCAGACCTTCAGCACCGGGTCCGCCCTCGTCGTCGACGCCCGCGCCGCCGGACTCGCGGCCGCCGGGCTGGCGCTGCTGCTGCGCGCCCCGTTCCTGGTCGTGGTCGCGGCCGCCGTCGTCGTCACCGCGGGGGTACGGGCCCTGGGGGGCTGACCTCGGCGGGCAGGCGCCCGTACGCCCGCAGGGTGAGCAGGGCCTCCAGGGTGGCGATCGGCCGCCGCTCCAGCGAACTCCCCGGCGCCCAGGCCCGCCGGCGCACCGGCCAGCCGCCGTCCGGCTGCTGCTCGGAGGCCAGGAAGTCCAGTGAGCGGCGCAGCTCCGCGTCGGTGAACCAGCCGCGGGCCAGCGACTCCGGCCGCCGGGCGAAGTCGTGCGGGTACAGCCGCTCGCCCGGCGCGTAGCCGGGCGCCTCCGGGTACTCCGCCCGCCGCACCGGATCGAGCACCACGAGCTTCTGCTCGCGCACCAGCCGGCCCAGCCGGTCCGCGGCCGCCGCCGCGCGTGCCCGGTCGGGGATGCCGTCGAGGAAGGCCACCGCGCTCTGGACCTCGTACGGGTGCGAGTGGCGCAGGTTCTCGACCCGGTCCCAGCAGAAGTCCGTGGCCCGGAAGAGCCAGGCGTGCCAGACCCGGTTGCGGTGCAGTACGCCGACGACCGGGCCCGTGGTCAGCAGCTCGCCCGGCGGGTCGTCGTGCATCGGGTGGTAGGGGGCCGCGGGATAGTCGCGGGGGGCCGGGAAGACCACCGGAAGCGCGCCGTCCGCGGTGGAGACCCCGGTCAGGTGGCGGCAGAGCCGCTCGATGCGCTGCCCGGCGCAGCGGCCCAGGCTGTCGAGCACGCGCAGCGCCTGCGCGGTGTGCAGGGGCTGGCTGAGCGGACCGCGAAGATCCGGATCGAGTGCGTGACCGTAGCCTCCGTCGGCGTTGAGATACGAACCGAGGGCCGTGTCCACCGGGTCGGCGTCCCCGCCGAGGAAGTGGAACGCGAACCGCCGCTGCTCCAGCACGCGGGCCGTGAGCCAGATGAACCCCTCGGCGCGGGCCAGCGGGGTCTGCGGGGGCTGGGGGGACGGCTGGGTCTGCGAGGGGTGTGGGGTCTGCGGGGAAGCTTCGTCTCCGGGCATGCGTGCAACCTAGGACGCGGTGGTGCGGCGGGGAGGCCCGAACGCGGGCGGTGCACTCTCCCGGGGCGGGATACTGGGGGCATGCGGTTGACGATTTTCTGGGAACGGATGGCGGAGCACTTCGGTGCGGGCTATGCCGACTCCTTCGCGCGGGACCACGTCATGACGGAGCTGGGCGGACGGACCGTCCACCAGGCGCTGGACGCGGGCTGGGAGACCAAGGACGTGTGGCGCGCGGTGTGTTCGGCGATGGACGTGCCCGCGTCGCTGCGCTGACCCGGTGCGCTGTTTCGCGGTGGCGGGCGCGGGTGGGACAGACTTGGCGCCGTGGCAGCCAGCGAAGAGACGACCGACCAGTCCGCCGACGCGCGGGGAGTGACACCGCCGGTGCAGGCGGAGGAGCCGGAATCGCCGGGTCAGCCGGGTCAGCCGGGCCGGCCGGGTCCGCCCGCGCCGCCGGCTCCACCGCCGTCCGGTGCGGCCCCCGCCGCGGACGACGCGCGCATGCCGCGCTGGCTACCGCGCGCCGTGATCCTCGTACTGGCCCTCGTGGCCTGTTTCCAGCTCGGCAGCTGGGCCTTCCACCAGCTGATAGGCCTCCTCGTCAACGTCCTGATCGCGTTCTTCCTCGCGCTCGCGATCGAACCGGCGGTGGCCAGGATGGCGGCCGGCGGCATGCGCCGCGGGGTCGCCACCTTCGTGATGTTCCTCGCGGTGCTCGTCGTGACCGCCGGCTTCCTCGCGCTGCTCGGCTCGCTGCTCGCCGGGCAGATCGTCGCCATGGTCGAGGGCTTCCCGGGCTATCTCGACTCGGTGATCAAAGCGATCAACTCCACCTTCCACACCGAACTGTCCCGGCTGGAGATCCAGGAGAGCGTGCTGCGCTCCGACTGGCTGCGCAAGTACGTGCAGAACAGCGCGTCCGGCGTGCTCGACGTCTCCGCCACGGTGCTCGGCGGACTCTTCAAGCTCCTGACGATCGGACTGTTCTCCTTCTACTTCGCCGCCGACGGACCGCGGCTGCGGCGCGCGCTGTGCTCCGTACTGCCGCCCGCGAAGCAGGCCGAGGTGCTGCGCGCCTGGGAGATCGCCGTCGCCAAGACGGGCGGCTACCTCTACTCGCGCGGGCTGATGGCTCTGATCTCCGGTGTCGCGACGTACATCGTGCTGGCGGTCCTCGGGGTGCCGTACGCGCCCGCGCTCGCCGTGTGGGTGGGGCTGGTCTCGCAGTTCGTCCCCACCATCGGCACCTATCTCGCGGGCGCGCTGCCGGTCCTGCTCGCCTTCACCGTGGACCCCTGGTACGCGCTGTACGTACTGGGCTTCGTGGTGATCTACCAGCAGTTCGAGAACTACGTCCTCCAGCCGAAGCTGACCTCGAAGACCGTGGACATCCATCCGGCGGTGGCCTTCGGATCGGTCATCGCGGGCACCGCCCTGCTGGGCGCGGTCGGGGCGCTCATCGCGATCCCGGCCGTCGCCACGCTGCAGGCCTTCCTGGGTGCGTACGTCAAGCGCTACGAACTGACCCAGGACGCGGATTCCTCTACTTCTCGTCCGCGACGACGCGTACGGCTGCCAAGGCTTCGCTGACGGTCGTCTCGACGGCGGCCTTGTCCAGACCGAGGCCGCTCAGCGGGCCCTCGCCGTTCTCCAGCTCCAGGAGCGCGAGCAGGACGTGCTCCGTGCCGACGAAGTCGTGGCCCAGGCGAAGGGCCTCGCGGAAGGTGAGCTCGAGGGCCTTCTTCGCGGACGCGTCGAAGGGGATCAGGTCGGGGACCTCCGGCTGGGCCGGGGGCAGCAGGGCGGTCACGGCGGCGCGTACGTCGTCCGCCGCGACCCCTTGGGCGCGCAGGGCGTACCCGGCGAGGCCCTCGGGTTCGGCGAGCAGGCCCAGGACCAGGTGCTCGGTGCGGATCTCGGTGTTGCCGGCGGCGCGGGCCTCGTTCTGGGCGGTCATGACGATGTTGCGGGCGCGGGGGGTGAAGCGGCCGAAGCCCGCGTTCGGGTCGAGGCCGCCGGCGCCCTCCTTGTCCGCCTTGGGGACGAAGCGCTTCTGGGCCGCCTGGCGGGTGACGCCCATGCTGCGGCCGATGTCGGTCCAGGAGGCGCCGGAGCGGCGGGCCTGGTCGACGAAGTGGCCGATGAGGTGGTCCGCGACGTCCCCGAGAGCCTCTGCCGCGACGACGGCGCCGCTGAGCTGCTCCAGGGGCTCGGTGTGGACCTTGTTGATGGCCTCGATCAGGTCGTCGAGGCGTACCGGATTGGTCATGCGAACGGGTTCCACCGAAGGGTTCGTCATAAGTGCAACCGTAGGTTGACACTTCGGCGAGTGTCAACCCTGGGTTGTCACTCGGGTGGGGCGTTCGTGGGCGCGGGGCCGCGGTGCCATCCTGAGGAGGAGGGGCGAGACGCGGAGGCCGCCATGGGATTCTACGCCGAGCAGGCAGTGCCGCGGATCCTCAACGTCGCCTGCGGGGCCAGGATGGCCCGGCCGCTGCGCCGCAGGGTCTGCGCGGGGCTGGCGGGCGAGGTCGTCGAGATCGGCTTCGGCGCGGGGCACAACGCCCCCTTCTACCCGCAGGCCGTCACAGGCGTGTCGGCGGTGGAGCCGTCCGACGTCGCGTGGCGGCTGGCCGCGGAGCGCGTGCGCGGCGCCCGCGTCCCCGTCCGGCGGGCCGGCCTGGACGGCCAGTCGCTCCCCTTCGAGGACGGCGGTTTCGACTCCGCGCTGTCCACCTGGACGCTGTGCACCATCCCGGACGCCGTGGCCGCCCTGCGCGAGCTGCGCCGCGTACTCAAGCCCGGCGGGACCCTGCACTTCGTCGAACACGGGCTCGCCCCGGAAGGCGACTGGCGCGTGCGCCGCCTGCAGCGACGGCTCGAACCGCTGAACATGCGGCTCCTGGGCGGCTGCCACCTCACCCGCTCCGCCCCGGACCTGGTGGCGGCGGCGGGATTCACGATCACCGCCCTCGACGTCTTCTACGAGGAGGGCGCGCCCAAGTTCCTGTGCGCCGAATCCCTCGGGACGGCGATCTCCCTCTGACCGACGACCCGTCACGAAACCATCACGAGGTGCACGGGCCCGGAGCGTCCCTGGCAGCATCGGTCGGACCGATCCAGGGGGGTTCCAGGTTCCATGAGATTCCGTGTGCGTGTCCCCGCAGCGACCCGCGTCACCGCCGTCGTCTCCGCCGCAGCCGTCACGCTGTTGCTCGGAGGCTGTTCCCAGACCCCGGCCGAGCGGCTGGAGGAGTGGTACAGCTCGGGAGGCGAGGCCCAGATCAGGAAGCTGAACGAGGACGCCGGCCGGGTCAACGAGGTGAGCATGCGCACGATCGACGTCCAAGGGCCCGCCTGCCAGGACCTGCTGGCCCAGACCGCCAAGGCCGAGAAGCTCGACCCGATCCCGGACGAAGCCGCCCAGCGGTACTGGAAGGAGGCCCTCGGCGGATTCAGGCGGGGGGCGGGCGAATGCGCCGACGGGGCCGCGAAGAAGGACGGGGGCCAGGTCTCCCGGGGCATCACGGGGGTCCAGACGGAAGGCCTCCCCAAGCTGGTGAGCACCGTCACGATGATCAAGGCGGCCCTGGCGCACAAGTGACGGAGCCGGCGTAGCCGACAGAGCCCTTGTCGGTGGCTGCTGCTGGCTTCCGCCGGAGTGTCGGTACCGGATGCGGAGGCGGGGCTGTCGTGGGTGCGTCGGGGTGGGAGTACTGCGTTCCTTGCCAGGAGGATCTCGGAGCGGCGCTGGATGCCCTGAGACAGAGAGTCTTCGAGGAGCACGACTACCACTGGGATCCCTGGGACGAGGACGAGGACGAGGCAGGGGAGGCCAGAGGCCGGCCGTCCACGATCGGCCTGCTGGTGGGAGGACGAGCAGGTCCAGGAGGAGGGACGCACTCGATCCTGGACATGCACAGGATGGTGCGGCCGGGTGAGTCTCCCGGCCACGGCACCGTGCAGCCCGTCCAGCCTGCCGAGGCGTACCGGCTGACCGGGACCGACCGCCTCACGCGCGCACACGTGCAGCTCATGGAACCGCTTGCCGACCGGCGGTGGGTCGGCAGATGCGCGGTCCTGCACGATGCTCACGGCAGGCCGGAGGAGATCCGGTTCTGGGGCTTCTCCGGCGACTGAGGCCCCCTGCGCCGGTCCACCGCGACGTCCGGGGCCCCGGGGCCCCGGTAATCGTGTCGATCCCGGCGCGGGATGCTGCCTACCCTGCCGGCGTGGCTCATGCGAAGACCTCCTACGTCTGCCTGCCCTGCCGGGCCTCGTACAAGCAGCCCTACGACAGGGACCGGGAGCGGATCTGCCCGCGGTGTGCGGGAACCCTGGTCCATGCGGGCTCGGCCTTCGCCGTGCCCCGGCGCCGGGAGGCCGCGGCATGGCGGACGCTCGGCGTACTGCTGAACGCGGGTGTGCGTTTCCACAAGAGCTGCTGCGGCGGACCGGGTTACCGGCCGCGCACCCTGCACGAGGTGCGGGAGCGGATGGCGTACGCGAAGCGGACCGGCAGGCCCTTCGCGGAGGCGCTCGTACTGCGCGACCTGCCGTGACCGGGCAGGCCGGACAGGCCGGGCAGGCCGGGTACGGCGACACCCTGGCGCGGCTCGTGACGCCGCCGACCGTGCCCGTCGACGCCCGTGGCGACTGGAACGCCGCCGAGACGGCGGTCGGGGTACGGCTGCCCGACGACTACAAGCGGCTGGTCGCCACCTACGGATGGGGGGAGTTCTGCGACTTCCTCTACCTGCAGACACCGTTCGGCACGAGCGAGTACAACGGCATCGAGTGGCAGCGCACTCACCCGCCGGGATCGCCCGAACCGGACCGGGAGCGCTACCCGTACCCGCTGCACCCGGCGCCGGGAGGGCTGCTGATCTGGGGTACCACCATGGACGCCGATCGGCTGTGCTGGCTCACCGGCGGGGCGCCCGAGGAGTGGCCCGTCGTCGTGTGGAGCAGCGAGGGCTGGTACGAGACGCACCGCACGGGCGCGGCCGGGTTCATCGAGGGCTGGGCCGCCGGCCGCGTCCGCTCCGGCCTGCTCGGCACCATGGAGCCGGACCTGGCGCCCTGGTTCAACGCCTTCCGGCCCCGCGTCGACCGGTGCCTGCGCCTGTCCGAGGGGCCCTTGCCCCACGAAGAGCGGCTGAGGCTCCTCCGCGCGGCACTGGCCCCCACCACGGACCGGGGCACGTGGCGATCGGAGCACGACGAGACGGGGCAGGACCATTTCGCGACCGTCGACACCGACTGGCTGCTCACCTACGACGCGTCCCGCCCCCACCAGATCCGGATCGGCTTCCCGCCCGAAGACTCGGAGCACGTCCGCCGGCGGCTCTTCGCCGCTGCCGAGCTCATGGAATGCCGGGTGCTGGAGGTCCTGACCGCAGCGGGGACCCCGCTGGCGGCCTGGGACACGGTCACGGACGAGGACGAGTAGCCCGGCGCCCGTGGTGGCGGACGGTGCGGGTCACCTCACCGAGGAGGGTGCCGAGGCCGGCGGGGCGGCCCGGTGAGAGTGGCGCGCTTGACAGGAAAATCGAACATCCATTCTGATGAGTTATCCACAGCCGAAACGCTCGTGGAGGCGCATTGTCAGTGGCAGGCATTAGCGTCAGTGACGTGAAGCGATCGACTCAAGCAAACCGGGTGGAACCCATGGCAGGCACCGACCGCGAGAAGGCTCTCGACGCCGCTCTCGCACAGATTGAACGGCAATTCGGCAAGGGTGCGGTCATGCGCCTCGGCGACAAGCCGAACGACCCCATCGAGGTCATCCCCACCGGGTCGACCGCGCTGGACATCGCCCTCGGCGTCGGCGGGCTGCCCCGCGGCCGTGTGATCGAGGTGTACGGCCCGGAGTCCTCCGGTAAGACGACCCTGACCCTGCACGCCGTGGCCAACGCGCAGAAGGCCGGCGGCACCGTCGCCTTCGTGGACGCCGAGCACGCGCTCGACCCCGAGTACGCGAAGGCCCTCGGCGTCGACACCGACAACCTCATCCTGTCGCAGCCGGACACCGGCGAGCAGGCGCTGGAGATCGTGGACATGCTGGTCCGCTCCGGTGCCCTCGACCTGATCGTCATCGACTCCGTGGCGGCCCTCGTGCCGCGCGCGGAGATCGAGGGTGAGATGGGCGACTCGCACGTCGGTCTCCAGGCCCGGCTGATGAGCCAGGCACTCCGGAAGATCACCGGTGCGCTCAACCAGTCCAAGACCACCGCGATCTTCATCAACCAGCTCCGCGAGAAGATCGGTGTGATGTTCGGCTCGCCCGAGACCACCACCGGTGGTCGCGCGCTGAAGTTCTACGCCTCCGTGCGCCTCGACATCCGCCGCATCGAGACCCTCAAGGACGGCACGGACGCGGTCGGTAACCGCACCCGCGTCAAGGTCGTCAAGAACAAGGTCGCGCCCCCGTTCAAGCAGGCCGAGTTCGACATCCTCTACGGCCAGGGCATCAGCCGCGAGGGCGGCCTGATCGACATGGGCGTGGAGCACGGCTTCGTGCGCAAGGCCGGCGCCTGGTACACGTACGAGGGCGACCAGCTCGGCCAGGGCAAGGAGAACGCCCGCAACTTCCTGAAGGACAACCCCGACCTCGCCAACGAGATCGAGCGGAAGATCAAGGAGAAGCTGGGCGTGGGTGTCCGCAAGGACGCCGCCGCCGAAGCCGGTACGGACGCGGCCGACGCCGCGGCCACCGCCGTGCCCGCCCCGGCATCGAAGGCCAAGACGACGGCCAAGGCCGCCGTGGCCAAGAGCTGACCCGTGCGGGAGCAGGAAGGGGGCGGCGAGCGCCGAGGCGGCCGTGAGGGCCGTTCGGAGCTGCCGCCCCAGAGCCCCGAGGAGCAGGCGCGGGCGATCTGTCTGCGCCTGCTCACCGGGAGCCCGCGTACCCGGCGCCAGCTCGCGGACGCCCTGCACAAGCGGGGCATTCCCGAGGAGGTGTCGCAGCAGGTCCTCTCCCGGTACGAGGAGGTGGGCCTGATCGACGACGCGGCCTTCGCCGGTGCCTGGGTCGAGTCCCGGCACCGCGGCAGGGGCCTGGCCCGCCGGGCGCTGGCCCAGGAGCTCCGGACCAAGGGGGTGCACGCCACCCTCGTGGAGGAGGCCCTGGAGCTGCTGGACTCCGACCAGGAGGAGCAGACCGCCCGGGAACTCGTGGAGCGCAAGCTCCGTTCCACCCGGGGCCTGGAGCGGGACAAGCGGATCCGGCGCCTCGCCGGGATGCTCGCCCGCAAGGGATACCCGGAGGGCATGGCCCTGCGGGTGGTGCGCCGCGCCCTGGAGACGGAGGGCGAGGACGCCGACGACCTCGGGTACCCGGGGGAGTGAGCCGGTGGGCCCGGGGTGGGGGTAGCCCCCGGGACCGGACGCCTGGGTACGCCAGTGTCAGGCGCCGGGCACGGCGGCAGAGTTGGCCGCATGATGCTGCGTTACGCCCTTCAGACCGTCAGGGACCGCAAGGCCGGCTTCCTCGGCGCCTTCGTCGCACTGCTGTGCGCGGCCGCCCTCGTCACCGCCTGCGGGACGCTCCTGGAAACGGGACTCCGCGGAAAGATCGGCACCGAGCGCTACGCGGCCACGCCGATCCTCGTCTCCGCCGACCAGAACGTCCACGAGACCACGGTCAAGGAGAAGAAGGGCGGACGCACCAAGACCAAGCACAAGGCCAAGCCCGTCGCCGAGCGGGCCTGGCTCCCCGCCGCCACCGTGGACACGGTCCGCGCCGTGCCCGGCGTCGAACGGGCCGTCCCCGAGCTCACCTTCCAGGCCGTCCCCCTGGTCAAGGCCCCCGGCGGGCCGGTGCCCTCGTACGGGCACGCCTGGAGCTCCGCCGCACTGACCCCCTTCACCCTCACCGAGGGCCGTGCCCCGCAGAGCGGCGGCGAGGTCGTCGTCGACCGTGCGCTGGCCGCCCGCGCCGGGCTGAAGCCCGGCTCCGAGCTCGCCGTGCAGTCCACCGGCGAACCCAGGACGTACCGGGTCAGCGGGGTCGCGACGACGGACCGGGGCGACCTCGCCCAGCAGAGCGCGCTCTTCTTCGGCGACGACGAGGCCCAGCGGCTCGCCGCCCGCGACGGCCAGGTCAGCGCCATCGGGGTACTGCCCGCACCCGGTGTCGCCGCCACCGAGCTCGCCGCCCGGGTCGAGCGGGCGCTGCAGGGCACCACCGCACGGGTCGCCACGGGCGGCGAGCGCGGCCCCGTCGAATTCCCGGGCGCCGCCGGCGCCCGCATCACACTGGTCTCCATGGGCGGCGCGATGGGCGGCACCTCGCTGCTCGTCGCGATCCTCGTGGTCGTCGGCACCTTCGCGCTCTCCGTCCGGCAGCGCTACCGCGAACTCGCCCTGCTGCGGGCCATCGCCGCCACCCCGGGGCAGCTACGGCGCATGATCGGCCGGGAAGCGCTGCTCGTCGGCCTGGCCGCAGGCGTCGCCGGAGCGCTCGCCGGGGTGCCGCTCGCCGCCTGGCTGCACGGCCGGTTCGTCGACAGCGGGGTCGTCCCCGTCACCCTGGAGCGCACCGCCGGCATCGTCCCGATGTTCGCGGCCGTCGCCGCCGGCCTGCTCGGAGCCTGGGCCGCCGCCCGGATCACCGGCCGCCGGATTGCCCGGATCCGCCCGGCCGAGGCGCTCGCCGAAGCCGCCGTCGAGCGGGGGCGGCCCGGCTGGATCCGCAGCGTGCTCGGGGTGCTGCTGCTGGCGGGCGGGGCGGTGCTGGTCGTCGTACTCGGCTCGCTGCGCACCGAACCGGCCTCCACCCCGGTCACCTTCCTCGCCGTGGTGGTGCTGGCCGGGGCGGTCTCGCTGCTCGGCCCGCTGCTCGTACGGGGCGCCACCGGGCTGCTCGCCGGACCGCTGCGGCTGGCCGGCCCGGGCGGCCACCTGGCCACCGCCAACCTGCGCGGGAACGCCACGCGCATGGCCTCCGCCGTCACCCCGCTCGCGCTGCTGATCGGCATGACCTGCACCGTGCTCTTCATCACCCCGACGCTCGGGGACGCCGCCCGGGCCCAGGCCCGCGACGGGATCCGGGCCCAGTGGCTACTGGCCGCGCAGGGTCCCGGGTCACGCGGGAGGCCGCCGAGCGGATCCGGCGTACCCCGGGGGTCGCGGCGGCCACCGAGATCGTGCACACGTCGGTACGGGTGGGGCTGACGAAGTACGCCGCGCAGGGCGTGACCCCGGCCGGGCTGGCCCGGACCTGGGACCCCGAGGTCACCGGCGGCAGCCTGGACGGCTTCGGCGAGGCGAGCGCGGCGGTGAGCGAACTCGCCGCCGACCAGCTGGGGCTGAAGCCGGGGAGCCCGCTGAAGCTGACACTGGGGGACGGAACCCCGGTCACGCTGACGGTCTCGGCCGTGTACGCGCGGGGGCTCGGCTTCGGCGATCTGACGCTGCCGCACGGGCTGGTGGCCGCGCACGCGGACAATCCGCTGGCCGGCGGCGTGCTGGTGGCGGCGGAACCGGGTTCGGGGACCGGACGGGATCAACTGGCCGCGGCGGTGCGGTCGTTCCCGGGCGTACAGGTGCTGTCCGCGGCGGACGCCGACGAGGCACGGGCGGAGCGGCAGGACGCCGGTGCAGAGATCAACCTGCTGGCGATGGGGCTGGTGTTGGCCTTCACCGCGATCGCGGTGGTGAACACGCTCGCGATGTCGACCGCCGAGCGGTTCCGGGAGTTCGCGATGCTGCGGCTGGCCGGGGCGAAGCGCCGGCAGGTGCTGCGGATGCTGCGGACGGAGTCGCTGGCGGTGGTTCTGATCGGGACGGCGCTGGGTTCGGGGATCGCGCTGGCGGTACTGACCGCGTTCAGCGTGGGCATGACGGGGGCGGCGGCGCCCGCGGTGCTGCCGGTGGCTTACGCGGCGGTGGTGGGGGTGGCCGGGGTGCTGGCACTGGCGGCCACTGCCCTCCCGGGCCGGGTGGCGTTGCGGGTACCTCCGGTGGATGTCGCCACGGGGAGGGGGTAGCCCCCTCCCCCCGAAGCACTGCCTGTGCGGCGCCGTTGCCGGGGGCGCTGCCCCCGGACCCCCGCGCCTCAAACGCCGGCGAGGCTGAAAGAGCGCCTCGAATGCCGGCGGGGCTCGAGGCGCGGGGGGAGTGTCAGGCGGGTGTGACCGGGAGGCCGGACGACTTCCAGGCCTGGAAGCCGCCGGTCAGGTCCGTCGCGCGGCGCAGGCCCAGCGCGTGGAGCGAGGCCGCGGCGAGGCTGGACGCGTAGCCCTCGTTGCAGATCACCACCACCTGGAGGTCGTGGCTCGTGGCTTCGGGGAGGCGGTGGCTGCCCCGTGGGTCCAGGCGCCACTCCAGCTCGTTGCGCTCGACCACCAGCGCGCCCGGGATCAGCCCGTCCCGCTCGCGCAGGGCCTGGTAGCGGATGTCCACCAGGAGGGCCCCGGCGCGGGAGGCGGCGTACGCCTCCCGCGCATCCACGCGGGTGTAGCCCGCGCGGACCCGCTCCAGCAGCTCGTCGATGCCGACCGGGGCGCTCACTGCCAGTCCGCCGGACGCTCGACGTGCTCCAGGCTGAGCACCGGGCCGCTGCGGCTGTAGCGGCGGATCAGCGGGAGCGGCGGGTAGTAGGCGTGCACGGAGATGGCGTGCTCGGCCTGCGACTCGTTGAGGACCTCGTGCACGTGATGTTCCCGGAAGGCGCGCCCCGAACCCGCGGCCAGGGTGCGGCGGCGGTCGACGTCCGGGGCCAGTTCCAGGGACTTCCAGCCTTCCGAGGGCAGGCGCACGGTCAGCGAGTGCTCGACGAGGCGGCCCCGGGCGGTGGCGAACGCGCCCCGCGATTCGGCGTGGTCGTGCCAGCCGGTGCCGGTGCCCGGCGGCCAGCCGATCAGCCATGCCTCACTGCCGCCCGGCCCGTCCAGCCGGATCCAGGTGCGGCCCTCGGGATCGAGCGGCAGCGAGGCCACGACCGTGGGGTCGGCCGCCGTGCGGAGGGCGAAGTCGAGGAGCTCGGCGGCCGTGGGGCCCCCGGCCGCCGGGCCGGACTCCGGGGCGTACGCGGGTGCGGATACGGGTGCAGGCATGAAAGGGGACCGTTCCTGGGTTCGCGGAGGTGCGCGCAGGCCGGTGGACGGCACGGGGCGCGCGGAGGGAAGGGCGAATCAGCAGGAAGGGCGACACACGCAGCCCGCGTAGCGGAGCAGGTCCATATGGACCCTCCGCCACAGGCGTACGTCGTTGCCGGTCATTCCGCGAGTGAACCACGGAGTCCCGGAGACGGTCAATCGATCACCACGGTCGGTGTCGGTGTCGGTGTCGGTGTCGGTGTCGGCGTGGGTGTGGGCGCCGGTGTCGTCGTGGAGGGCGCCGGCACCCGGGACGCGGGCACCCCCGCCCGTACCGTGTCCGCCGCCTCGTACAGCTCCGCCGGGCGGACCCCCGCGAAGGTCGCCGCCAGGTGTCCGTCCGGCCGCACCAGCAGCACGGTGTGCGCCGGGGCGCCCGGGTAGCTGTCCGCGACCAGCAGGTCGGTGCGGACCGGGAGGGCGCTCACCGCCGCCGCGAGGCGGGGCATCAGCCCGGCGCCGAGCCAGTGCCGCCGGTCCCACACCCCGGTGCCGGGAGCCACCAGGACCACCAGCAGCCGGCCCTGCCCGAGCAGGTCCCGCAGGGGCACGGTCGCCCCGTCGGGCGCGGTCACCGGGACGTTCGCCACCGGACCGCCCGGCTCCGTGGCCGTCGGCACCTCACGGACGGCGACCGGCGGGGCGTACGTGGGTTCCGCGCCCAGCGGCCCGCGCCCCAGGTGGCCGTCGGTGAGCAGGGATTGGGCGGAGCGCGCGGCGCCGGGGAGGTAGGTGCGCAGGCCGCCCCCGGCCCGCAGCGACGGAATCGCCTGGTCGGCCGCGCGCAGCCGGGAGGCGACCGCGGTGCGCCGCTCGCCCTCGTAGCTGTCGAGCAGGGCCTCGGAGGCCCCCTGGTGCCAGGCCAGGGAGAGCTTCCACGCCAGGTTCTCGGCGTCCCGGAGCCCCTCCTCGACACCCTGGGTGCCGAGCGCGCCCAGCAGGTGCGCGGCGTCTCCGGCGAGGAAGGCGCGGCCGTCGCGCCAGCGGCGGGCGAGGCGGTGGTGCAGGGTGTGGACCCCGGTGTCGATGAGGTCGTACGGGGGTGTCGTGCCGCCGCACCACTCCGCGAGGGTGTCGCGGATCAGAGTCACCAGCGCGTCGGGAGTCACGAGTTCCCCGCGGGGCGGGAGCAACCAGTCCAGCCGCCACACCCCGTCGGGCAGCGGCCGCGACGTGACCTCCTGCGGCGGGCTGCGGTGCAGCAAGGCCTCGCCGGGCCACGGTAGTTCGGTGCGCAGCGCGGCCACGGCGTGCCGCTCCACGGCGGTGCGGCCCGGGAAGCGGATGCCGAGCAGCTTGCGCACGGTGGATCGGGCGCCGTCGCAGCCGACCAGGTAACTCCCGCGCCACCAGGTGGTCTCGGCGCCCCGGGTGTGCGCGGTGACGCCCCGTCCGTCCTGCTCCAGGGAGTCCACCTTGCTGTCGGTGACCAGCTGGACGAGCGGGTGGGCCACGGCGGCGTCGCGCAGTCCGCGCGCCAGCGCGTGCTGCGGCACGTGCAGCGGGGCCGGGTGGTCCTCGAAGGTGATCCGCCGGTCGGGCCGGCGCCGGTGCATCGTGCGCCAGGCGGCGAAGTGCGCCCCCTCGTCGCGCAGCGTCGTACAGCCCAGCCGGTGCGCCATGGCCGCCGTTTCGGCGTGCAGGACGACGGTACGGGCCGGGCGGACCTCTTCCTTGCCGGGCCCTTCGTCGAGCACGACGGAGGGCACGCCCGCACCCGCCAGGGCGAGCGACAGGGACAGCCCGACGGGTCCCGCGCCGACGACGATCACCGGGTCCATGGCGCGGCTCCCGATGTCCGGTATGTGATCACAGAACGTATGCAACCCACTGTAGGTGCCTGCGTCAAGTGACACCGGTCGGCAGAGCGGTAACTGGAAGCGCAAATTCCGAAGTGGCCGCCCGTTCCACCGGGACCGGCACCGCCGCGGACCGCCCGGCCGCGGAACGGCCCGGCTGTTCCGCGGGGTCGGATCGTGCCTTCATCGCGGGCGTCGCCGCCCGAAAGCCCGATTATCGACACCGCGCGGCCTGAATTCACCCCTTCGTGATTCGGCCAGTTTTTCGGAATTCCTCCCCCTGTTTTTCTTCAGGGTGGGCTGATCAGCATTTTTCCCCGCTCCTTTCCGTGGCCGGGAAATGTGATGCTCAAGTAACCCTCAGGAGTTCCCTTTTCCGGTTGCCCGGTTCCGGCGGGCGTGGAACCGTCAAGGCCGTGCGGGGGAGCGGAGGAGTCATTCATGCGCAGCCGGGGGAGCGCGTCGCTCGAATCGAATGCGGCGGACTCCTCGCGGCGGCTGCCTCCCGCCCCTGGGAATATCCGGATCGACCGAGAAAAGGATGGGCGACAATGAAGAAGCGGTACACGGCACTGCTCGCCGGTGCGGCGATGGCACTCCTCGGACTTCAAGGCGCGGCGACCGCGGCCCCTACGGGCTGGCCGACCGGGTGCACCAACCACAAGTCCTGGACCGGTGGGGGCTGGTTAGCCACATGCAGTCACAGCAATGGCGGACACTACAAGGCGGCCGTCATCTGCACGCGTGACGATGGCGGCCCCGACGTCACCGTCCATTCGGTGACGTGGAAGGACGACGGTGATTTTTCCTTCATCGCCTGCCCGCCGCTCACTTCGGTAAAGGGCGGCGGCATCATCACAAGGTCCTACTGACGGACCGGATCGCTCGGCACTCCTCAGGCCCGGTCACCGCCGAAGCCGGAAGCCGTATCGGTCGGTACAACGCAGTGTGGTGCGGCGGATGAGTTCCGCCGCACCACACGGGCTACGCACTATGACTGACCGTACATCGGCCCTCGAAGGGCCTGAACCCGAACCGGGAGGGCGGTCAGATTCCGCCCGAGTTCGCCCCGGTGGCCATGTCGTTGACATCGTTGACGCCGACCACCGCGCCGGTGCTCTTCTTCGACTTCCGCAGTCGTCCCTCCAGCACGGAGGCACACGTGGTGAGGCCGAAGTTCACGACGATGTAGATCAGCGCGATCACGAAGAGGGTCGGAATGGTGTTGCTGTAGTTGGCCGAGATCTGCCGGTTCGTGGAGAGCAGTTCCGCGAAGCCCAGCAGGGCGCCGCCGATCGCGGTGTCCTTGAGGATCACCACGAGCTGGCTGACCAGGGCCGGCAGCATCGCCGTCACGGCCTGCGGGATCAGCACGTAGAACATCGTCTGGCCCTTGCGCATGCCGATCGCCTTGGCGGCGTCGCTCTGGCCGTGGGGCAGGGAGAGCACGCCCGCCCGGACGATCTCGGCGATGACGGCCGAGTTGTAGAGGACCAGGCCCGTGACCACGGCCCAGAAGGGCCGGGTGTCGGAGGGCACGTCCAAGAACTGCGGCGCCATCAGCGCGTTGCCGAACAGCATCAGCATCAGCACCGGGATGGCACGGAAGAACTCGACCCACGTGCCGACCGCACTCCGCACCCACGCGTGGTCCGACAGCCGGCCGATGCCCAGCAGCGCGCCGAACGGGAGGGCGATCACCATGGCGAGCGCGCCCGCCTTGAGGGTCTCCAGCAGGCCGGGGATCAGATACGTGGTCCAGACCCGGCTGTCGGTGACGAAGGGGGACCACTTGTCGGCGTCGAGCTGGCCCTTCTCGCCCATGAGGGACAGCGCCCACCACAGGACGAGGCCGAACAGCACGACGAAGATCCCGCTGTAGATCCAGTTGCGCGCCTTGGCCTTGGGGCCAGGGGTGTCGTACAGCACGGAACTCATCGCTTCACCGCCACTCGCTTGGCGACCCAGCCCAGGAGAAGACCGGTGGGCAGGGTCAGCAGGACGAAACCGAGGGCGAAGACCGCGAAGACCGCGAAGACCGCCTGCGCCTCGTTCTCGAGCATTTCCTTCATCAGCAGGGCCGCCTCGGCCACGCCGATGGTCGCCGCCACCGTGGTGTTCTTGGTGAGTGCGATCAGTACGTTGGCGAGCGGTGCGACGACCGCCCGGAAAGCCTGGGGGAGCACGATCAGGGTGAGCACCTGGAAGAAGCTCAGCCCCAGCGCGCGGGCCGCCTCGGCCTGGCCGACGGGCACGGTGTTGATGCCGGAGCGCAGGGCCTCGCAGACGAAGGTTCCCGTGTAGGCGATCAGTCCGAGGACCGCGAGCCGGAAGCCGGTCTCCTTGAACGTGTCGCCGCCCAGAGCGATGCCGAGGGTCTGGTTGAGTCCCAGCGAGCAGCCGATGATCAGCAAGGTCAGCGGGGTGTTGCGGACCAGGTTGACGTAAGCGGTGCCGAAGCCCCGCAGCAGCGGGACCGGGCTGACCCGCATCCCGGCCAGGGCGGTGCCCCAGATCAGGGATCCGGCCGCCGAGTAGAGGGTGAGCTGAACCGTCACCCAGAAGGCTCCGAGCACGTCGTACTGCCCGGAATCAAGAAAATCGAACACGATGCCCTGCGCTCTCCCCAGGATGGCCGGTGAGGCGCGCCGCCGCCCGCGGCAGGCGGGCGGCGACGCTCCTCACCGATGAATCAGCTGCCTTCGGTGATCTGCGGGGCAGGCTCGCTCTTGAAGTTGGCCGGACCGAGGTTCTTGTCCACGGCCTTCTGCCAGCTGCCGTCCTCGACCATCTTCTTGAGCGCGGCGTTGATCTTGGTCTGGAGCTCCTTGTCGCCCTTCTTCAGACCGATGCCGTAGTTCTCGTTGCTCAGGCTCAGCCCGACCAGCTTGAACTTGCCCTTGTTCTTCTCCTGCGCCGCGTAGCCCGCCAGGATCGAGTTGTCCGTGGTCAGGGCGTCGACGGCCTTGTTCTCCAGGCCGGTGAGGCACTCGGAGTAGCCACCCTGCTCCAGCAGGTCGGCCTCGGGGGCCAGCTTGGTCTTGACGTTCTGCGCCGAGGTGGAGCCGGTGACCGAGCAGAGCTTCTTCTTGTTCAGGTCCTCGGCCTTGGTGATGCTCGTGTCGTCGGCGCGGACCAGCAGGTCCTGGTGCGCGAGGAAGTACGGGCCGGCGAAGTCGACCTTCTCCTTGCGCTTGTCGTTGATCGAGTAGGTCGCGACGACGAACTTGACGTCGCCGTTCGCGATCAGGTTCTCGCGCTCGGCGCTGACGGCCTGCTTGAACTCGATCTGGTCCGGCTGGTAGCCGAGCTCCTTGGCGACGTAGGTCGCGACGTCGACGTCGAAGCCCGTGAACTTGCCGTCCGGGGTCTTCAGGCCCAGGCCGGGCTGGTCGTACTTGATGCCGACGACGACCTTGTCCTTCTTGGCGCCACCGGAGGCACCGCCGTCACTGGCGGCATCCTGCTTGCTGCCGCCACACGCGGTCGCGGTCAGGGCAAGGGCGACGGCGACGGCCGCGGCCGCAGCGGCCTTGGAGATCTTCATGGTGAACTTCCCTCGGATGAGACGTTGTTGAACGACGGGCGACGCATACGGCGCACGCACGGCCGACAGGAACGATCCGGCGGTGATCCGCATACGGATGACTACCAGACGGAAACCTCAGTGGTGCAGGATCTTCGACAGGAAGTCCTTCGCCCGATCGCTGCGCGGGTTGCTGAAGAACTGCTCGGGAGTCGCCTCTTCGACGATCTTTCCGTCGGCCATGAAGACGACACGGTTGGCGGCGGAGCGCGCGAATCCCATCTCGTGCGTCACGACCACCATGGTCATGCCCTCCCGGGCAAGCTGCTGCATGACCTCCAGCACCTCGTTGATCATCTCCGGGTCCAGGGCCGAGGTCGGCTCGTCGAAGAGCATCACCTTCGGCTCCATGGCCAGCGCCCGGGCGATCGCCACGCGCTGCTGCTGGCCACCGGAGAGCTGCGCCGGGTACTTGTCGGCCTGCGAGCCGACACCCACCCGCTCCAGCAGGGACAGCGCCTTCGCGTGGGCCGCGGCCTGGTCGGTCTTGCGGACCTTGAGCTGGCCCAGCATGACGTTCTGCAGGACCGTCTTGTGCGCGAAGAGGTTGAACGACTGGAACACCATGCCGACGTCGGCGCGCAGCCGGGCGAGTTGCTTGCCCTCGGAGGGCAGCTCCTTGCCGTCGAGCGTGATGGTGCCCGAGTCGATGGTCTCCAGACGGTTGATGGTCCGGCACAGCGTGGACTTGCCCGATCCCGAGGGACCGATCACCACGACTACCTCACAGCGGGCAATGCTCAGATCGATGTCCTGAAGCACGTGCAGCGCGCCGAAGTGCTTGTTGACGTTGCTCAGTACGACCAGGTCGTCTGCGGCACCGGCCGCGTCCTGCACGTCCTTGGTCACTGATACTCCGCTCATCGGCTTCTTGCTCCGTCCTCCTCGGTTGGGAGGACAGTAGTGACGTGACGCGCACAACGTCATCACATCTGAGGGAGAATTGAGGATAACGATCCGGCCTCTTCCGGATACGCTCCGTGCGCACCACCGATGTGATCGATCATGGCCGCGTACCGGGTGCATAACGGAAGGCGCGCCGGGGCGGGACCCCCTTGACGTGGGACTCCGCATCGGCGTGGATGCATGGTGGCCCTACGTGCGGCCCTGCGTGTGACCATGCGTGGTGAAGCCCGAGTGAGAGAAGAGGAGAGGGGGACGGCATGAGACTGCTGCTCGTCGAGGACGACGATCACGTCGCGGCAGCCCTGTCCGCGATCCTCGCCCGCCACGGCTTCCAGGTCACCCACGCCCGCAGCGGTGAGGAGGCCCTGCAGGCGCTCCTGCTCGCCAGTGCCCCGGCCTGCCCCCAGCCCTACGGTGTGATCCTGCTCGACCTCGGTCTGCCCGACCAGGACGGCTACGAGGTGTGCGGCAAGATCCGCAAGCGCACCGCCACACCCGTGATCATGGTGACCGCGCGGGCCGACGTACGCTCCCGCATCCACGGCCTGAACATGGGCGCCGACGACTACGTGGTCAAGCCCTACGACACCGGCGAGCTCCTCGCCCGGATCCACGCCGTCGCCCGGCGCACCGGCGCAGCCGAAGAGGCCTCCGCCCCCGGCACCGGTACGCCCGCGACCGTCCGCCTCGGCTCCGTCAGCATCGAGCTGCCCAACCGCCGGGTCAGCGTGGACGGCGCCGACGTACCCCTCACCCGCAAGGAGTTCGACCTGCTGGCCTTGCTCGCGCAGCGGCCCGGCGTCGTCTTCCGCCGCGAGCAGATCATCAGCGAGGTGTGGCGCACCAGCTGGGAGGGGACCGGGCGCACCCTGGAGGTCCACGTCGCCTCGCTGCGCTCCAAGCTGCGCATGCCCGCCCTCATCGAGACCGTCCGAGGGGTGGGCTACCGGCTCGTCGCCCCGGCCGCTCCCTAGGGGCCCTCTGCCGTGCGTGCCCGTCTGCTCCCGCTGCTCGTCATCCTGATGGCGGGCACGCTGCTCGCCCTCGGCTTCCCGCTCGCGGTGAGCCTGGCCGCCGGCCAGCAGCAGCGGGTGGTGGTCGACCGGATCGACGACAGCGCCCGCTTCGCCGCCCTCGCGCAGTTCTTCATCGATGCCGAGGGCTCGGGATCCACCGGAGCCGAAGAGCGCCGCGATGCCCTCGGGCTCGAACTCGCCCGCTATCAGACCCTGTACGGAATCCGCGTCGGCATCTTCCACCGCAACTACAACGCCCTGGCCCGGTCCCCGGGCTGGTGGCAGCTCCCGGAATCGACCGAGGGCCGCCGGGCCTTCGCGGAGGCGCTGGCCGGCCGGCGCAGTCATGATCCCCCGCAGGTGTGGCCCTGGCAGACCGACGGCAAACTGCTCGTCATCTCCCCGGTCGTCCTCGACGGCGACGTGGTCGCGGTCGTCGCCACCGAATCACCGACCGACCAGATGCGCGCCCGCATCCTGAAGGGCTGGCTGCTGATCGCGGGCGGGCTCGCCGCCGCCATGCTGGTCGCCTTCGGCGCCGCCCTCAAGCTCACCAGCTGGGTGCTCAAGCCCGTGCAGACCCTGGACGCGGCCGCTCACGGCATCGCCACCGGACGGATGAACTCCCGCGTCGCGGCCGCCGGCGGGCCCCCGGAACTCCAACGCCTGGCCCACTCGTTCAACGAGATGGCCGACAACGTCGAAGAGGTCCTGGAACAGCAGCGGGCGTTCGTCGCCGACGCCTCCCACCAGCTGCGCAACCCGCTCGCGGCGCTGCTCCTGCGGATTGAGCTGCTCGCCCTCGAGCTCCCCGAGGGGAACGAGGAGATCGCCTCCGTGCGCACCGAGGGCAAGCGCCTGACCCAGGTCCTGGACGATCTGCTGGACCTGGCGCTGGCCGAGCACGCCTCCGCCGAGATCAGCCTCACCGACGTCGGTGCCCTGACGGCCGAGCGGGTCGCCGCGTGGCGCCCGTACGCCGAGGAGAAGGGCGTAGAGCTCACCGAGACGGGCCGGACCGCCATCACCGGCTGGGCCGACCCCATCGCCCTGTCCAGCGCGCTCGACGCGGTCATCGACAACGCCCTCAAATTCACCCCCACGGGTGAGGAGGTCGAAGTCTCCGTCTCCAGGGAGGGGCGCTCCGTCCGTGTGGTCGTCGCCGACCACGGCCCCGGCCTCACCGAGGACGAGCTGCTCCGCGTCGGCGACCGGTTCTGGCGCAGCGGCCGCCACCAGAACGTCAAGGGCTCCGGGCTCGGCCTGTCGATCTCCCGTGCCCTGCTCGCCGCGGGCGGCGGGACCCTCTCCTACGAGAAGAACCCGCCGCACGGGCTGCGGGTGACGGTGGCCGTCCCGCGCACCGACCCCCAGGGCGGCTGAACCTCAGGTCTTGCGGGTCCGGCTACCAGACGAGGGTGGTGCGGGCCGCCTCCGACACCGCGTACAGCTCGTCGACGGCCCGGACCTCGAAGGCCGCCGCCCGCTCCCGCCCGGCGCGCGGGACGGCGGGCAGGTACAGGGCGGTGCCGCAGGTGCCCCCGAGGAAGCGCCGGGTGCCGTCGGGGAGGACCCGCCACACCTCGTAGTGGCGCGGCCGCCCGCCGGGACCGGCCGCCGCCCGCCAGGACAGGCGCAGCCAGGCCCGGCCGTCCTGCCGGGACGAGGCGTCCACGACCGGTGCGGTGGGCGGGGCCGGACGCCGGGTGCGGGTCTCGTCGCGCACCGACACCGCGCCGATCCGCCACACCACCGGCTTCTTCCCGAGCGCGGTGATCCGTACCGCCAGGCCGTACGCGGTTCTGCCCGCCAGTGACGCCATCCCGGCCCGCGTCGTGCGCCAGCCCTGCTCGCCGTCCCGGGTCCCGGCGGGCAGCCACGTGTACGGGACCGGCTCGCCGGGGCCGGACGGCTCGCGGACGGCCACGCCGACCTCCACCGCGATCTCCGCCGGGATCTCCGCCGGGATCTCCGCCGGGATCTCCGGCGAGTCTTCCGCCGGGACCGGCTCCGGCCCGGTGGTGTGCACCAGCTCCAGGACCGACCCGCGGGTCAGCGGCAGCCGTGTGGAGTGAAGCCCGATGACCACGGGCGCGGTCAGCGCGCCTTCGACGAGCAGGCTGGAGCCGCCGCGCCAGGCGTCCGCGAAGTCCAGGGTGACCGAGGGGCGCGCCCCGGCGGTGTCCACCGCCCAGCGGCGGCCGGGGAGCCGGTCCTGGAGCCCGAGGTGGTTCCAGGGCGCGTCCGAGACGACCCTGCCGCCGTCGTACCAGCGCAGCCCGTGCCCGGTGTTGAAGGAGCAGGCGAAGGGGAGCCCGGTGACGGTGGACCGGTCGGCGACGACCGTCGCGGGGGCCCGCCAGCGGGACGGGGACCTGGACCCGGACTCGGACCCGGACCCGGACTCGGACTCGGGCGCGGACTCGGGCGCGGGCGCGGGTCGGGCCGGGTCCAGGGACTCGCCCGTCCAGAACCGGTCGTCGGCGCGGTGGAAGGCCCCGGGGGAGCGGTCGGTGAGGTGGTTGCGGGTCCACTCGGGCCGGTAGAAGCCGTAGCTGACGACGTGGTCCCGCCCGCGCGGGACGATCGCGTCCCAGTCGACGACGGAGTCCCAGCCGCGGGACTCTGTGTCCACGGCGGCCCACAGTTCGTGCCGGGAGCGGCCGAGGCGGTCGGCGAGCGTGCCCGAGGCGGCCAGGGTGTCCGCGGTCCAGCGGAAGTCCACGAACATCGTGTCCGAGACCTTCCCGGCCCGGTCCTCGAAGAACTCCTGGTTGAGCGCGTTGAGGGCACCCTGCCAGCCCACCCGGCCGGTGCTGTTCATGGCGTCGTACCAGGTGATGCGCAGTCCGTGGGGCTCGCCGGCCGCCCGCAGGGCGCGCAGGAACTCCCGCATCCGGGTGGCGAGCGCACTGTCCCCGCCGTCGGTCTCGGCGTTCACGAACCAGCCGTCGAAGCCGTAGGTCCGTGCCACCCGGACGAGCTTGTCGGCGATCGGGAAGCGGCCGAGGGAGTCCCGCCGCACCAGGTCGCGGGTCCACCGGAGGTCGCCGCCGTAGGCGACGGGCGGCAGGAACACGTTGCCCAGCACCCGGACCCCGTTGCGGTGCGCGGCGTCGATCACGGGCGCGTTCGGCGCGAGCACGATGCCCTCGCCGGCGGAGCCGCCCCAGAAGACCAGCTCGTCGATGTACGCCCAGTGCGTGAGCGCGTAGTGGTCGGCCGTCGGGGAGCCCTGGGACGGGTTCCCGGCCGTGGGCCCGAAGGAGACCAGGGAGGAGATACGGGCCTGGCCGGCGCGGGCTTCCCGGTTCGCCGGGACCGGGGTGAACCGTTCCGCCAGGGGCACGGTCGAGGTGTTGTGGGCCAGATCGGGGTCGCTCCCGGGGGTCCACCGGCTGAGCGAACGCCACACGATCCCGGGGCCGGGGGTCCCCGACGGGAGGGAGTCCGGGAACCAGTACGAGGCGTACGGGGCCAGGTCGGCCGGGGCCGCTGCCGCGGCGGGCGCTCCCACCGGTAAGGGCGCGGGCGTGGCGGCGGCCCGGGCGCGGCCCGCCAGGCCCAGCAGCGCGGCGGCCCCGGCCCCGGTGACCAGCACCCTGCGCCGGGTCGGCCGTACCGCGGCGGGCGGCGTGCGGGGATCGACGCCGTTGTCGGTCTCGGGCATGCGGGGCTCCTCACGAGGTGATCGGTGGATCGAAGGATCGGGGGATCGCTCGATCGGGTCAGGGCAGGTCGGGTCGGGTCGGGTCAGGGCAGGGCAGGGCAGGTCGGGTCGGGTCAGGTCACGTCACGTCGCGCACGCGCAGCACCTCGGTGATGCCGCGCGCGGCCAGATGGGCGGGGTCCGCGGCGCGCTCCGCCAGGACCACCGCGGGGCGCACCCCCTGGGCCGTCAGCGAGGCCCAGGCTTCGAAGAAGGCACCGCCGGGGGCGCACACCGAGCGCCCCGGAGCCCCCGCCGCCCCGCCGGCGTCAGCGCCCACGGCCTCGCCCGCATCCCCGCCGACGTCCACGGCGAGCGCGGTGGACCGCGGGGCCGGGCGGTGCGCGCGGCCCCGCCACCGCGCGGCGATCCGGGAGACGGCGGCGCCGGCCGGCTTGGTCCGGCGGTCGTTGGTGAGCAGGCCGAGGCCGTACTCCAGCTCCGGGAAGTCCGCGAGCTGCCGGGACACGTCGTGCGAGCACCACCAGGTCACGCCCCACAGGTCCGGGCAGTCCAGCGCGTTCGCGACGGTGGCCTCGGTGAACCGCGCCGCGTGCTCGGGCGGGATCAGCGGCGCCGGGGCACCGACCTCCTGGAGCCACACCGGGCGGTGCGGGTCCAGGGCCCAGGCCTTGGAGAGCTCGATCAGGTAGGCGGCATGGTGCTCGGTCGCCGTCCCGCTCCGGCCGTGGCGCTGCGCGGTGCCGTTGAACACCCAGGAGTGCACGGCGGTGGCCCCGCCCAGCCGGGCCGCCTGGGCCGCGGTGAAGGGGTGCCCGTCCCGGTACCAGGCCGCGTCGTACTCGGCATGCAGATGCAGCCGCCCCGGGGCGCCCTCCTCGCACGCGGCGAGCATCCGCTCCAGCCAGCGGGCGGCCTGGTCCGGGGTGATCCGGTCGGGGTCGGGGTGCGGGGCGCCGGAGAACTGGTTGATCTCGTTGCCGACCGTCATGCCCAGGAAGTTCGGCCGGTCGGCGAGGGCCGCCGCCAGCGTGTGCAGGTACTCCTCCTGCCCGGCGACCACGTCAGGGTCGGTGAAGATGCTGCGCCGGTGCCAGGTCCGGGTCCATGCGGGCAGGAAGTCGAAGCTCGACAAGTGCCCCTGCAGGCCGTCCACGTTGACGTCGAGCCCGTGCTCGGCGGCCGCGTCGGCGAGCGCGACGAGCTGCTCGACGGCGCGCGGCCGGATCAGCGTCCGGTTCGGCTGGAAGACCGGCCACAGCGGGAAGACGCGGATGTGGTCCAGCCCGAGCGCGGCGATCGAGTCGAGGTCGGCCCGCACCTCGTCGAGGTCGAAGTCCAGCCAGTGGTGGAACCAGCCGCGGGCCGGCGTGTAGTTGGCGCCGAAGCGGAGCGCGTCATCGGGCACAGGGCGTCCTGGAGTTCTGGAGTACGCGAGTACTGGAGGAATTCACCGGATGCGGCACAACCTGCCGCTGCGGGTGAGGAAAGTCAACAGGGCCCCCGCTCGTTTACTTATGCGCTTCAGCCCAGTTGACACAAGGGTTCCGTGCAGAAGAGCCTGAGGAAACTAATGCGCTTTAGTTGTGGCTGGCCGCAAGGAAGTGCGCGGAAATGGACAGTGGTATCAGCGGTATTTCGGTCACGGCGGCCGGGCGCGAAGCTCCGTGCGCGCAGCGGACCGCCGGGGCGTCCCGTGGCGCACGGGTCCGGGGATCCGGCGGAACGGGAGCCGCAGCGGCCCGTGTCCAGATGCTCCTGGCTGCACGGCGCGGGGGCCGCCCCGCGGGAGGTCGGCCTACGCCGCTTCCCCGTACGGGACTTGGCCGGTGATCGCCCCGTGGCCCGGCCCTCGCGGCCCGGTGCCTGCGCCTTCCGGCGCCTGCGCGTTCCGGCGGACGGGGCGGGGCCGAGGTGGAGTTCGAGCCGCGGCCGCCGCTCCACACCCGTCCCCGGAGACCAATGGATCGTCATAAAAGCGGCCTGTCAGGGCAGGATCGCGTACGGTCCGGCCATTGCCGTCCGTATTCCGCCACGTGTGACGCACCCGAAGGACGAATGAGGCAGGCCATGGCCCGCAGACCCACGATCAAGGACATCGCCCGGCAGGCCGGTGTGTCGGAGAGCGCCGTCTCCTTCGCGCTCAACGACCGGCCGGGCGTCTCGCAGGACACCCGGGCCCGGATCCGGCGTGTCGCCGAGGAACTCGGCTGGCAGCCCAACAGCGCGGCCCGGGCCCTGTCCGGCGAACGCTCCGGCGCCGTCGGCCTGGTCCTCGCCCGGCCCGCGCACACGCTCGGCGTCGAGTCCTTCTTCCTCCAGCTCGTCTCCGGCATCCAGGAGGTCCTCTCCGCCGCCCGGACCGCCCTGCTGTTCCAGGTCGTCGAGGACATCGACGCCGAATGCGCGGTCTACCGCCGCTGGTGGGCCGAGCGACGGGTCGACGGCGTCCTCGTCGTCGACCCGCGTACGAGCGACCCGCGGCCGGCGCTCCTGGAAGGACTGGCCCTGCCCGCGGTCACCATCGGCGAGGCGCTGTCCCCGGGCGACGGCGCGGCCGACGGCCTCGGTGACGGGGGCGGGGGCGGTGACGGCGGTGGTGACGGGGCCGGGAGGGGTCCCTCCTCGGCTCCTTCCCCGGCTCCCTCCGCGACCCTGTCCTCGGTCCGGGCCGACGACGCCGGCGCCATGGCCCAGGTCCTGGAGCACCTGTACGGGCTGGGCCACCGCCGGATCGTGCACGTCGCCGGGCTCCCCGGCCTCGCCCACACGGTCCGCCGGATGGAGTCCCTGCGGACCGAGGCCGCACATCGCGGCCTCGGCCCGGACCGGGTGCGCTCGGTGGTCACCGACTACTCCGACGCCGAGGGCGCGGCGGCCACCCGACGGGTCCTCGCCGAGCCGAATCCGCCCACGGCACTCGTCTACGACAACGACGTGATGGCTGTCGCCGGGAGCGCGGTCGCCGCCGAGCTGGGCATCCCCGTCCCGGGCCGGCTGTCGGTCGTGGCCTGGGACGACTCCGCGCTCTGCCGGGTCACCCATCCCCGGCTCACCGCTCTCGTACGGGACACCGCCGGCTTCGGCCGACTGGCCGCCGAGGAGCTCCTGGCCGTCCTCGCGGGCAGCCCGCCCGGGGTGCGGATCAGCGAGCGGCCGAGGCTGGAGCCTCGCGAGAGCACGGCGCCGCCTCCGGCGCATACTTAAACCTGAAACCTTCCTGGAGCCGCCACCGTGATCATTCCCAGTGCCCCGTTCCCCGCACCGCGGGCCGCCGCAGCGGCCTCCGGACCGACGGTGGCGATCGACATCGGCGGTACGAAGATCGCCGGTGCGCTGGTGCACCCCGACGGCACGATGACGGCCACCACCCGCCGCCCGACCCCGCGCGGGGCGGACGCCGACGGTGTCATGGCGGCGGTCGCCGAGGTCGTCGCCGACCTCTCCGCGTCGCCGCTGTGGGCCTCGGCGGTCCGCTGCGGGATCGGCAGCGCCGGCCCGGTGGACACCTCCCGGGGCACGGTCAGCCCGGTCAACATCGGGGCCTGGCGGGAGTTCCCGGTCCAGGAGCGGGTCGTGGCGGAGCTCGCGGCGCGCGGGGCCGACCTGCCGACCGTGCTCGCCGGTGACGGGGTGGCGATGACCGCCGCCGAGCACTGGCTGGGCGCGGCCCGGGGCCACGCGAACGCCCTGTGCATGGTGGTCTCCACGGGCGTGGGCGGCGGCCTGATCCTGAACAACCAGCTCCACCCCGGCCCCACGGGCAACGCGGGACACATCGGCCACATCAGCGTGGCCTTCGACGGCGAACTGTGCGCGTGCGGCGGCCACGGGTGCGTCGAGTCGATCGCCTCCGGTACGGCGATCGCCCGCTGGGCCCTGGACCAGGGCTGGACGCCGCCGGGCAGGGCGGGGGCCGGCCCAGGCGTGAACGGCGCGCGCGGCGGGGGCGATGCCTCGGCGGCCGGCGTGGCCGCTGCCGCCGCCGAGGGTGACCCGATCGCCCTGGCCGCCTTCGACCGGGCGGGCCGCGCCCTGGCCGCCGCCATCGCGGCCACCGCGACCCTCGTGGAGACGGACATCGCGGTCATCGGCGGTGGAGTGGCAGCCGCCGGCGACACCCTCTTCGCCCCGATCCGCAGCCACCTCGCGGCCTACGCCACGCTCTCGTTCGTCAAGGACATCCAGGTGGTGCCGGCGATGCTGGGCACCCATGCGGGGCTGATCGGCGCGGCCGCGGCTGCGACCATGCTGCTGCCTTCGCCGCCGTCCTCTTCGTGAACCTCAGGGCTTTCAGGACCCTCAGGGCCCTCACGACCCTCAGGGCTTGACGGACCGGTAGTACCGGCGCGCGCCCTCGTGCAGGTCCAGCGGGTCGGTGTAGATCGCCGTCCGCAAGTCCACGAGCTGCGCCGCATGCACCTGGCGCCCGACGAGGTCGCGGCTGAGGATCACCGTCCGCGTCAGCTGCTCGGTGAGCTGGGGGTCGGTCCTCTCGGTGGTCACCAGCAGGTTCGGCACGGCCACGGTCGACACCGCGCTCGTGTTGCGCGCCCGCGCGTAGGCGTCCTGCGGCATCACGGCCGTCCGGTAGTAGCGCGCCGGGCTGCCGCTCTCCTGCAGCTGTTCCACCAGGTCGCCGAGTTGCACGAGCCGGATGTCGAAGCGCTCCGACAGCTCGCGCACGGCGTTCGTCGGCAGGCCGCCGGACCAGAAGAACGCGTCGATCCGGCCGGCCTCCAGCTCGGCCGGCATGGTGTCGATGCCGATGTACACCGACGTGATGTCCAGCACCGGGTCGATCTTGGCCGCCCTCAGCAGCCGCTCCGAGACCAGCCGCACGCCGGACCCCGGCTGGCCGATCGCGACCCGCTTGCCGCGCAGGTCACGGGCCGACTGCACCGGGGAGCCGGCCGGGACCACCAGCTGCACGTAGTCGTCGTAGAGCCGTGCGACCCCGCGCAGCCGGTCCGCGCCGGGCTTCTTGTCGAGCTGGTACTTGGCGACCGCGTCCGCGGTCGCCACCGTGAAGTCCGCCTCGCCGGTGGCCAGCCGCTTCAGGTTCTCCTGCGAGCCCTCACTGGTCTCCAGCCGTACGTCCATCCCGGGCATGTCCCGGCCGAGCGCCTGCTCCAGGAGCTGCCCGTACCGGTGGTAGACCCCGGTCCGCGCGCCCGTGCTGAAGGTCAGCTCGCCCTGCAGTTCCGGCTGCCCGAAGGGCTTCAGCCACCACGTCAGGACCCCGAGCACGGCGAGTACGGCCACCAGGACCCGCAGGGCGTGGCGCCTGCTGATCCGGGGCGGTACGAGAGGCATGGCCGCGATCCTGCCACCCGTCCGCCGTCCTGTCACGGCGCGGGCCGTCCGGGGGCTCCCGAGCGGAGCCTTCCCAGCAGCTTGTGCGCGGCCGGCCCGGGCGGTCCGTCCGTGCGCCAGGCCAGCGCGACCCTCCCGGTCAGCCCCGGCTCGGTGATCCGCAGCGCGCACAGTCTGCCGCTGCCGCTGCCGCTGCCGCTGCCGCTGCCGCTGCCGCTGCCGCTGGCGGTGCCGCTGCCGCTGCCGCTGGCGGTGCCGACGCCGGTGCCGACGCCGGTGCCGGTGCCGGCCCGTGGGCCCGCTCCCGACTCCGCCCCGGACGGCACCACCGCCACCCCCAGGCCCCGCGCGGCCAGCCGGACCAGCACGGCGGGCGCCGCCGCCTCGAAGTCCACCCGCGGTGCGAAGCCCGCCTGCGCGCACGCCCGCTCCAGCACCCCGCGCAGCCCGGTCCCCCGCGGCAGGCTGATCAGGGCCCGCCCGCGCAGGGCGGTCAGCGGGATCCCGCCGTCCACGGCGGCCGCCACCAGCGGATCGTCCGCCCGCACCGCCGCGACCAGGGGTTCGTCGAGCACCACCTGGCAGGAGACGCCCGGCGGCGGCTCCCCCGCGAGGCCGACCACCGCCAGGTCCAGCTCCCCGCGCAGCAGCGCGGCCAGCATCCGCTCCGAGGTGTCCTCCGAGAGCGCGATCTCCACCCCGGGGTGCTCGTCGTGGAAGGCCCCGAGCACCTCCACCACGTCGAACCCGTCCACCGCCGCCCCGGCCGCCCCCGGGATCAGCCCCAGGGCCACCCGCCCGCGCAGCAGGCCGGAGAACTCCTCGGCCGTCCGCCGCACGCCCTCCACCGCCGCCAGCGCGGCCCGCGCGTACGAGAGCACCGCCCGGCCCGCCTCCGTCGGGGTCACCCGCCGCCCGGACCGGTCGAGCAGCCGCTGCCCGAGCTCGCGTTCCAGGTGCGCGACCTGAGCGCTCACCCCGGGCTGTGACACGTGCAGCCGCGCCCCGGCCCGCGTGAAGCCGCCCTCTTCCACCACGGCCACGAAATAGCGCAGCTGAGCCAGTTCCATAAGCGCGGATTCTAGATCGCAGAAGGACCCGCTCTTGGACTTATGCCCGGTGCCCCCTCGACCCTGAATCCATGAGCCGATCAGCGCCCGGACCCACGCCCGGACCCACGCCCCGACCGACGTCCCGACCCGCGTCCCGCTCCGCCTCCCCCGCCTCCCCCGCCTCCGTGCGCCGCCGTACGATCGCCGCCGCCGTCGCCGCCGAACGCCGCGAGCTGGCCGACGTACTGGACGCCCTCACCCCGGACCGGTGGGACGCCCCGTCCCTCTGCGCCGGCTGGCGCGTCCGCGAGGTCGCCGCCCACCTGTCGCTCGGCTTCCGCACCACCCTCCCCGGCTTCGCCGCCGAACTGCTGCAGGCCCGCGGCAGCCTGCACCGGATGACCGACCGCACGGCCCGCCGCGACGCCGCCGCCTTCACCGCGCGCGAGCTCGCCGCGCTGCTCCGCGAGAACGCCGGCCACCCCTGGAAACCGCCCGCCGCCGGCCCCACCGGAGCCCTCGCCCACGACGTGGTCCACGGCCTCGACATCACCGTCGCCCTCGGCCACCCGCGCCGCGTCCCCGAGGACCGGCTGCGGCTCCTCCTCGACGCGGTCACCCCCCGGTCCCTGCGCTTCTTCGGCGCGGACCTGACCGGCGTCCAGCTGCGCGCGCAGGACCTGGACTGGTCCCACGGCGAGGGAACTCCGGTGTACGGGGAAGCCCAGGACCTGCTGCTCGTCCTCTTCGGCCGCCGCCTTCCCCCGGGTCGGCTGAACGGGGGACCGGAGGGCCACCGGGTACCGCCTACCCTTGTTGCATGACCAGCAGCGACCGGAGCCAGGCAGTGGACGTGAAGCGAAGCTACGAGGTGCGCACCTACGGGTGCCAGATGAACGTGCACGACTCGGAGCGGCTCTCCGGTCTGCTGGAGGACGCCGGCTACGTCCGGGCGCCCGAGGGCGCCGACGGCGACGCCGACGTCGTGGTCTTCAACACCTGCGCGGTCCGCGAGAACGCCGACAACAAGCTGTACGGCAACCTCGGGCGACTGGCCCCGATGAAGACGAAGCGCCCCGGCATGCAGATCGCCGTCGGCGGCTGCCTCGCGCAGAAGGACCGCGACACGATCGTCAAGCGGGCCCCCTGGGTCGACGTCGTCTTCGGTACGCACAACATCGGCAAGCTGCCCGTGCTGCTGGAGCGCGCCCGCATCCAGGAGGAGGCGCAGGTCGAGATCGCCGAGTCGCTGGAGGCCTTCCCCTCCACGCTCCCGACCCGCCGCGAGTCCGCGTACGCCGCCTGGGTCTCGATCTCCGTCGGCTGCAACAACACGTGCACCTTCTGCATCGTCCCGGCCCTGCGCGGCAAGGAGGAGGACCGCCGGCCCGGCGACATCCTCGCCGAGGTGGAGGCCCTGGTCGCCGAGGGCGTCTCGGAGATCACCCTGCTCGGCCAGAACGTGAACGCGTACGGCTCGGACCTGGGCGACCGCGAGGCCTTCAGCAAGCTGCTGCGCGCCTGCGGCCAGATCGAGGGCCTGGAGCGGGTCCGGTTCACCTCCCCACACCCGCGCGACTTCACGGACGACGTGATCGCGGCGATGGCCGAGACCCCGAACGTGATGCCGCAGCTGCACATGCCGATGCAGTCAGGATCGGACACGATCCTGAAGGCGATGCGCCGCTCGTACCGCCAGGAGCGGTTCCTCGGGATCATCGAGAAGGTCCGCGCCGCGATCCCGCACGCCGCGATCTCCACCGACATCATCGTGGGCTTCCCCGGTGAGACGGAGGAGGACTTCCAGCAGACGATGCACGCGGTGCGCGAGGCCCGTTTCGCGAACGCCTTCACCTTCCAGTACTCCAAGCGGCCCGGCACCCCCGCCGCCGACATGGACGGGCAGATCCCCAAGGAGGTGGTCCAGGAGCGGTACATGCGCCTGGTCGCCCTCCAGGAGGAGATCTCCTGGGACGAGAACAAGAAGCAGGTCGGCCGCACCCTGGAGGTCATGGTCGCGGAGGGCGAGGGCCGCAAGGACGGCGCCACGCACCGCCTCTCCGGCCGCGCGCCCGACAACCGCCTGGTCCACTTCACGAAGCCGGAGGCGGAGGTCCGCCCGGGTGACGTGGTCACCGTGGACATCACCTACGCGGCCCCGCACCACCTGCTGGCCGAGGGCCCGACGCTGACCGTGCGCCGGACGCGCGCCGGCGACGCCTGGGAGAAGCGCAACGCCGCCCCCGCCCAGCCGGCGGGCGTCATGCTCGGGATCCCGAAGCTGGGCGTCCCGTCGCCGCTGCCGGCCGTCACCTCCGGCTGCTCGGTGCCCGCCTCCTCCTGAACGACACGGGTCCCGCGCCTGCGGCTAGGCTGCGGATCATGCTCGTAGCCGCTGCCGTCTGTCCCGCCCCGCCGCTGCTCGTGCCGGAGGTCGCCGCGGGGGCCGCCGGCGAACTCGGCGACGCCCGCACCGCCTGCTCCGACGCGCTGGCGGTGCTCGCCGCGTCCCGGCCCGACCTGCTGGTCGTGGTCGGGGCCGCCGCCGAGGGCGGCGCGTACGACCAGGGCACCCCCGGCGGCTTCGCCGGGTTCGGGGTGGACCTGACCGTCACCCTGGGCCCCGACCTGGGCGAACCGCCGAGCGGCCACGCCACCGGGACCATCCTCCCGGCCTCCCTCGCGGTGGCCGGCTGGCTGCTCGGCCAGGCCCGCTGGGCGGCCGCCCCGGTCGCCGGAGTGGCCGTCGCCGCGGACCTCGCCCCGAGCGGCTGCGGCCTCCTCGGCGCGGACCTGGGCGGTTCCGCCGAACGCGTGGCCATGCTGGTCCTCGGGGACGGGAGCGCCTGCCGCACTATCAAGGCCCCCGGCTACCTCGACGAGCGGGCCGCCGCCTTCGACGCTGCCGCCGCCCGCGCGCTGGGCGCCGCCGACGTGGCCGCGCTGGCCGGGATCGACGCCGCTCTCGCGGCCGAGCTCCAGGCCGCCGGACGGGCCCCCTGGCAGGTGCTGGCCGGCGCCGCCGAGGGCGCGGAGCTGGAAGGGCGCCTGCTGTACGAGGACGCACCGTACGGCGTGGGGTACTTCGTCGCCGCCTGGTCGTAGCCGCGCGGCGGCCGCAGAGCCGACAGGGGCGGCCGTAGGGCTCCTGGAACGGCCGTAAGGCTCCTGGAACGTGGAACGGCGAAAGGGGCGCGGGGGGGGGGGGGGGGGGGGGCCCGGCCCGCGCCGCCCGCCCCGGGGGGGGGGGGGGGGGGGGGGGGGGGGGGCGGCCGGGGGGGGGGGGGCCCGGGCCCCCCCCCCCCCCGCGCCCCTTTCCCTGACCGCGTCAGGAGGCGGCCGGCGGCGTCGGCCCGCCGGGAGCGTCCTTGTGCGCGATCTTTCCCAGGGCGTCCTTCGCCTTGCCCGTCCCGCTCGTGATCTGGCCGCTGTACTTGCCCTTGGTCTTGGAGTCCATGGCCTTGGCCACCTTGTCCAGACTCTCACCGATCTTGCCCTCGTGCTGCAGGGCGAGATCGCCTACCTTGTCCTTCGCCGGACCGAGCTTGGCCTTCAGATTGTCCAGCAGGCCCATGGGTCACCTTCCGTCGGCGGTCGCTACGTGCGGGCGCCCTCGCCGGTCTCGCTGTCCGCGGCCACCGGGGCCGCCAGCTGCTTCGGAATCTCCACGACTCCCGCCTCCGGAGACTTCTCTGCAACAGGCTCGGCCTCCTCGGCCGCACCGGACTCCGCCGTCAGGTCCTCCGCCGCGACCGCCTCGGTCACGACCTCGTCCTTACGACGAAAAAACCGATCAAAAACGCCCATGTCTACTCCCGTAACGTTACTCGTGTGAGTGAAGTTCCGCGTCGAACCGGACCGGCCTGCGCCGGGCGTACGCAGGGCGCATGCCCGGCCGGAACCTCGCCAGGGCAACGACCCCGACCTCACCCCGTCACGTAACTCGATCGGGTACATGCTGTGGGGTTTGCGAGACTGGGGCGGTGAGGAAAGCAGCCCCCGCCCCGCGGGTCATCGCCGTCGTAGGTCCCACCGCGGCAGGAAAGTCCGACCTGGGCGTAGCCCTGGCACGCCATTTCGACGGCGAAGTCGTCAACGCCGACTCCATGCAGCTGTACCGGGGGATGGACATCGGCACTGCCAAGCTGACGACCGGGGAACGCGGCGGTGTCCCGCACCACCTCCTCGACATCTGGGACGTCACCGACACCGCCAACGTCGCCGACTACCAGCGGCTGGCTCGCCTGGAGATCGACAAACTGCTCGCCGAGGGCCGCACCCCCGTCCTCGTCGGCGGATCCGGCCTGTACGTCCGCGGGGCCCTGGACGTCATGGAGTTCCCCGGCACCGACCCCGAGGTGCGGGCCCGCCTGGAGGAAGAGGTCACGCTCCGTGGCCCCGGCGCCCTGCACGCCCGCCTCGCCGCCGCCGACCCGGCCGCCGCGCAGGCCATCCTGCCCAGCAACGGCCGCCGCATCGTCCGCGCACTCGAAGTGATCGAGATCACCGGCCGCCCCTTCACCGCCAACCTGCCCGGCCACGACTCCGTCTACGACACCGTGCAGATCGGCGTCGACGTGGCCCGCCCGGAGCTCGACGAACGGATCGCCCTGCGGGTCGACCGGATGTGGGAGGCCGGGCTGGTGGACGAGGTCCGCGCGCTGGAGGCCCTCGGGCTGCGCGACGGAATCACCGCCTCCAGGGCGCTCGGCTACCAGCAGGTGCTGGCCGCGCTCGCCGGTGAGTGCACCGAGGACGAGGCCCGGGCCGAGACCGTCCGGGCGACCAAGCGGTTCGCCCGCCGCCAGGACTCCTGGTTCCGCCGCGACCCGCGCGTGCACTGGCTCAGCGGGGCCGTCGCCGACCGGGGGGAACTCCCCGGACTCGCGCAGTCGTTGGTCGAACGAGCGGTCACAGCCTGATCACGTGATGGCATCGGGACGCCTCACGCGCCAGAAGTGGGGCCGGGGGCGTGCCATCATCAAACCCCAGCGGGTGCGATCACCTGCGATGAACGGCGGCGTACTGAGTCCGAGTGGGGAGGGCGCGTGGCGATGGAGGCCGGCCCTCGTGACACCGGGCAGGACGACACCCGGAGGGAAGCGGATCCGATGCTTCTGGACGGGACGGACGGGACGGACGGGCCCACAGGGCTCGGGCTGCCCGCCGATCCGGCGCGACTGACCCCGGACGGCCCGGACACCCCGGACTCCGCCGAGGCGGAGGCCGCCGCCGGACCCGAGTTCGAGGTCGAACTGCGCCCGCAGCGCCGCCTGCGCCTGTGGCAGATCGCCCCCATCGCGATGCTCGCCGCCACCGGTTCGCTGATGTTCGCCTTCCCGCTCGCCTTCGAGTTCGGCGACGGCGGCGCGGTGGTCGCCATGCTCGGCTTCCTGATCAGCTGCTGCGCCGGAGGCTGGGGAATGATGGCCGCCCGACGGGTCGGCTACACGTGGCCCGGTCTCCCGGCCCGGGGGAGCGGCCGCCGCCCGGACTGGCGCATGGCCGCGCTGTACGCCGTCGTCGCACTGGCCGTCGTAGGTCTCGCCGTGTACCGGGTCGCCCGGCTCCGCTGACCGCCCCCGGCCGGTTCCGCGTCCCGGCTCCGCCTCCCGGCCGGTTCCGCCCCTCGGACGGTCCGGCACCTCTGAGCTGGGGCTCGGTACCATGGGCGGGTGACGCAGACCACCCTCTCCTTCCTCAAGGGCCACGGCACCGAGAACGACTTCGTGATCGTCCCGGACCCGGACAACGCCATCGAGCTGCCCGCGTCCGCCGTCGCGAAGCTGTGCGACCGGCGCGCCGGGATCGGCGCGGACGGCGTCCTGCACGTCGTCCGGTCCGCCGCGCACCCCGAGGCCGCGCACCTGGCCGACGAGGCGGAGTGGTTCATGGACTACCGCAACAGCGACGGCTCCATCGCCGAGATGTGCGGCAACGGCGTGCGCGTCTTCGCCCGCTACCTTCAGTACGCCGGACACGTCGAGCCCGGTGACCTCGCCGTCGCCACCCGTGGCGGCGTCAAGCGGGTGCACCTCGACAAGGGGGGCGACGTCACCGTCTCCATGGGCCGCGCCGAGCTCCCCGAGGGCGAGGTCACGGTCAGCGTCGACGCCCGCAGCTGGACCGCGCGGAACGTGAACATGGGGAACCCGCACGCGGTGGCCTTCGTCGAGAGCCTCGACCACGCCGGGAACCTCTTCGCCGCCCCCGCGTTCAGCCCGGCGTCCGCCTACCCCACCGGGGTCAACGTCGAGTTCGTCGTCGACCGCGGCCCCCGGCACGTCGCCATGCGCGTCCACGAGCGCGGCTCCGGCGAGACCCGCTCCTGCGGCACCGGCGCCTGCGCCGTCGCCGTGGCCGCCATCCGCCGCGACGGCGCAGACCCGGCCGCCACCGGCGAGCCGGTCGCGTACACCGTCGACCTCCCCGGCGGAACCCTGATCATCACCGAGCACCCCGACGGCCAGATCGACATGACCGGACCGGCCGTGATCGTGGCTGCGGGGGAGTTCGACGGGGCCTGGCTCACCGAAACGGCTTTCGGCTGAAGCTTCCCTCTAACGGGTGATCCGTTTCACGCTGAGCGAGAGGTGGACTGCGCCACGTGGTGGGGTCGGTAACATCAGGCACCGGCCCTGAGGGCTCACCCCATGCCCACCACCGCCGGTCGAAGCCGCCGGAGGTGCCCATGAGTGCAGAGGCCACGAACCCCGAAGCACACCCCGAAGCGCGCCCTGAGCTCCGCAGACGGGGGCGGACCAGGCTCGATCTGCGCCGGCTCGGGCGCGCGGCCCTGCTCGGGCCGACGTCACGAGACCGGCTTCCGGACGCGATCGGCCACGTGGCCGAGGCGCATCGCGCCCACCACCCGGACGCCGATTTGTCCATTCTGCGCCGCGCGTATCTTCTCGCGGAGACCTCGCACCGCGGTCAGATGCGAAAAAGTGGTGAGCCGTACATCACACATCCGCTCGCCGTCACCCTGATCCTCGCCGAACTCGGCGCCGAGACCACCACCTTGACGGCCTCTCTGCTCCACGACACCGTCGAGGACACCGACGTGACCCTCGATCAGGTCCGGGCGGAGTTCGGCGACGAGGTGTGCTTCATCGTCGACGGCGTCACCAAGGTGGAGAAGATCGACTACGGCGCCGCCGCCGAACCCGAGACCTTCCGCAAGATGCTCGTCGCCACCGGCAACGACGTCCGCGTCATGTCCATCAAACTCGCCGACCGACTGCACAACATGCGCACCCTGGGCGTGATGCGCCCCGAGAAGCAGGCCCGCATCGCCAAGGTCACCCGCGACGTCCTCATCCCGCTGGCCGAACGGCTCGGCGTGCAGGCCCTCAAGACCGAGCTGGAAGACCTCGTCTTCGCGATCCTGCACCCCGAGGAGTACGAGAGCACCCGCGCGCTCATCGCCGCCCACGCCGGGGAACGCGACCCGCTGCCCGCCATCGCCGACTCCGTGCGCGGCGTCCTGCGCGACGCCGGCATCGCCGCCGAAGTACAGGTCCGGCCGCGGCACTTCGTCTCCGTGCACCGCATCGCCCGCACCCGCGGCGAACTGCGCGGCTCCGACTTCGGCCGCATCCTCGTCCTCGTCGGTGAGAACGCCGACTGCTACGCCGTGCTCGGCGAGATGCACACCTGCTTCACGCCGGTCATCTCGGAGTTCAAGGACTTCATCGCCACCCCGAAGTTCAACCTCTACCAGTCGCTCCACACCGCCGTCGCCACCCCCGAGGGCTACGTGGCCGAGGTCATCGTGCGGACCCGGCAGATGCACCGCGTCGCCGAGGCCGGCGTGGTCGCCCTGGGCAATCCGTACGCCACCGCGACGCCCGACGCCGCCGCCACCGACCCGGACGAGGAACGCGTGGACCCCACGCGGCCCGGCTGGCTGTCCCGGCTGCTCGACTGGCAGCAGTCCGCGCCCGACCCCGACACCTTCTGGACCGTGCTCCGGGCGGAGCTGGCCCAGGACCGGGAGATCACCGTGTTCCGGGACGACGGCAGCGCCACCGGCACGATCAGTCTGCCGGCCGGGGCCAGCTGTATCGACGCCGCCTACGCGCAGCACGGCGAGGCGGCCCACGGCTGTATCGGCGCCCGCGTCAACGGGCGCCTCACCTCCCTGTCCTCCCCGCTGTCCGACGGGGACACCGTCCAGCTGCTGCTCGCGCAGGACGCCTCCTCCGGACCCGCCGCCGAGTGGCTGGACCACGCGCGGACCCCCGCGGCCCGGATCGCCATCAGCAGCTGGCTCGAAGCCCACCCCGACCGGGCCATGGCCACGACCTCGGCCGCCCGGGCGCCGCTGTCCGTGGTCGGGGCCCGCGGCGGCGGGGGCAACGCGGTCGCCGATCTGCCGGACGCCACCGTACGACTGGCAGGGTGCTGCACCCCGGTGCCGCCGGACGCCGTCGCCGGCTTCCTGGTCCGCGGCGGGGCCGTGACCGTGCACCGCATCCACTGCGCGGCGGTGGCGCAGATGCGGGCCGTGGGGCGCACCTCCGTCGCGGTGCACTGGCGGGCCACGGCGGACTGCCGGGTCACTCTGCTCGCTGAATCGTTCGGCCGCCCGCATCTGCTGGCCGATCTGACCGAGGCCATCGCCCGCGAGGGGGTCGAGGTGGTCTCCGCGACCGTGGAACCGCCGGTCGAGCAGCGGGTCCGGCACAGCTACACCCTGCAGCTGCCCGACGCGGCCGGGCTGCCCGCGCTGATGCGGGCGATGCGGGACGTGCCGGGCGTGTACGACGTCAGCCGGGTGTAGACGCCGGCCGGGCGCGGGTGCGGACGTAGGACGGTGCAGACGTAGGCCGGTGCGAACGTAGGCCGGAACGACTCCGGAAGGCCCCGTTCGGGTGGACCTGTCGCGCGCCGTACGCGGCCGTGTGGCGGGCGCTGGTAAGCGGTGGTGGATGCAGCTCTCCTCCCCGCGCCTGCGCGCCACCCTGCTCGCCGCGGCCTCCCTCACCCTCGTCGCCGCCGTCCTGCCCCCGCCGAAGCCGCTGGGCATCGGCGACCGGCTCTTCCCGGAGCTCGGGAACCCCGGGTACGACGTACTCTCGTACGACCTGTCCTTCGACTACAAGGACAACCTGAGCCCGCTCGACGCGGTCACCGTCATCGACGCCCGCGCCCTGGAGCGGCTGGAGCGCATCAACCTGGACTTCACGCACGGCAAGGTGGCGTCCGCCGAGATCAACGGGGAGCCGGCGCGGTTCGAGAGCGTGGCGGAGGACCTCGTCCTCACGCCCGCGCGCCCGGTGGCGGACAAGATGCCGCTGCACATCACCATCCGGCACACCAGCGATCCGCGCGGCCGCGGCGACGGCGGCTGGGTGCCCACGGAGGACGGCCTGGCCATGGCCAACCAGGCGGACGCCGCGCACCGCGTCTTCCCCTGCAACGACCACCCCGCCGACAAGGCGTTCTTCACCTTCCGGATCACCGCCCCGGCCGGCCTCACGGCCGTCGCCAACGGGGAGCCGGTGGCCCCCGCCGTACGGCTCGGCCCCACGACGACCTGGACGTACCGGACCCGGCACCCGATGGCCACCGAGCTGGCCCAGGTCTCGGTGGGCCGCTCCGAGGTCGTGCACGGCACCGGACCGCACGGGCTGCCGCTGCGCGACGTGGTGCCCGCCCAGGACCGGCAGCGGCTGGACCCCTGGCTCAAGAAGACCGCGGGCCACATCGAGTGGATGGAGGAGAGGGTCGGCCGCTACCCCTTCGAGAACTACGGGGTGCTGATCGCGCGGGCCACGACCGGCTTCGAGCTGGAGACGCAGACGCTGTCGCTCTTCGAGAGCAATCTGTTCGCGGGCGAGGGCTACCCCGACTGGTACGTCGAGTCCGTGATGGTCCACGAGCTCGCCCACCAGTGGTTCGGCGACAGCGTCACCCCGCGGACCTGGTCCGACCTGTGGCTCAACGAGGGACACGCCACCTGGTACGAGGCCCTGTACGCGGACGGCCTCGGCAAGTACTCCCTGGAGCGGCGCATGCGCGAGGCGTACCAGCGCTCCGACCAGTGGCGGGCGGCGGGCGGCCCGCCGGCCGCCCCGAAGGCCGCCGCGCCCGGCGAGAAGATCGGGCTGTTCCGGCCGGTGGTCTACGACGGGTCCGCACTGATCCTCTACGCCCTGCGGCAGGAGATCGGCACCGAGGCCTTCGAGCGGATCGAGCGGCGCTGGGTCACGGAGAACCGGGACGGGATCGCGGGGACGGCCGACTTCGTAGGCCTGGCCTCGCAGGAGGCGGGCCGCGACCTCACGGCCTTCCTGGAGCCCTGGCTGTACGGGGCCACGACCCCGCCGATGCCGGGGCACCCGGAGTGGAGCGGCAAGGCGGCCTCCGGCAGGGCCGCGGCGGACCCGGCCTCCGGCAGGGCCGCGGCGGACGGGAGCGCCCAATAAAGGGTGTGACCGGTGAGGAACGGGCATGTCACCATCGACGGGGCCGCGCGGGGAATCCCCCGGCGGTGTGACACGTTGGACGTGACAGTTAACGTGACACTGCTATTCGAATCGACGTAAGGATCCAATGACCTCCTCTTCTTCCCCTTCCCAGGACGCGCGGGACGCACAGGACGTGCGGGACCCGCAGAGCTTCACCGAGAGCCTTCGGGCCGATGCCCTGATGGAAGAGGACGTCGCCTGGAGCCACGAGGTCGACGGAGACCGGGACGGCGAGCAGTTCGAACGCTCCGAGCGCGCGGCCCTGCGCCGCGTGGCCGGCCTCTCCACCGAGCTCGAAGACGTCACCGAGGTCGAGTACCGGCAGCTGCGCCTGGAGCGCGTCGTACTGGTCGGTGTCTGGACCTCCGGCACGGTGAACGACGCGGAGAACTCCCTCGCGGAGCTCGCCGCCCTCGCGGAGACGGCGGGTGCCCTCGTACTCGACGGTGTGATCCAGCGCCGTGACAAGCCGGACCCCGCCACCTTCATCGGCTCGGGCAAGGCGCGCGAGCTGCGTGACATCGTCATGGAGAGCGGCGCCGACACCGTCGTGTGCGACGGTGAGCTCAGCCCCGGCCAGCTCATCGCCCTCGAAGACGTCGTCAAGGTGAAGGTGGTCGACCGGACCGCGCTGATCCTCGACATCTTCGCCCAGCACGCCAAGTCCCGAGAGGGCAAGGCGCAGGTCGCACTCGCGCAGATGCAGTACATGCTGCCGCGACTGCGCGGCTGGGGTGCCTCGCTGTCCCGCCAGATGGGTGGCGGCGGCGGTGGCGGCATGGCCACCCGAGGCCCCGGTGAGACCAAGATCGAGACCGACCGGCGACGGATCCGCGAGAAGATGGCGAAGATGCGCCGGGAGATCGCGGAGATGAAGACCGGCCGTGACATCAAGCGGCAGGAACGGCGTCGCAACAAGGTGCCCTCGGTCGCCATCGCCGGTTACACCAACGCGGGCAAGTCCTCGCTGCTCAACCGCCTCACGGGCGCGGGCGTGCTGGTGGAGAACGCACTGTTCGCCACCCTCGACCCGACCGTGCGCCGGGCCGAGACGCCGAGCGGCCGGGTCTACACCCTGGCCGACACGGTCGGCTTCGTCCGGCACCTGCCCCACCACCTGGTCGAGGCGTTCCGCTCCACGATGGAGGAGGTCGGGGATTCCGACCTGATCCTGCACATCGTGGACGGTTCGCACCCGGCGCCGGAGGAGCAGCTGGCGGCGGTGCGCGAGGTGATCCGCGAGGTCGGCGCGGTGAACGTGCCCGAGATCGTCGTGATCAACAAGGCGGACGCCGCGGATCCGCTCGTCCTGCAGCGGCTGCTGCGCATCGAGCGGCACTCCATCGCCGTTTCGGCGCGGACGGGCATGGGCATCGAGGAACTCCTCGCGCTCATCGACTCCGAGCTGCCGCGGCCCGAGGTCGAGGTGGAGGCCATGGTGCCGTACACGCGCGGCTCGCTGGTCGCCAAGGCGCACGCCGAGGGCGAGGTGATCTCCGAGGAGCACACCCCGGACGGCACCCTGCTCAAGGCACGGGTCCACCAGGAACTGGCGGCGGACCTGGCGCCGTACGCGCTGGCGAAGCGCTGAGCGTGCTTGACGGCTTGACGGCTTGAGGGCTTGACGGCTGAGGCCCCCCTGCGGTGCAGGGGGGCCTCAGCCGTTCGGTCACGCTCAGGGTCCGGGGCTACTCGAACCGCTCGGACTACTTGAACTTGGCGCTGACGGCGTCGAAGATGCCCTTCGCCTCCGGCCCCAGCCGGGGTCCGGCCAGCCAGCCCGCCTTGGCCGGGCCGATCGAGGTGTTCGACACCAGCGCCGGCCTGCCGTCGGAGCCCGCCGTGACCCAGCCGCCACCGGAGGCACCGCCGGTCATGGTGCAGCCGATGCGGTACATCACCGGGTCGTTCGCGCTCAGGGACAGCCGGCCCGGCCTGTCCGTGCACTGGAAGGCGCGCTGGCCGTCGAAGGGAGCCGCCGCCGGGTAGCCCGTCGCCGTGATGCTCGCGACCTTCGGCACGGCCTGCGCGTTGAACTCCACCGGGAGCGCCGAACCGACCGTCTCCTCCAGGGACTTCTTGCTGCCCTTCTCGGGCGCCACGTGCAGCACCGCGAAGTCGTACGGGGCACCCGCGCCGCCGGTCGGACCGCCGCTCGCGATCCACTGGTCGGAGGTCTGAGCCCAGTCGCTCCACCAGACGCCGAACGGGGCCACCGTCTCGCGGGGCGCGCCCTTGAGCTGCGCCGCCGGCTTGCCCGCGTTGTTGTAGGACGGGACGAAGGCGATGTTGCGGTACCAGCCGCCGGCCTTGCCCGCGTGGACGCAGTGGCCCGCGGTCCAGACCATGTTGGACTTGCCGGGGTGGGCCGGGTCCTTGATCACGGTCGCCGAGCAGACCATCGAGCCCTCGGGGCCGTCGAAGAACACCTTGCCGGACGCCGGAACGCTCGTGTGGTAGGGCGGGGTGGCCTGCTTGGCCGCCACCGGGGCCGGGGTGGGGTCGGTGACGCCCTGGTCCTTGCCCGCGTCGGGGTCGACGGCCGGACGCTGCGGCTGCTCGGCATCACGCATGCGGTCCGGGTCCCACAGGCCCTCGATGACCGGGTTGATGTAGTCGCCCGCCTCGCGGAGCCAGTCCTCCTGCTTCCAGTTCTTCCACTCACCCCCCTTCCACTTCTCCAGGTCTATTCCGTGCTCCTTGAGCTTGTCCTTGAGCTGGTCCGGGATCTTGATCCCGTCCTGGCCCGGCAGGCTCGCAGCCACGGTCGGCTTGGCGTCGCCGCCGGCCTCCCCGTCGCCGGGGCCGCAGGCAGCCGCGGTCAGCGCGAGCGTGGCCGCGCACAGAATCGCGGTGACCGGTCGGTTCGGTCGCATGTCGTTCGTCCCCCTGGGAGTTCGAGGAGTGGAGTAGCCCCCCACTATGCCGCTGTCGCCGAGGACGACACAGGCCGGGGCCGCGGTTCCTGGCGCTCTCCCCTTGCGGGACAAGGATCTTGAGTCAACCCGTGATCCCTCGCCGTCACCGTCGTTGGTACGTACGGGGGATGGGGGAGCAGCGTTCATGTTCGAGACGCAATCCGGAAGAGCAATCAGTGCGGGAGGACCGACACTCGTGGCTGTCACCGAGCCGGCCGCGGCGGCGGCCACGACAGAGATCCCGCCTCAAGTGCCGCCGCAGGGAAGCCGGGGACCGGGGTTGGACGCTCCGGATGCCCCGGGCGGTCCGGGCGTGAGCGGTGGGCCGGGGGGTTCCGCCGCTCCCGAAGGCATCCTGCGCAGACAGGCGCAGCGGGAGTCCGCCGCCCGGACGTACGCGCGCGCGCTGCCCATCGTCCCGGTGCGGGCCCGCGGGCTCACCATCGAGGGCGCCGACGGGCGGCGTTACCTCGACTGCCTCTCCGGCGCCGGCTCGCTCGCCCTCGGGCACAACCACCCGGTGGTGCTCGAAGCCATCCGCGGCGTCCTCGACTCGGGTGCCCCGCTGCACGTGCTGGACCTCGCGACCCCCGTCAAGGACGCCTTCACCACCGAGCTGTTCGCCAACCTGCCGCCTGCGCTGGCAGCCGACGCGCGCATCCAGTTCTGCGGTCCGGCCGGTACGGACGCCGTCGAGGCCGCCCTCAAACTCGTGCGCACCGCGACCGGACGTCCCGGGCTGCTCGCCTTCACCGGGGCCTACCACGGCATGACCGCCGGGGCCCTGGACGCGTCGGGTGGCGCCCCCGGGGTACGGGTGACCCGGCTGCCGTACCCGCAGGACCTCCGCTGCCCGTTCGGCGTCGGCGGCCCCGAGGGCGCCGAACTCTCCGCGCGCTGGACGGAGAACCTGCTGGACGACCCGAAGGGCGGCGTGCCCGCCCCGGCCGGCATGATCGTCGAACCCGTGCAGGGCGAGGGCGGGGTGATCCCCGCCCCGGACGGCTGGCTGCGCCGGATGCGCGAGATCACCGCGGCGCGGGGGATCCCGCTGATCGCCGACGAGGTGCAGACGGGTGTCGGCCGGACCGGCGCCTTCTGGGGAGTCGACCACGCCGGGGTCGTGCCCGACGTCATGGTCCTCTCCAAGGCGATCGGCGGCAGCCTGCCGCTCGCGGTGATCGTGTACAGGGCCGGCCTGGACGTCTGGGCCCCCGGCGAGCACGCGGGCACCTTCCGCGGCAACCAGCTCGCCATGGCCGCCGGTACCGCCACGCTCGCCTTCGTCCGCGAGAACCGGCTCGCCGAGCGCGCCGCCGTCCTGGGGGAACGGATGCTGGCGGCCCTGCACGGCCTGGCCTGCGGCCATACCTGCATCGGCGAGGTACGGGGCCGGGGCCTGATGATCGGCGTCGAACTCGTCGACCCCGACACCGGGGCCGCGGCACCGTCCCTCGCCGCCGCCGTCCGCCAGGAGTGCCTGGACCGCGGCCTGATCGTCGAGCTCGGCGGCCGCCACGGCGCCGTGGTGCGCCTCCTTCCCCCGCTGACCCTGACCGACGAGCAGGCCGCGGCGGTCCTCGACCGCCTGGCCGACGCCATCCCGGCCGCCGCCCGCCGGACCCACTGACCCGCACCCCGAGGACCCGCGATGCCAGACCCGCACCAGTCCACCCCCATCACGGAGACCCAGCCGCTGTCTTCCGACCGGCCCGCCCCACCGCCGGGAGCGGCCCAGGCGCAGCCGCGGCCGCTCCCGGACCACGAGGCGGCCGCTGCCGCCCAGGGGCAGCCGTCACTGCCGCCCGGCACCGCGGTGCCGCTACGGGAGGCGGCCGCGGAACCGCCGTCCCCAACACCCCGGCTCGACGTGCCCGATGTGCAGGGCTCGGGTTCCACGGTCAGCCCGCCGGCCCGGCCCGTACCGGCCGAGGACGCACCGGCCCCACCCCCGGCCGGCACGCCGCCCCACGCCGACGGGGCCACGGCCGAGCAGCCGCAGCCGGGCCCGGCGGGCGCACCCGGAACACCGGCCGAGCAGCTCCCCCCGGCAGCCGCGGCCGCCACCGGGACCGGCGCCGGACCCGGAGCAACGGCCACGGTGCCGCGGCAGAAGGACGGCACACCCCGGCCCCGTTTCGGATGGACGAGCCCCCTCCGGCTGGAGCCGACCACCCTGCCCGACCTCCTCAACCACCCCGACCCGGCCGTCGCCGCCGAGGCCGCGGCGGTGGAGAACCTGCTCCGCTGCTGGGTCCGCGAATCCGGTCTCGGCCGCCCCGACGGCCCCGCCGGAACCCCCCTGCGTATCCCCCTTCCCGCTTCCGGCACCGCCCTGCTCGTCCCTGTCCGCCACTGGTCCCACGCCGGCTGGCACCGATTCGGTGCGGTCCGGCTCGAAGGCACGACCGCTGCCGCGCCCTCCCTCGACGCCGTCACCATCGCCGCGCTCATCGCCCGTGAGGGCACGAGCGGTGGCCGAGGCGCCGCCGACCTCGTCGGCCGGGTCGCCGACTCGGTGCGCCGTACCGCCGAATTCATCGCCGACCGACGGGAACGCCCCACCGCCCCGGCCCCCGTCGGCGGGGACCGTTTCCTCACCGCCGAACAGGCGCTCCTGCTCGGTCACCCCCTCCAGCCGGACCCGAAGAGCCGCGAAGGACTCTCCGAGGCCGAGGTGCGCCGCTACTCACCCGAACTCCACGGCTCCTTCCCCCTGCACTGGTTCGCCGTCGAACCCGCGGCTCTCGCGAGCGAATCGGCCTGGACCGAGAGCGGCCGCCCCGTCTCCGCCCCACAGCTCCTCGGCCGACTCGCCCCCGGGCTCCCGCTGCCCAACGGCACCACCCCCCTTCCCCTGCACCCCTGGCAGGCCCGCGACCTGCTCCAGCGCCCCGCCGTCACCGCCCTCCGTGACGCGGGACTTCTGCACGACCTGGGCCCGCACGGCGAGCCCTGGTACCCCACCTCCTCCGTCCGCACCGTCCACCGCCCGGGCGCCCCCGCGATGCTCAAGCTCTCCCTGGGCCTGCGCATCACCAACTCCCGCCGCGAGAACCTCCGCAAGGAACTCCACCGCGGCGTCGAGGTGCACCGGCTGCTCCGCACCGGCCTCGCCGAGCAGTGGCAGGCGTCCCACCCCGCCTTCGACATCGTCCGCGACCCCGCCTGGGTCGCCGTGGACGCCCCGGACGGAACCCCCGTGCCCGGACTCGACGCCCTGCTGCGCCACAACCCCTTCCGTTCGGGCGACGATCCCGTCTGCATCGCCGCACTCACCGCTCCCCGCCCATGGCCCGGCCGGACCACCATGAGCTCCCGCCTCGCCGAGCTCGTCACCGGGCTGGCCACCGCCACCGGCCACACCACGTCCGCCGTCGCCGCCGAGTGGTTCCTGCGCTACCTCGACCACGTGGTGCTGCCGGTCCTCGCCTTCGACGCGCTCGCCGGTATCGCCCTCGAAGCGCACCAGCAGAACACCCTGGTGCTCCTCGACCCGGCTGGCTGGCCGATCGGCGGCCGCTTCCGCGACAACCAGGGCTACTACTTCCGCGAATCCCGCCGCGCGGAACTGGAGCACCGGCTCCCCGGCATCGGAAGCGCCAGTGACACCTTCGTCTCCGACGCCGTCACCGACGAACGCTTCGCCTACTACCTCGGCATCAACAACGTGCTCGGCCTCATCGGCGCCTTCGGATCCCAGCGGCTAGCGGACGAACGGGTCCTCCTCGCCGCCTTCCGCCGCTTCCTCGCCAAGGCGGCGGGCCTCGGCCCGCTGCCCGCACGGCTGCTCGACTCACCCACCCTGCGCTGCAAGGCGAACCTACTCACCCGCCTGGGCGGTCTCGACGAGCTGGTCGGCCCCGTCGACACCCAGTCCGTCTACGTCACCATCACCAACCCCCTTCACGATTGACGCGTCGGCGCCGACGCGGAGAAGAGCCCCCGATGCCCTCCACCGACACCTCAGCCCCAGCTCCAGCCGCCGGATCCGCCCACGACACCCGCACCGCCACCGGCGTCGTCAAAGTCGCCGGCGTAAGGCGCGAACAACGCCTGAACGCCGGACTGCTGCCTCTGCTCGCCGAGGCCGACCTGCTCGATTCCCCCGCCATCTGGGGCAGCGTCACCACACCCGCCGGAGCCTTCCGCCTCGAACCCGTGCGGCCCGGCCGCGACCTGGAGCTCCTCACCGGCTGGATGAACGATCCCGAGGTGGCCGCCTACTGGGAGCTCGCGGGCCCCGCCGCGGTCACCGCCGACCACCTGCGGGCCCAGCTCGACGGCGACGGCCGCAGCATCCCCTGCCTCGGCCTCCTCGACGGCACGCCGATGAGTTACTGGGAGATCTACCGGGCCGACCTCGACCCGCTCTCCGGGCACTACCCGGCGCGCCCCCACGACACGGGTATCCACCTGCTCATCGGAGACGGCACGAACCGCGGCCGCGGACTGGGAACAGCTCTGCTGCGCGCCGTCGCCGACCTGGTCCTCGGCAACCGCCCCCGCTGCACACGCGTCGTCGCGGAACCGGACATCCGCAACACCCCCTCCGTATCAGCCTTCCTGAACTCCGGTTTCCGCTGCTCCGCGGAAATCGACCTTCCCGAGAAGCGGGCCGCCCTGATGGTCCGGGAGCGGGTGCTGCGCAATCTCCTCTGAGTGCCGCCCCGCAAACCCCGACCGTCGTCGGCAGCTTCGCACCTCTCCCTTCGATAACTCTGCGTAGCGAAGCAGAGTTCCCGACCTCCGAGGAGTCACGTGCCGAACTTCCCCGCAGCCCCCGACGCGGCCGAACCCGCCGTGCCACCGTCGCCCCAGCACCCCTGCACGCCGCCCGAACTCAACCGCACGACCTGGGACTTCGCTGCCCGCCGGCTGCTCGCCAAGATGCTCGGAGAGTTCGCCTACGAGGAGATCATCCGCCCCGTCCCCGCACCGGCCGCCGCCGGGGACGCCTGGGCCCTGACCCTCGACGACGGCAGCAGCCTCGGCTTCCGCGCCCGCCGACGCTCGTACGGCAGCTGGCAGGTCACCCCGGACACGATCACCCTGACCCCGCCGGCGCCCGAGCCGACCTCACCGCCCTCACCGACCGTTCCGGGAGACCTCGGGAGCCCGACCGCCTTCGGGGACCCGTACGCCTTCCTCATCCGGGCCCGCACCCTTCTCGGCCTCGACGGACCCACCCTCGGTCACCTCGTCCGCGAGCTCAGCGCCACCCTCACCGCCGACGCCCGGCTCGACCACACCGCACTCACCGCCGACGTCCTCGCCGACCTCGACTACGCCGCCCTCGAAGGCCACCAGACCGGCCACCCCTGGCTCGTCCCCAACAAGGGCCGCATCGGACTCTCCGCCTCCGACACCGCCGCCTGGGCCCCCGAGGCCCGCACCCGCCAGCGGCTGCCCTGGCTGGCCGCCCACACCTCGCTCGCCGCCTACCGCGGCACCGCCGGCCTGGAGGACCCCGCCCGGCTCTACACCGCCGAGCTCGGCCCCGTCACCCGGGCCGCCTTCGACCGGTTCCTGCGCGACCGTGGCCTCGACCCGCTCCACTACCTCTACCTCCCGGTCCACCCCTGGCAGTGGGACGAGGTCGTCCTCCCCCTCTTCGCCCCGGCGCTCGCCTCCGGCGCCCTGGTACCGCTCCCCGCCGATCCCGACGTGCGTCTTCCGCAGCAGTCCGTCCGCACCTTCCCCAACCTCAGCCGGCCCGACCGGCACAGCGTCAAGCTCCCGCTCTCCGTCTTCAACACCATGGTCTGGCGCGGACTGCCCAGCGACCTCGCGCTCGCGGCCCCCGCCGTCACCGCCTGGATCCACTCCCTCCGTGACGGCGACCCCTTCCTCCGCGACGAGTGCCGGGTCGTGCTGCTCGGCGAGGTCGCCTCCGTCACCGTCCGCCACCCCGTCTACGACGAGCTCCCCGAGGTTCCGTACCAGTACAAGGAGCTCCTCGGCACGATCTGGCGCGAGCCCCTGACCGGCCTGCTGGCACCCGGCGAGCGCGCCCGCACGCTCGCCTCCCTCCTCCACACCGACCCGCGCGGCAGGTCCTTCACCGCCGAGCTCGTCGCCCGGTCCGGGCTGACCCCCACCGTCTGGCTGGAGCGCCTCTTCGCCGCCCTCCTGCCCCCGCTGCTCCACTTCCTCTACCGCTACGGCACCGTGTTCTCCCCGCACGGCGAGAACGCCATCGTGATCTTCGACGAGCAGGACGTCCCGGTCCGGCTCGCGGTCAAGGACTTCGTGGACGACGTCAACATCACCGACGAGCCGCTGCCCGAGCTGGAGTCCCTGCCCGACGAGGTCCGAGCGGTCCTGATCACCGAGCCCGCCGACTTCCTGCCCCAGTTCATCCACTCCGGGCTGTTCGTCGGCGTCTTCCGCTACCTCTCGGCCCTGTGCGAGGACGGCGTCGGCGTCCCGGAGCGCGAGTTCTGGTCCCTCGTACGGGCGGAGATCCTGCGCCACCAGGCCCGCTTCCCGGAGCTCAAGGACCGCTACGAGCTCTTCGACCTGCTCGGCGAACGCATCGGACGGCTCTGCCTCAACCGGAACCGGCTGTACGAGGACGGCTACCGCGACCGCCCCGACCGCCCGCACGCCGTGCAGCACGGCACCGTACCCAACCCCCTGTACCGGCCATGATTGCTCGCCGGTGCGCCCGCTGTCACTGCGGCCCCGTAGGGTTGGCAGTGCTATGACGAAGCCCTCCCTCCCCGACCTGCTGCACGCCGCCGTCTCCGCCGTCGGCGGCACGGAGCGCCCCGGCCAGGTGGCCATGGCCGAAGCCGTCGCCGAAGCGATCGACGACAACTCCCACCGGCTGATCCAGGCCGGTACCGGTACCGGTAAGTCCCTCGGCTACCTGGTGCCGGCCCTCGCACACGGCGAGCGCGTGGTCGTCGCCACGGCGACCCTCGCCCTCCAGCGGCAGCTCGTCGAACGCGATCTGCCACGGACGGTGGAGGCACTGCACCCGCAGCTGCGCCGCCGCCCTCAGTTCGCCATGCTCAAGGGCCGGTCCAACTACCTGTGCCTGCACCGCCTGCACGAGGGCGCTCCGCAGGACGAGGAGGACGGGCTCTTCGACCAGTTCGAGGCGGCCGCGCCCACCAGCAAACTCGGCCAGGACCTGCTGCGCATGCGCGACTGGGCGGACGAGACCGAGACCGGCGACCGCGACGACCTGACCCCGGGTGTTTCGGACAAGGCCTGGTCGCAGATCTCCGTCTCCTCCCGCGAGTGCCTGGGCGCGACGAAGTGCGCGTACGGCGCCGAGTGCTTCGCGGAGGCCGCCCGGGAGCGGGCCAAGCTCGCGGACGTGGTCGTCACCAACCACGCTCTCCTCGCCATCGACGCCATCGAGGGCGCCCCCGTGCTGCCGCAGCACGAGGTGCTGATCGTCGACGAGGCCCACGAGCTGGTCTCCCGGGTGACCGGGGTCGCCACCGGCGAGCTCACCCCGGGCCAGGTCAACCGGGCCGTGAAGCGCGCCGCCAAGCTGGTCGACGAGAAGACCGCGGACTCCCTGCAGACCGCCTCCGAAACCTTCGAGCGGGTCATGGAGCTGGCGCTCCCGGGCCGGCTGGAGCAGATCCCCGAGGACCTCGGCTACGCGCTGATGTCCCTGCGGGACTCCGCGCGCAATGTGATCTCGGCGATCGGCGCGACCCGGGACAAGTCCGTCCACGACGAGGACGCGGTGCGCAAACAGGCACTGGCCGCGGTGGAGAGCATCCACGGGGTGGCGGAGCGGATCACCAACGGCTCCGAGTACGACGTGGTCTGGTACGAGCGCCACGACCGCTTCGGCGCCACCCTCAGGGTCGCGCCCCTGTCGGTGTCCGGCCTGCTGCGCGAGAAGCTGTTCGAGGACCGCTCCGTGGTCCTGACCTCCGCCACCCTCAAGCTGGGCGGCGACTTCAACGGGGTCGCGGCCTCCCTGGGCCTGTCCCCCGAGGGGGTCGAGGGCGACGACGTACCCGTCTGGCGCGGCCTCGACGTCGGCTCGCCCTTCGACTACCCCAAGCAGGGCATCCTCTACGTCGCCAAGCACCTGGCCACGCCGGGCCGCGAGGGGACCCGCGGCGACATGATGGACGAGCTCGCCGAGCTGATCGAGGCGGCCGGCGGCCGTACCCTCGGTCTCTTCTCCTCCATGCGCGGCGCCAAGGCGGCCGCCGAAGAGCTGCGCGGCCGGCTCGACAACCCGATCCTGCTCCAGGGCGAGGAAACCCTCGGCGAGCTGATCAAGTCCTTCGCCGCCGACCCGAAGACCTGCCTGTTCGGGACACTGTCGCTCTGGCAGGGCGTGGACGTGCCCGGTCCCAGCTGCCAGCTCGTGGTCATGGACCGGATCCCCTTCCCGCGCCCCGACGATCCGCTGATGAGCGCCCGCCAGAAGTCGGTCGAGGAACACGGCGGCAACGGCTTCATGGCGGTTGCGGCCACGCATGCCGCGCTGCTGATGGCGCAGGGCGCGGGCCGTCTCGTACGGGCCTCGGGTGACCGGGGTGTCGTCGCGGTCCTGGACCCCCGGCTGGCGACGGCCCGGTACGGGAGCTTCCTGCGGGCCACGCTGCCGGACTTCTGGTACACCACGGACCGCAATCAGGTCCGGCGTTCCCTGGCGGCGATCGACGCTGCCGCTCACGCTGACGGCAAGTAGTTCTCGGGAGCACGAGCGACGACCATCAATGGGGCAACCCAAGCGGCGAGCAACGACATCCGCGAGAGCGGCGGCGGTTTAGCCGCAAAGAACAGAACAACCCCCGGAACCGGCGCAGTGGGTCCCGGGGGCTGTATGGGGGCGGCGGGGTCAGACCCGACGCAGTACCGCGACGACCTTGCCGAGGATCGTCGCCTCGTCGCCGGGAATCGGCTGGTAGGCGGCGTTGTGCGGGAGGAGCCAGACGTGGCCGTCCTCGCGCTTGAAGCGCTTGACCGTGGCCTCGCCGTCGAGCATCGCGGCGACGATGTCACCGTTCTCCGCGACCGGCTGGCGACGGACCGTGACCCAGTCGCCGTCACAGATGGCGGCCTCGATCATCGAGTCGCCGACGACCTTGAGCACGAACAGCTCGCCGTCGCCGACCAGCTGGCGGGGGAGCGGGAAGACGTCCTCGACCGACTCCTCGGCGAGGATCGGGCCGCCGGCCGCGATCCGGCCGACCAGGGGAACGTAGGAGGCGGCGGGCTTGCCGGTGGTGTCCGTGGGCTGCGAGCTCGGCTGGTCGGAGCCGCGCACCTCGTAGGCCCGGGGGCGGTGCGGGTCACGGCGCAGGAAGCCCTTGCGCTCCAGGGCCATCAGCTGGTGTGCGACCGACGAGGTGCTGGACAGACCGACCGCCTGGCCGATCTCCCGCATCGACGGCGGGTAACCCCGTCGCTGCACGGAGTCGCGAATGACTTCGATGACCCTCCGCTGCCGGTCCGTGAGCCCGGAGCTGTCGGCGCGGATGCCTGGAGGTCGACCTGGCAGCGAGCGTGCGGGGCGTACTACGGGTTCCGCATCCGGGTTCGGGTTTGCGTCGTTCATGGCATGCACCGGCTCGAGTCGGCTCTGGGAGCGGTTCTGGGCAGTGATGGCGGCACTGTCTGCGGTGGTGGTCACGTCGGCCCCTCTCGAAATGTTCTCCCTAGCTGGACAACGGTAGTAGCTTTCGAAAGGTTGCGCCAAACACACGTTCGAGTGAAAAATCGCAGATCGTCCTGTGTGGACATATCGAGGGGTGTATGGACGATCGGTTCGCCGAACGCGGGTTCGGCCCGGCATCCGCCGCTTACGGTACCCTTCCCGGTCGGATCGCCGCCTTTCGGGCGTGCGCCCAGTGTGGCACCGGCAGGCCCCGTGTCCGCCCATCGGACGCCGCGACACGCGGAGCCGTCTGAATCCGCCACAACCCAAGATCTAGTGGTTGGATGAGCGCTGCCACCCAGAGGTTGTGGTCCTCAGGTCTTCCGGGGGCCCCGTCATCGCATATGCTGGTGGCTGCTTCACGAGCCCCCGACGGAGTCCGCCTCCGTCGTTCAGGGGCTCCGTGAGGTGATTCGGTCGTGCCAAAAGGGAGGGTGAGGGAACCATGCACTGCCCCTTCTGTAGGCACCCCGACAGCCGTGTCGTCGACAGTCGCACCACGGACGACGGCACGTCGATCCGCAGGCGCCGTCAGTGCCCCGACTGCTCCCGTCGCTTCACGACGGTGGAGACGGCCTCGCTGATGGTGATCAAGCGCAGCGGAGTGACGGAACCCTTCAGTCGTACCAAGGTCATCTCCGGCGTGCGCAAGGCGTGCCAGGGGCGGCCGGTCACCGAGGACGCCCTCGCCAAGCTCGGCCAGCGGGTCGAGGAGGCGCTGCGCGCCACCGGGAGTGCCGAGCTGACCACCCACGACGTGGGTCTGGCCATACTCGGCCCGTTGCAGGAGCTCGACCTGGTCGCGTACCTGCGCTTCGCCTCCGTTTACAAAGCTTTCGACACCCTTGAAGACTTCGAGACCGCCATCGCGGAACTCCGCGTGTCGCGGCCTCATCCTGAAGAGTGCGAGCTCGGTGGGACCGCCCAGGTCCCCGTGCCCGCCTCCGCCGCCGACTGACCGGACCACCCGTGCCGGGGCGCTCACGCGCCGTGACACGGCCGGTCGGCCAGGCGAAGAGACGTAGATACAAGACACAGCACCGTGCCGCGGAATATCGATGGCACTTTAGGGCGTTTTTGCCCGCATATGGGAGGAAGCGGCATGACAGAGACGGCGAGCAGCTCGGCACGTGGTTCCCGCGCCAAGGGGACCAAGGCTGCCAAGGGCGGCCTGCGTATCGAGCGCATCCACACCACCCCGGGCGTGCACCCCTACGACGAGGTGAGCTGGGAGCGCCGTGACGTCGTCATGACCAACTGGCGCGACGGCTCGGTCAACTTCGAGCAGCGTGGTGTCGAGTTCCCCGACTTCTGGTCGGTGAACGCGGTCAACATCGTCACCAGCAAGTACTTCCGCGGCGCGGTCGGCACCCCGCAGCGCGAGACCGGTCTGAAGCAGCTGATCGACCGGATCGTGAAGACGTACACGAAGGCCGGCGAGGACTTCGACTACTTCTCGTCGCCCGCCGACGCGGAGATCTTCGAACACGAGCTGACCTACGCCCTCCTGCACCAGATCTTCAGCTTCAACTCCCCGGTGTGGTTCAACGTCGGTACGCCCCAGCCGCAGCAGGTCTCCGCCTGCTTCATCCTGGCCGTCGACGACTCCATGGAGTCGATCCTCGACTGGTACAAGGAAGAGGGCATGATCTTCAAGGGCGGCTCCGGCGCCGGCCTGAACCTCTCCCGCATCCGCTCCTCCAAGGAGCTCCTCTCCTCCGGTGGCAACGCCTCCGGTCCGGTCTCCTTCATGCGCGGCGCCGACGCGTCCGCAGGCACGATCAAGTCGGGCGGCGCCACCCGCCGCGCGGCCAAGATGGTCGTCCTGGACGTGGACCACCCGGACGTCGAGGCCTTCATCGAGACCAAGGTGAAGGAGGAGGAGAAGATCCGCGCCCTGCGCGACGCGGGCTTCGACATGGACCTGGGCGGCGACGACATCACGTCCGTGCAGTACCAGAACGCCAACAACTCCGTCCGCGTGAACGACGAGTTCATGACGGCCGTCGAGAACGGCACCGAGTTCGGCCTGCGTGCCCGTATGACCGGTGAGGTCATCGAGAAGGTCGACGCCAAGGCGCTCTTCCGCAAGCTCGCCGAGGCCGCGTGGGCCTGTGCCGATCCGGGCATCCAGTACGACGGCGTGATCAACAACTGGCACACCTGCCCCGAGTCCGGCCGCATCACCGCGTCCAACCCGTGCAGCGAGTACATGCACCTGGACAACACGTCCTGCAACCTCGCCTCGCTCAACCTGATGAAGTTCCTGAACGACGACGGCAAGGGCAACCAGTCCTTCGACGCCGAGCGCTTCGCCAAGGTCGTCGAGCTCGTCATCACCGCGATGGACATCTCCATCTGCTTCGCGGACTTCCCGACGCAGAAGATCGGCGACAACACGCGCGCCTTCCGCCAGCTGGGCATCGGCTACGCCAACCTCGGCGCCCTGCTGATGGCCACCGGCCACGCGTACGACTCCGACGGCGGCCGCACCCTCGCCGCGTCGATCACCTCGCTGATGACCGGTACCGCGTACAAGCGCTCCGCCGAGCTGGCCGCCATCGTCGGCCCGTACGACGGCTACGCCCGCAACGCCGAGTCCCACAAGCGCGTCATGAAGCAGCACGCCGACGCCAACGCCGTCGCGCCGCGCACCGAGGACCTGGACAACAGCATCTGGGCCGCGGCCACCGAGGCCTGGCAGGACGTCCTGCGCCTCGGCGAGAAGAACGGCTTCCGCAACTCCCAGGCCTCCGTCCTCGCGCCGACCGGCACCATCGGTCTCGCGATGTCCTGCGACACCACCGGGGTCGAGCCGGACCTGGCCCTGGTCAAGTTCAAGAAGCTCGTCGGCGGCGGCTCGATGCAGATCGTCAACGGCACCGTCCCGCAGGCCCTGCGCCGCCTGGGTTACCAGGAGGAGCAGATCGAGGCGATCGTCTCCCACATCGCCGAGCACGGTGTGGTCGTCGACGCCCCGGGCCTGAAGACCGAGCACTACTCGGTGTTCGACTGCGCCATGGGCGAGCGCTCCATCTCCGCGATGGGCCACGTCCGCATGATGGCCGCGATCCAGCCCTGGATCTCCGGCGCGATCTCGAAGACGGTCAACATGCCGGAGACGGCGACCGTCGAGGAGATCGAGGAGATCTACTTCGAGGCGTGGAAGATGGGCGTCAAGGCGCTCGCGATCTACCGCGACAACTGCAAGGTCGGCCAGCCCCTCTCCGCCAAGAAGAAGGAGGCGGAGAAGGAAGAGGTCACCGTCAAGGCGGAGGAGACCATCCGCGCCGCCGTCGAGAAGGTCATCGAGTACCGCCCCGTCCGCAAGCGCCTCCCCAAGGGCCGCCCGGGCATCACCACCTCCTTCACGGTCGGTGGCGCCGAGGGCTACATGACGGCGAACTCCTACCCGGACGACGGCTTGGGCGAGGTCTTCCTGAAGATGTCCAAGCAGGGCTCGACCCTCGCGGGCATGATGGACGCCTTCTCGATCGCCGTCTCGGTCGGTCTGCAGTACGGCGTTCCGCTGGAGACCTACGTCTCGAAGTTCACCAACATGCGCTTCGAGCCGGCCGGCATGACGGACGACCCGGACGTGCGGATGGCGCAGTCGATCGTCGACTACATCTTCCGCCGCCTGGCGCTGGACTTCGTGCCCTTCGAGACCCGCTCGGCCCTCGGCATCCACACCGCCGAGGAGCGCCAGCGTCACCTGGACACCGGCTCCTACGAGCCGCTCGAGGACGAGCTGGACACCGAGTCCCTGATGCAGGCGACCCCGCTGGCCGCGGTCCCGTCGGCGCCGAAGCCGGTCGCGGCCGTCCCCGTCCCGGCCCCGAAGACGGCGCACAGCAACGCCGAACTGGTCGAGATGCAGCTCGGCGTCTCCGCCGACGCCCCGCTCTGCTTCTCCTGCGGTACGAAGATGCAGCGCGCCGGCTCCTGCTACATCTGCGAGGGCTGCGGCTCGACGAGCGGCTGCAGCTGATCATGACGCCCTGCCGGGCGTGAGGTAGCTGTTCAGGTGGGGTGTTCGCGGTGACGCGGACACCGCACCGCGCGTTTCACCGATGCCGCGGTTGCACCGGGTGCGCATGCGGCCGAGCCGGCCGAGCCGGCCGTGCGGCTACTCGGCGTGTTCGGCTGCCGCGATGGCCTGCCGCAGAGTCCGGCGGGCCTGTGCCGAGTCCTCCGCGCGCCGGTCGGGGTGGGTGAGCTGTGTGCGCAGCTTGTCCAGCACTCCCGGACACGGGCGCAGCGAGCCGTCCGCGAGGGCGCAGGGCAGCACCTGCCGGATCAGGCTGGTGGACAGCCCGGCCGCCGGCAGGGCGCGGATCTGACCGACCGTCCGCTCGGCAGCATCGTCGTAGTCGCGGTATCCGTTGGCCCGATGCTGGACGAGGCAGGAGTGCACCGCGCGGTGCTCTTCAGTGCTCTGCCGCATCCCGAGCGGGCCACCGATCTGGCTTCCTTCCGGCGCGAGATGAGTGTGCCGGACGAGACGGTCAGCGGACGTGCCAGCGGTCCGGACAGCCACCGGGCCGCGGGGAGGAACTCGCGGCGGCGTGCGCGGCGTACCCCGATCGCTTCATCGGCTTCGGCAAGGTCCGACTGGATCAGCCGGCCGAGCGGATCGAGCTGGCAGTCGAGCGGGAGGCCATCGGCCGGGGCTTCCGGGGTATCGGTGAGCTGACCCCGCCGCACCCGTCCGTCCCCCTGGTGATCAGCCAACTCGGCGGGCCGAACTGGCTGACGGCCATCGAGCCGGCCCAGGAGACCCCGAACCTGTACCTGGAACTGTCGACGGACGGCGTCATCTTCGCGGTGCGGCTGGCGATCGACGAGGTGCCCGACCGTACTTTGTTCGGCTCGGACGCGCCGTACAGCGATCCGTTCCTCGCTCGGGCCACCGTAGAACGCGTGACCAGGCCGGGCACGGTGCGCGATCGCGTTCTGGGTGGCACCCTCGCGGAACCGCTCGGTCTTCGACCACCGGCACGGGTCAGTGGGGGATGCGGCGGGACGGACGGGTGACCAGCTCCTCGCGGAACTCGGCGATCCGGGAATGCACCTGGCGCATCAGGTGGGTGTCCTCGATGCGGTCCAGGTAGAGGCAGCGCGCGGCGAGCCCCGGCAGGTCGAAGGCGAAGCACAACGACATCAGCGGGTTCACGAAGAGCTCGCTGCCCCGTGTGCGGCTGGTGAACTGCACGTCGCCGAAGGAGCCCCGGACGGCCGCGGCGATCGAGCCGTTCACGATGCTGGGCCGGTCCGGGGTCTGCTCCTGGGCATGGGCCACCGCGTCCAGGAAGAGAGCGCCCTCCCTGGTGGCGCGCGGTATGGAGAACGCGCCGAGGTAGGCGCCCGCGCGCTCCAGCGCCGCGATGTTCTCCAGCACCAGGCCGTGACTGACGCCGTGGTACGCGTCCACACCGAAGCCCACCGACACGACGAGGCGCTCGGGTACGTCCTCCAGGGCGGCGAGTGCCGCGACGCTGGTGAGGTCCTCCTCGGGGGTGCCGAGGCCCGCTTCGTCGCCCCGCATCAGGATGTCCGTGCCGCCGTCGACCAGGACGATCGCGTCGATGCGGTGCAGGTCGACCAGCTCGCGGTAGGCGGCGCGCAGCGGCTGCACCCCGGTCTGGGGGAAGGCGTACACGGTGGCCGGGTAGCCGTGCGCCTCCAGCCACTGGGCCAGGGTCCGCTCGGGGAAATAGGACAGGTGGGGCGCCGAGTCAGGGGTGACGGCGGCCAGGTCGGGGGCCACCCACGCCTCGGTGGGCAGTCCGGCGAGCGCGCTGAAGGAGAGGTTCGCGAGGTGGACCCGCTTGCCCTGGTTCATGAGGGACAGGGCCACGGGGAGGCCGGCGTAGATGTCGAAGCCACCGCCCGCCCCGGTGACCAGGATGCTTTCGGCGTCGGTGAGGCGGTCGAAAAGCGGGTTGGAGTGCAGGGCCGTCATGCTGATCATTGTGCGGGGCGCGTGTGACAGCGCGCCTCCGGATTTCACGGCAGTGCGATGGCCGACGAGGCGGGGGAACAGGGAGGTGGTCATTCATGTGGAGCGGTGACGAGCTGGACCTGGACGCGTATCTGGACCGGATCGGATATCAGGGGGACCGGGAGCCGTCCGGGGAACTCCGGCCGGACCTCGGCACGTTGTACGCAGTGCACCGCGCCCACACCGCCGCCATCACCTTCGAGAGCCTTGACGTCCTGCTCGGCCGCCCCGTCGCGCTGGACCTCAAGTCGATCGAGGACAAGCTCGTGCACGGCCGCCGCGGCGGCTACTGCTACGAGCAGAACTCGCTGCTGGCCGCCGCCCTGGAGCGGATCGGCTTCGAGGTCTCCGGGCGCGGTGCCCGCAACCGCACCCGCGGGGACTCCGTCCTCGCGGTGACGCACGCCGTCCTCGTCGTCACCGTCGAGGGTGAACCGTGGCTGTGCGATGCCGGGTTCGGGTTCCAGGGGCCTCGGGAGCCGGTGCCGCTGGGCCGGCCGGGCGCCGAGGTGCGGCAGGGCGAGTGGACGTACCGCGTCCGCGAGGAGGAGGACGGCGTCCTCGCGCTGTGCCTGCTGCGCGGCGACACCTGGCGGGACCTGTACGCCTTCTCCCCGCAGCGATACCACCCCGTCGACTACGTCGTACTCAACCACTACAGCTCCAGCCACCCCACCTCCTCCTTCGTCGGGCGGCTGATCGTCCAGCGCCCGGGCGACGGCGTCCGCCAGGCGCTCGTCGGGCGGGAACTCACCCGGCTGCACCCCGACGGCCGGGCCGAGCAGGAGATCGTCGGCCCGGACGGGCTGCTTGCCGTGCTCGACCGGGAGTTCGGGCTTCGGCTGCCCAATCGGGACGCGGCGGAACTGGTGCGGATCCACCGCGCCGAGGACTGACCGGGGCCGCGCCTGGCCCGTACGATGGCGCCGTGCTGGTCAAGTGGATTCGCTGCACGGTGACGGACCGACGCGGGTTCGAGCGCGGGCAGCGAAAATGGGCGGGGCTGCCGGGTGAGCCGGGATTCCGGGGGCAGGGCGGCGGCTGGAGCCGGGGCCGGCAGGGGGTCGCGCATGTCTTCGCGTTCTGGGAGAGCCGGTCCTTCTACGACTCCTTCATGGCCCGCTCGCACGACCGGCTGGCCGCCTCCCAGAACGGCACCTACACCGATCTGCGGGTCACCCTCTTCGACCACCGCTTCGACGTGAAGACCGGCTTCGAGCCGCGCTTCACCGATGCCGACGTCGTACGGGTCGCGCACACGCGGGTCCGGGAGGGCCGGGTCGACCACTTCGCCCTCATGCAGGAGAAGGTGTGGAACCCGGCGATGGCGGGCTCGCCCGGGATGGTCCGCGGCCTCTTCGGGGAGGCCCCGGGCCGGGAGTTCCTGGTGCTCTCGATGTGGCACGCCGCCGCCGAGCACGGCAAGTACCGGCAGGAGCGGGTCGAGCGGCTCTCCCTGCGCGCCCAGATCCAGGCCGATGTCGAGGCCCTCACCGGCGATGTCGTCGACCTCGAACCCTCCTGGACGGTATGACCGTACGATGACCGCCGGGGATCGGTCGGCGTGCCCGGTCGGCGGGCTGCCCGGTTGCCGAATAGGCTCGTGGAATGGTTCGACCACGGCGCATCGTCCTTGTCCGACACGGGGAATCGGAGGGGAACGCCGACGACTCCGTGTACGAACGGGAGCCCGATCACGCCCTGCGGCTGACCCCTGCCGGGCGCGAGCAGGCGTCGGCGGCAGGCGTCCGGCTGCGCGAGCTCTTCGGCACCGAGACGATCAGCGCGTACGTCTCCCCGTACCGCCGCACCCTGCAGACCTTCCGGGAGCTCCGGCTGGACCCGACGCGGGTGCGGATGCGCGAGGAGCCCCGCCTGCGCGAGCAGGACTGGGGCAACTGGCAGGACCAGAACGACGTACGGCTGCAGAAGGCGTACCGGGACGCGTACGGCCACTTCTTCTACCGGTTCGCGCAGGGCGAGTCGGGGGCCGATGTGTACGACAGGGTCGGGTCCTTCCTGGAAAGCCTCTACCGCAGCTTCGAGGCCCCCGACCATCCCGAGAACGTGCTGCTGGTGACGCACGGGCTGACGATGCGGCTGTTCTGCATGCGCTGGTTCCACTGGTCCGTGGCCGAATTCGAGGCCCTGTCCAATCCGGGCAACGGCGAATTCCGGATGCTCCTGCTCGGCCCGGACGGCCGGTACCGGTTGGACCGCCCGTTTGAGCGGTGGACCACACCCGAGCCTTATGACCTGGACGGCTAGAGTGGCCCGCGATGACGCCTGATTCCACTCCCGAACGGCGCTACGCGCGCGCCATGGCCAGCCTTCGAGGGCTGGCGCTGGGTGACGCCCTGGGCTCCCAGTACTTCGTCCCCGTGAACTACCCCCTGCTCAAGCGGCGCGAGCTGCCCACCGGCGCCCAGGCGTGGCAGTGGACCGACGACACCGAGATGGCCTGCTCGGTGGTGGCCGTGCTGGCCGGGCACGGGCGGATCGACCAGGACGCGCTGGCGAGTTCCTTCGCCCACCACCACGACTTCGACCGTGGGTACGGGCCTGCGGTGAACCGGATGCTGCGTCTGGTGCGGGAGGGGCAGGACTGGCGCACGCTGGCTGCCGAACTGTTCAACGGGCAGGGCTCGTGGGGCAACGGCGCCGCGATGCGCATCGCGCCGCTCGGTGCCTGGTACGCCGACGACCCGGAGCAGGCCACCCACCAGGCGGAGATCTCCGCCTACACCACCCACCAGCACCGCGAGGCCGTGTGCGGGGCGATGGCCGTCGCCGCGGCGGCGGCACTGGCCGCGGGCTCCGACGGCCCGCCGAAGGCCTCCGACCTGCTGGACGGGGTGATCGCACTGGTGCCGCGCAGCGCGGTGGGCGCGGGGCTGCGGCGCGCGCGGGACATGCTGGACTACGGCGACGCCACCACGGTTGCGGCGGTCCTGGGCTGCGGGCGGCGTACGAGCGCGCACGACACCGTGCCGTTCGCCCTATGGTCGGCGGCGCGGGCGCTGGACGACTACGAGCGGGCGTTCTGGACCACCGCGCAGGTGGGCGGGGACGTCGACACGACCTGCGCGATCGTCGGCGGGGTGCTGGGCGCGCGCGGTGACGCCGTGCTGCCGGCCGCCTGGCTGGCGCGTACCGAGGCACTGCCGGCCTGGCTGCCGGAGGTCGCGGCGGGCTGACGCCCGTGGACCGATCCGACGGGACGCCGGGGAGCCGGTGCGGCTCGGCGCATGTCGGTGTCCCAGCCGTGTGCGGAGTGTTCGAGGCGCCCGGCGCCTCGGGCGCGTCCGCGCGCGGTGAAATATCCCACTCCGATTGTCACGGTCCTGCCACAGCACTCTTTTGATCCTGTTCAAAACTGCATGGCACCGGCCTACCCTGTCCGCATCGCCGCCCCAACCTGAACTCCGGGGCGGCCGAATGGGGAGGGAACCCGATGTCAGAGAACACCGGCGGGGCGGACGAAGCCCGGACGGACGACGTGGTCAACGCAGAGGCCACGGCCGGGGATTCGCCCGCGAGGCCGGATCCGGCCGACGGCAGACAGACCGGCGCGGCCGGCCCACCGCCGGGGGCGCAGGCCGGCCCTCGGCCGGGGGTGCAGACCGGCGCAGCGCCGGGGAACCCCTGGCAGGTGCAGCAACGCTCGGCCGCGCCCTCCTGGGCCACACTGGTGCGCCCCGCCGAGGCCGCCCCCATCCGGACCGCGACCCTCGTCGCCGTCCTCGCCTCCGGTCTCGCCACCGCGCTGCTGCTCGGCGACGGCATGGGCCCCGGCCTGCTGCTCGCGGTGGTGCCCGCCGTCGTCGCGGCGTACGTCGCCGCCCGCGCGGCCCGCCGCAGCGCCCGCCCCTGGACCGTGGCCTGGGTGATCGGCTGTCTCGCCCTGCTCGCCGTACCGGCCCTGCGTGACTCCGCCTGGCCGGCCACGCTGGCGATCCTGTCCGCCGTCCTGCTGGGCGCGCTGGCCCTGCACGGCAGCCGCACCTGGCCGGGCGTCCTGCTCAGCCCGCTCGGCTTCCTCGACGCCGCCGTGTCCGGGATCGGCTGGCTGGTGACGGGGCTGCGCCCACGTGGCGGGGTCAGCAAGGACCGCTGGCTGCCTGTCGCCAAGGCGACCGGTGTGGCCGTCGTCCTGCTGCTGCTCTTCGGCGGGCTGTTCGCCTCCGCCGACGCGGCCTTCGCCGATCTGCTGGGCGACCTGCTGCCCGACGTGTCGGTCGAGGACGGGCCCGTCCGGTTCATGCTCTTCCTCCTCGGCACCGTCCTCGCGCTCGCCGCGGCCCGCACCGCCGCGGCCCCGCTGCGCTGGGACCGGATCAAGGTGGCCCCGGGCAAGCCGCGCTCCCGCGTCGAATGGGCCCTTCCGCTCATCGTGCTCAACCTGCTCTTCGCCGGCTTCAACGCCGTCCAGCTGGCCGTCCTGTTCGGCGGCTACGACAAGGTCCTGGAGAGCACCGGCCTCACCTACGCCGAGTACGCCCGCCAGGGCTTCTGGCAGCTGCTCTGGGCCACCCTGCTCACCCTCGCCGTGATCGCGCTCGCCCTGCGCTGGGCCCCGCGATCCGGAGCGGGCGACCGCCGCTTCGTCCGGGTCGTCCTCGGGGTGCTGTGCGCGCTGACGCTGGTCGTCGTCGCCGCCGCGCTGCGCCGGATGGACCTCTACGTGGAGGCGTACGGGCTGACCAGGCTGCGTGTGTCGGTGGCCGCGATGGAGCTGTGGCTCGGGCTGGTCATCGTCCTGATCATGGCGGCCGGGCTGTTCGGCGGACGCTGGCTGGCGCGCGCGTTCGCGGCCAGCGCGGCCGCGGCCGTCCTGGCCTTCGGCCTGCTCTCCCCGGACGGGATGGTCGCCGAGCGGAACGTGGCCCGCTTCGAGGCCGACGCGAAGATCGACCTCTCCTACTTCCAGTCCCTGTCGGCGGACGCCGTTCCCGCCCTCGACCGGCTGCCCGAGCCGCAGCGGTCCTGCGCCCTGCGCGGGATCAACGACGAGATGGCCAAGGCCGGGGACGTCCCCTGGTACGCGATGAGCCTGGGCGAGTACCAGGCCCGGCAGATCCTGCGCGAGCGTCCGGTGACCGTCTCGTACGAGGTCTGCTCGCGCCTGGGCGCCTTCGGCAGCCGCGTCGAGTACTAGGAGGCCCCTGCGGGAGGTTCCGGGAAGGACACCTACGGGGCCGGGCGCGGGGATCGTTCCCCGCGCCCGGCCCCGGCCCCGTACGGAGGGCCTCGCTCAGGCGGCCGGACCTGCCTTCGCGGCGGCGCCGGCCAGGGCCTCCAGGTCGCTCTTGCGCACCCGGATCACCAGCAGGGCGGTGGCCAGGGCCAGGCCCGCCATGGCGACGGCGGCGTAGAACGCAGTGGAGATGCCGTGGGCGAGGACGAGGTCGCCCCACGGGTCGGGCAGGAAACCGGTCTCCTTGAAGGCGGCGATCTGTTCGGGGTCCGCCTGCGCCATGAAGGAGGGGACCTGCTTCGCGGCCTCGTCACGACTGGCCGTGCCGAAGACGGTGACCAGGATGGACAGGCCGAGCGAGCCTCCGACCTGCTGGCTGGCGTTGAGCAGCCCGGAGGCCGCGCCCGCCTCCTTCGGCGCCACGCCGGAGACGGCGGTGAGGGTGAGGGTCACGAAGTTGAGGCCCATGCCGAAGCCGAACAGCAGCATCGGCCCGAGCACTCCGGAGACGTAGGAGCTGTCGGTCCGGATGAAGGTCAGCCAGGCCAGCCCGGTTCCGGTGAGCGCGGATCCGAGGACCATGAAGGGCTTGGGCCCGAAGCGGGGCAGGAAGCGCTGCGAGAGGCCGGCGGCGGTGATGATGGCAACCGTCACGGGCAGGAAGCCGAGTCCGGACTGGATCGGGGAGAAGCCCAGTACGTTCTGCACGAACTGGACGATGAAGAAGAACATGCCGAACATCGCGGCGGCCAGGCCGAGCATGATCACGTAGGTGCCGGTGCGGTTGCGGTCGGCGAACATGCGCAGCGGGACGATCGGCTCGCGGGCCTGCGACTCGATGACGACGAAGAGTGCGAGCAGGACCAGGGCCGCGGCGAACGAGCCGAGGGTGATCGCGTCGCGCCAGCCCTTCTCCGCGGCGCTGATGAACCCGTACACGAGCGAGGCCATGCCGCCGGTGGAGGTGAGGGCTCCGGCGATGTCGAAGCGGCCGGGGTGGCGCTCGGACTCGGTGATGTAGAGCGGGGTGAGGACCGCGATCAGCACGCCGATCGGCACGTTGACGAAGAGGACCCAGCGCCAGTCGAGCCACTCGGTCAGCATGCCGCCGGCCAGCAGGCCGATCGCGCCGCCTCCCGCGGAGACGGCGGCGAACACCCCGAACGCCCGGTTCCGCTCGGGGCCTTCCGGGAAGGTCGTGGTGATCAGGGCGAGCGAGGTCGGCGAGGCGATCGCGCCGCCGACCCCCTGCAGGGCGCGGGCCGCGAGCAGCTGCCAGGGCTCCTGGGCGAAGCCGCCGAGGAGGGAGGCCAGGGTGAAGAGCAGGATTCCGGCCAGGAACACGCGGCGTCGGCCCAGGATGTCGCCCGCCCGGCCGCCGAGCAGCAGCAGGCCGCCGAAGGTGAGGGTATAGGCGCTGAGCACCCACGAGAGGTCGGTGGTGGTGAAGTCGAGGGCGCTCTGGATGTGCGGGAGCGCGATGTTCACGATCGTCGCGTCGAGGACGACCATGAGCTGGCACGCGGCGATGACGGCGAGCGCCACTCCGGGGCGCCCCTCCCGGCGTGCCGCGCCCGGTATCCGGGGCGTGGCGAGTTGAGAGCTTGTCACTGAGGATCCCCCCCAAAGTGAAATAGTGAACGCATTCGTTCACTGCGGGTCCACGGTAGGAGTCGCGCCTTAGTGAACGCAAGCGTTCACTAAGGCTGAAAATATGTGCGCCGAACGCACAAGCCGGTCGGAGGCGGGGAGATGGTGGGTTCGCGCTGGTCAGCGGCGACGCCGGGGCGACGGCGGGGTCCGGAGCTCGAACGGGCGATTCTCGACGCCGCGTTGGAGCAGCTGAGCACGGTCGGCTGGAACGCGCTCACCATGGAGGGTGTCGCGTCCGGCGCGCAGACCGGCAAGGCCGCGCTCTACCGCCGCTGGCCGTCGAAGGCGGACCTGGTGGCCGATGCGCTGCGCAGCGGCCTGCCGCGGATCGGTGACATTCCCGACTGCGGTTCGATCCGCGAGGACCTCTACCTGCTGTGTGTGGGCACGCGGGACGTGATGCACTCGCGCGCCGGGCAGGCTCTGCGGTCAGTGCTTCACGAATGCGATCACATGCATGCCGATCGGTTTCACGGAGTCATCTGGTCCGGTCTGCACGAGCCGGCCCAGCGCCTGATCAGGGAGCTTGTGGGGCGCGGAATCGGGCGGGGCGACGTGCGGCCGGACGCGACTGGTCCGTTTGTCGTGGATGTCATTCCGGCGATGCTGATGTACCGCGCCAAGGTGTGCGGAAGCGAATGGGAGGACGCGGACATCGCGGCGCTGATCGACGAGGTGATGGTGCCGCTGCTCAGGGTGTGAGACGCGGCGGGGGTGGCGCGGGGCGCGCGGAGCGGGGTGCGCGTCCGATCTCGGGCGGGTCGGACCGGGGCGGGGGTGTGAAGTCGGCTCGGGGCGGCGTAACCTTGCTGGCGCCATGCCGTACGAAGCACCCACCCACACCGTCGAACGCTCCCTCCGTGCAACCACCGGCGCCAAGGTCATCGCCGGGGTCGACGAAGTCGGACGAGGGGCCTGGGCCGGACCCGTCACCGTGTGTGCGGCGATCACCGGCCTGCGCCGGCCGCCCGCCGGGCTCACCGACTCCAAACTGCTCACCCCCAAGAGGCGCGACGCCCTGCACGACGTCCTGGAGGGCTGGGTCACCGCGTACGCGCTCGGGCACTCCTCGCCCGAGGAGATCGACGACCTGGGGATGACGGCCGCCCTCCGACTGGCGGCGGAGCGCGCGCTGGAGGCACTGCCGGTGCGGCCCGACGCGGTGATACTCGACGGTAAGCACGACTATCTCGGCCCGCCCTGGCGGGTCCGTACGGTGATCAAGGGCGACCAGTCCTGCATCGCCGTCGCCGCGGCCTCGGTCATCGCCAAGGTCCGCCGCGACCGCATGATGGCCGAACTCGGGGAACGGGGCGGTGGAATCGAGGACTTCGCCTTCGCCGCCAACGCCGGATACCCCTCGCCCGTACACCGGGCGGCGCTGGAGGAGCTGGGGCCCACCCCCTACCACCGGCTCTCGTGGTCGTACCTCGACGCGCTGCCCAGGTGGCGCCATCTCAAGAAGGTGCGCCGCAGCGAGGAGTCGATGGAGCTGGAAAACGGAGGCCAACTCGGCTTCGATTTCTGATCGCACGTGTGTGCCACCGACCGGTACGTTTCGTACCGGTGTTTGATAGATATCAACTCATGCCTCTCACCCCCGCCATCGAGGAGCCTCAGATTCACGAGAGTGCCCAGGGTCCCCGCGTCACGCCGGCCGCGAGCCGCACCGCGCAGACCCCCCGCCCTGTACCTGGTCCGCGTCCCGCCGCCGTACCGCGGCCCGGCCGCCCCGGTCCCGCCAGGCCCGCACCGCCCGCGCAGCGTGCGCCGCAGGCCACCCCCGGACCCGTTCCCGCAGCCCCTGCCGCTGCCCACACCGCACCGTCCGTCTCCGCGGCGGTGCCGCAGATCCAGCTGATCCCGGCCTCCGCCGAGGGCGCGCTGGACGCGGCCGAAGAGGCCGTCGACCTGCTGCTCGACACCGGGCGCGCGCCCGGCGACATCCTGGTGCTCACCAGTGGCGACCCGCACCCGTGGGCCGCGCACGAGCTGTCCTTCGGCGAGGCCGCGTACTGGGCCCTGCACGACGCCGGGGACGACGTCTTCTACGCGGACGCGGCGCAGGCCCAGCGCGCCGCCGGCCGTCCCGTCGTGGTCTTCGCGGCCAACGGCGGAGCGGTCGACACCGTCGCGGGAGCCCTGCCGGTCGCGCTCACCCGGGCGGGTGCGCTGCTGATCGTGTGCGGCGACCCGCAGCAGATCAACTCCGTGCTGGGTGCGGGCGTCTGACGCCCTGTACCCCGGCACGGGCGAGGGGCGGGGCGGGCCATGGGCCGGCCCCGCTGAAGCCCGCGCCGGGGTCCGAGTCGGAGCCTGAGGCCTGAGCCGCCGTACGCCCGTTCCCGGGTGTACGGCCGTGAGGCATGCCCGCACGCAAGGCGGCGACCGTGCCGTTGTACGAGTGACAGCCGCACGCGTGGCAGCCCCGCGGTGCAGCTGCGAGGTGGCAGCAGCGCGGGCGCGGGCCGTACCCGTGGGGTTGTACCCGGGGGCCCTGCGGGGGTCAGCGTGCGGCGGTCCGCCGCAGTGCCTCGACCGCGCCGCCCCCGGTGTGCAGGGCCAGCGGAGAGAACTCGGCCACGGCGTCGCCCAGGCGCTGCGGCCGCGAGTCGGAGCTCGGGCGCCGGCCGCCACGGCCCTCGCCCAGCACCTGCCAGCCGCCGTGGGTCAGCGTGATGTACGCGCCGCAGCGCAGGCCGTGCAGGGTGCAGGCGTCCCGCAGCCCCCACATCCACGCGCCGTCCTCCTCGGTCCACCGCTCGTCGCCCTCGCGGCAGTAGAGCAGCACCGCCGTCCGCACGGGGGTCCGTCTGCGCAGGTCGTGCGGGAGGACCCGGCGCAGCCGGGACAGCAGGGCGTTGCGGTACTCCCAGCCGTCGGCCGAGGCCGACCGCTGCACGAAGGAGGCGCTCGCCACGAGCTGCTCCTCCGGCCCGAGGACGGCGATGACCGCCGTCGAGGGCACGGGGCTGTGCCGGGAGTGCAGCCCGCTGACGACCTCGCGCGGATTGCGGAGCAGTGGAATGCCCGCCGCCGTCCATTCCGCGGGTTCCAGCAGTCTGCCGTGCCGGCTTGTGCCGCCGGTGGCTGTTGCCAGGAACGAGCTCGGGGGCGGCGCGAATCCGAAGGTCACGGTCCTCCCTTCGGGTACACGCCCGCGAACGGGCACGGTGGAGTCAGGGCGCGGCCCAGGAGGGTGCCGAGGAGCCGAGCGGGAGCACCCCAATTCTCGCGTGGCTTCTGAGCGTGCGGCAACGAGCAATTGACGCCGCCGACCGGAATTCGCCGGTATGCCGTTCATATCCTTGCCCCGCCACGCCGAAGATGACGCATTCGGCTAGCCCTGAAGCGCCAGCACCAGCGGGAACACCTCTTTCGCGCCTGCCCGCCGCAGCAGCCGGGCGGCCACAGCGACGGTCCAGCCGCTCTCCGTGCGGTCGTCGACGAGCAGCACCGGGCCCGCGGACTGCGCCAGCGCATCGGCCAGCTCCGGGGGCACGGTGAGGGCTTGGTGGAGCCCCCGTACCCGCTGTGCGCTGTTCGAGGACACCGATCCGAACTCCGGGGCCTGGTCCGTGTAGGCGAGCGCGCCGAGCAACGGCATCCGCCCGATCTCCGCGATCCGCGCGGCCAGCGAACCGATCAGCTGGGGGTGGCTGCGTGAGGGCAGGGCAACCACGCCCACCGGCCGGCCCGGTGCGTCCGGCGCCCCCGAGGCCCAGCCGCCGGGGCCCCGGGCCCAGTCCGCGAGCACCGCGACCACGGCCTGCGCGACGTCGTCCGGAACCGGCTGGTCCGGAGCTTGCGGGGCCAGCATCGGGCGCAGCCGGTTGCCCCATCCGATGTCGGACAGCCGGCCCAGCGCCCGGCCCGTCGAGGCCTGCTCCCCGGCGGGGATGCGCCCCTTGAGGTCGACGCCGACCGCCGCGAGCCCGGTCGGCCACATCTTGCGGGGCTCCAGCTCCACGCCCGGGCGGCCGAGTTCACCGCGCGCGGTGTCCAGCGCGGTGGTGGAGACCTCCGCGGTGAACCGGGCGCCGGCGCAGTTGTCACAGCGGCCGCAGGGCGCCGCCTCCTCGTCGTCGAGCTGGCGGCGCAGGAACTCCATCCGGCATCCGGTGGCCGCGGCGTAGTCGCGCATGGCCTGCTGTTCCGTGGCCCGCTGGCGGGCGACCCACGCGTAGCGCTCGGCGTCGTAGGCCCAGGGCTCGCCCGTCGAGGTCCAGCCGCCCTTGACGCGGTGCACGGCGCCGTCGACGTCGAGCACCTTGAGCATGGTCTCCAGCCGGGTGCGGCGCAGATCGACCAGCGGCTCCATGGCGGGCAGCGACAGCGGCCGGCCTGCCTGGGCCAGGACGTCGAGCGTGCGGCGCACCTGCTCCTCCGGAGGGAAGGCCACCGAGGCGAAGTACTGCCAGATCGCCTCGTCCTCCCGGCCGGGGAGCAGCAGGACCTCCGCGTGCTCCACGCCACGGCCCGCGCGGCCGACCTGCTGGTAGTAGGCGATGGGGGAGGAGGGCGAGCCGAGGTGCACCACGAAGCCCAGGTCGGGCTTGTCGAAGCCCATCCCGAGGGCGGAGGTGGCCACGAGCGCCTTGACCCGGTTCGCCTGGAGGTCGTCCTCGGCCTGCTGCCGGTCGGCGTTCTCCGTCTTGCCGGTGTACGAGGCCACGGTGTGCCCCCGGTGGCGCAGGTAGGCGGTGACCTCCTCGGCGGCCGCCACGGTCAGCGTGTAGATGATCCCGGAGCCGGGCAGGTCCCCGAGGTGGTCGGCGAGCCAGGCCAGCCGGTGCGCCGCGTCCGGCAGGGTCAGCACCGCCAGGCTCAGGCTCTCGCGGTCCAGCGGGCCGCGCAGCACCAGAGCGTCCGTACCGGCCCCGGTGCCGAGCTGTTCGGCGACGTCGGCGGTCACGCGGGCGTTGGCCGTGGCGGTCGTGGCGAGCACCGGGACACCCGGCGGCAGGTCGGCCAGCATGGTGCGCAGCCGGCGGTAGTCGGGGCGGAAGTCGTGACCCCAGTCGGAGATGCAGTGCGCCTCGTCGACCACGAGCAGCCCGGTGGCGGCGGAGAGCTTGGGGAGGACCTGGTCGCGGAAATCAGGGTTGTTGAGCCGCTCCGGACTCACCAGCAGGACATCGACCTCGCCCGCCGCCACCTCGGCCTGGATGCCCTCCCACTCCTCGGGGTTGGCGGAGTTGATGGTGCGGGCACGGATCCCGGCCCGGGCCGCGGCCTCGACCTGATTGCGCATCAGCGCGAGGAGCGGGGAGACGATCACGGTGGGGCCGGCGCCGTTCGCCCGCAGCAGCGAGGTGGCGACGAAGTACACCGCCGACTTGCCCCAGCCGGTGCGCTGTACCACCAGCGCCCGCCGCTTGTGCGCCACGAGGGCCTCGATCGCCCGCCACTGGTCCTCGCGCAGCCTGGCGGCGCCCGTGGGGTCGCCCACGAGACGGGCTAGTACGGAGTCGGCCGAGGACCTCAGGTCTGCGTTCATGCCCCCATGCAACCTGATGCCTCCGACATCGCGCCAATGCCGCTCCGGGCCTGTGGACGGCGGCGGCGGGAGTTATCCACAGGGCTTTCGGGATCGGATCATGCGCGGGACCTTCGTGGCATGACGAACAACCACGAATCACGCACCCCGTCCGACCGGCCTTCCATCAGCCCGGCCGGAGCCCCCACCGGACCCCAGATCACCCTGCGCAGCCCGGCCGAACTGGCCGACGCGCTGCCCTACATGCTCGGGTTCCACCCGACCGACTCCCTCGTCATGGTCGCCGTGCACGGCGAGGGCGGGCGCTTCGGCGGCCGGCTGCGGGTCGGTATCCCCAGCTCGCCCGCGGAATGGGAGGACACGGCCCGACAGGTCGCCGAGTGCCTGATCAGGGGCAGCGAACGGCGCGGCGGCAAGCCCGACGGCATCGTCGTCTACCTCTGCCAGGAGCCGGGCGGGGAGGAGAGCGGCCGGCGGGTGATGGCCCGGCTGCGGCCGCTCGCCCAGGGGATCCGGCTGGCCTGCGGCGCGCTGGACGTGCCCGTACTGGAGGCCCTGTGCCTGTCCGCGGGACGGTTCTGGTCCTACGTGTGCCCCGACGAGCGGTGCTGCCCGGCCGAGGGCAGCCGGCTGGCCGCCGTCGGTACCTCGGTGCTGGCCGCGACGGCCACCTTCGCTGGACTCCAGGTCAGGGGCTCCCTCAAGGAGATCGAGGGCAGGATGGCACCGCTGCGCGGGGCCGTGGCCGAGGAGGCGGAACGGGCTCTTGACCGGGCCGCCGCCGCCCTGATGCCCCGGATCCTCGACGGGGCCACCCGCGAGGAGGTAGGCGCCGAGACCATCGCCCTGGCGCGGACCCTGATGCGGCGCCTGACGCTGGCCCCGCCCGTCGAGGGCGGCGCCCACGCCGACGACTGGGACGACGCGCTGCTCGGCCACGACGAGGCCGCCTCACTGATCCTGGGCCTCCAGGACCGCGAGATCCGGGACATCGCGGCGGAATGGATGGAGGACGAGGACGCGGCTCCGGCCCTGCGGCTGTGGCGGGCCCTGTCCCGGCGCTGCGTCGGGGCCTACGGCGAGCACGCCGCCGCCCCGCTCACCCTCGCCGGATGGGTCTCGTGGTCCACGGGGGACGAGCCGACCGCCCGGATCGCCTTCGGCCTGGCCCTGCGGGCGGACGCCGAGTACCGCTTCGCCCAGCTGCTCCACCACGCATGCAACGAAGGGATCGACCCCGAGGGGCTGCGGCAGTGCCTGCGGGAGGAGCGGCGCCGCCGGGAGCCCCGGCGCGGGCGCTCCTCGGCCGGTACCCGTCCTCCCGGCCGACGGGGCCGGACGGCCCCCCGCCGCGGGTCCCGCCGTACCGCGGGGAGCGAACAGTGAACGCGTACCGGTTCACCTCGTCCGGCGGTCCGGTACGACCGCTCCGGCACGCCCGGGGCCTGCCCCGGCGGCGCGGCCTTCACCCCGGGCACGCCCGGACGGCGCCCGGGCCCGTGACCCGGGCGGGGGTGGGGGCGTTCAGCTGGGGGGTGGTGGGGGCCCGGCCGCGCCGCCGCCCAGCTGAACCGACCGGAGCGCAGACAAGGCGACACATGTCTCACCCCGCACCTCCCCGCCCGCCCGGCGTGCCCGCCGCCCGCAGGTCCGAACTGCCGCCCGTGCACGGCGCCGTCATCTGCGTCGCCGCGCCCTGTCTGGTCATCTCCCCGGAGCACGGCCAGCTGACCGGTCAGGGGATCGACGGGATCTACCGATCCGGGCGCCGCCTGCTCTCCCGCTGTGTGCTGCGCGTCGGCGGCCGTGACCCGGTCGCCGTGCAGGGGCGCAGCCTCGCTGCCGACCGGGCCGTCTTCACCGCCACCGTGCGCACCGGCGCCGAGCCCGGCCCCGACCCCGACATCGGTGTGGAAAGGGTCCGCCACGCGGACGGCACCGAGCGGATCACCCTGCGCAGTTTCACGGCCCGGCCGGTACGCCTGCCCGTGGAGGTGCTGCTCGGCACCGATCTGGCGGAGCTGGCCGCCGTGGCCTCCGGCCGGGCCGGGCCGGAGCTGCCCGCCGGGGTGCACGCCGCCGGGCTGCGCTGGAGCACCGGCGAGGCGCAGGCCGTGACCGCCGCCGACCCGCCGCCCGACGACGCGCTGGCTTCGGCGGGGCTGCTGCGCTGGCAGCTCGAACTGGCTCCCGGCGAATCCCGCACCATCGAGCTGCGGACCACGCAGCACCGGGTGGGGCGGGCCCCCGCCGGGCAGGTGGCGAACCCGCTGGCCGATGCCCGGGCCGAAGGGGACGATCCGAGGGCCGAGGCATGGTTCCGGACCAGCGTCGAGGACCTGGGCGCGCTGCTCCTGCGGGACCCCGAGGAGCCGGGCGACGCCTTCGCCGCGGCGGGAGCGCCCTGGCGGCTGGGCCTGGCCCCGGCGGAATCGCTCTGGGCCGCCCGGATGGCACTGCCGCTCGGGACCGGTCTCGCCGGGGCCACCCTGCGCATTCTTGCCCGGACCCAGACCGAGGAGCGGGGGCCCGACCTCGGGAAGATCCCGGGCCCGCTGCGCGGAGCGGGCGCGCAGCTTCCGCCGGGGTGCACCGGCACCGAGGCGACCCTGGCCTTCCCCGCGGTGCTGGCGGAGGCCCGGCTCTGGGGCATGCCCGAAGAGGAGGTGGCCCGGCTGCTCCCGGCCGCCGAGCGGTGCCTGCACTGGCTGCGCGGTGTGCTGGGGGACGACGGCTTCCTGGCCGATCCCGACCCGGGTCCGCGGCGCTGCGAGACCCAGGCCCACGCCCATCGGGCCGCCGTGCTCGGCGCCGACCTGCTCGCCGCGTGCGGACGGCCCGGAGCCGAGGAGTGGCGGGAGCGGGCGGCCGGGCTCCGGGAGCGGTTCCGGGCCGGATTCTGGATCGACGGCCCGGACGGCGGCCGGCCCGCTTCGGCCCTGCACCCCGACGGGAGACCGCTGCCACGGCTGACGGGGGCCGCCGCCCACCTGCTCGACACCGGACTGCTCAGCGGCGGCCGGCTGGCCCCGGGACTCCTGGACCGCACCCGCGCCGAGCAACTGGCCCGGCTGCTCGGGGCCCCCGCCATGGATTCCGGATGGGGGCTGCGGAGCATGGCCGTCAAGGAGCCGGGCCACAACCCGTTCGGCCACCGCTCGGGGGCCGTGCGGGCGTACGAGAGCGCGGTGGCCGTGGCCGGCCTGGCCCAGGCCGGCTTCGAGAAGGAGGCAGCGGGCCTGCTCGGAGGCCTGCTGGACGCGGCGGAAGCCTTCGGGTACCGGCTACCGGAGATGTTCGCGGCCGAGCAGCGCACCGCGGGCAGCGCCCCCGTGCCGCACCCGGCGGCCTGCCGGCCGGCCGCCGTGGCCGCGGCGGCCGGGATCCACGCGCTGACCGCCCTCGCCGGAATCCGCCCCGACGTCCCCGCCGGCACGGTCGCCCTCGCGCCCCTCCCCGGAGCCCCCCTGGGCGGGCTCAGACTCTCGGGTCTGCGGGTGGCGGGGGAGCCCTTCGCCGTCCGGATCAGCCGGCTCGGCCTCGGTATGGTGGAGGAGGCGGCCGATGCGCTCCAGTTGGGTGGCTGAGCAGCCTCACCCCGGTGAGGCCGGACCGACCGATCGAAGGCCCCCGCCTTCGGGGCACTGCCTTCAAGGTCACCAAAGCGCTGTTTATCGTCAGGCAGACGACTATGATCGCGTCATGTCGCCCTACGACCCGTCGGCCTATCCGCCCTTCGCCGTCACCGTCGACCTGGTCGTGCTCACCGTGCGGCGCCACGCGCTCTGCGCGCTGGTCGTCCGGAGAGGTGAGCAGCCGTTCCAGGGGCGCTGGGCGCTGCCCGGAGGATTCGTCCGCGGGGACGAGGACCTGGCGGGGGCCGCCGCCAGGGAGCTCTCCGAGGAGACCGGCCTGTGCGCGCACGACCCCGCCCTGCCCGGCGCGGGCAACGGGGCACACCTCGAACAGCTGGCCACCTACGGTGATCCGAAGCGGGATCCGCGGATGCGTGTCGTCAGCGTGGCGCACCTGGTGCTGGCTCCGGACCTGCCTGCGCCCCGGGCCGGGGGCGATGCCAACAGCGCGCGCTGGGCTCAGGTCGACGAGGTGCTCGCCGACAGCGACGAGGCCTCCACCGGGCTGGCCTTCGACCACGCCCGGATCCTCGCCGACGGTGTCGAGCGGGCCCGCTCGAAGATTGAGTACTCCTCGCTGGCCACCGCCTTCTGCCCGCCGGAGTTCACCGTCGGCGAGCTGCGCCGGGTCTACGAGGCGGTCTGGGGCGTGTCCCTCGACCCGCGCAACTTCCACCGCAAGGTCACCGGCACCCCGGGATTCCTGGTGCCGGCCGGAGGCACGACGACCCGTCAGGGCGGGCGTCCGGCCCAGTTGTTCCGGGCGGGCGGGGCCACCCTCCTCAACCCGCCGATGCTGCGTCCGGAAGTCTGACACCGCGGCGTACGAGGCGCCGCCGGCTGCGGCGGGAGCACCGTGCCCGATCCCGTGCCCGATCCCCGGACCGATCCCCGGACCGGGTCCGGCACCGGGTCCGGCACCGGGTCCGGCACCGGGTCCGGCACCGGGTCCGGCACCGGGTCCGGCACCGGGTCCGGCACCGGGTCCGGCACCGGGTCCGGCACCGGGACCGGACTCGCCGTCCGTGCGGGGCCCGGCGGCAGTATCGGCATTCCATCGGACCGGTTGCGCTGAATATCGGACATATCGCGTTATCTTGCTTGCGGTACCCACCCTGCCGCTGAGCGGTCTCACCCCCCGCGAGAGAAGCGATGCTCCAGGCCATCGGACTCACCAGCAAGCCCCGCCCCGACGCCCCGCCCCTCGTGGACGACCTCACCTTCGAGGCCCGCCCGGGGCATGTGACCGCCCTGCTCGGCGAGCCGGGATCGGGCAAGACCACCGCACTGCGGCTCATGCTCGAACTTGAACCGGGCCGCGGCGTCACCTACTTCCGCGGCCGCGCGCTGCACCGGATCCCGCACCCCGGCCGTGAGGTCGGAGTGCTCCTCGGCGACGTTCCCGGCAACCCCGCACGGACCGTCCGCAACCAGCTGCGGATGCTCTGCGCCGCGGCCGGGGTGCCGGCCTCCCGGGCCGACACCACGCTGGAGGTCGTCGGCATCGCGGGACTGCGGGACCAACGCCTCGGCTCGCTGTCGCTCGGCATGGAGCGCCGGGTCGCCCTGGCCTCGGCACTGCTCGCCGATCCGTGCACCCTGCTGCTCGACGAACCCGGTGCCGGACTCTCCCCCCGCGAACGCGGCTGGCTCCACGGACTGCTGCGCGGCCACGCCTCCCTCGGCGGCGCGGTGCTCTTCACCACCGACGACGCCAAGGAGGCCGCCCGCAGCGCCGACCGCGTCGTCAGCATCGACGCGGGCCGGCTCGTCGCCGACCAGGACGCGGCCGAGTTCGCCCGGACCAGGCTGCGGCCGCGGGTCGCCGTGCGCACCCCGCACGCGGCCCGGCTGGCCGACGTACTGGGCCGCGAGGCCCGGGCCGCGAGGCGCTCGGTGGAGATCGTCGCCGAGAGCGGCAACCGCCTGTCGGTGTACGGCAGCAACTGCGCCGAGGTCGGCGAGGCGGCGTTCCGGCACGGCGTGCTGGTCCACCAGCTCGCCGACGAGACGGGCGACGCCGGTGCGCCGACGGCGCCCGTCCCGGCCGCGCGCACCGCGGCCGGACCGCCACCGGAGCCCGGCGCGGCCCGCACCGAAGCCATCGCCGAGTCTGTCGCGGAGGCCTCCGGCGAGCACCCCCGGCAGATCCGCCCCGGGCGCCCGGCCTCGGCCGTGCGCCGCGTGGGCGGCCCGCTGCGTCCCCTGCGCTACGAGTTGCTCCGGGTCTTCGGGACCGCCACCCCCATCCTCACCGCCACCCTCGTCGTCGCCGTCTCCGTCCTCACCGCCCTGGTGCTGGCCCGGGCCGGGCAGACCCCCCAGAACCGGCTGCTCGCCGCCTGGCCCGAACTGCTGCCGCTGCCGCCCGCCGCCCTGGGCGCGGGCCTGCTCGGCGCGCTGGCCTTCGGCGAGGAGTACCGCTACCCCGCACTCGCCGCCGACCGGGGCACCGTGCCCCGCCGAATGGGACTGCTCATCGCCAAGCTGGGCATCTGCGCCGCCCTCGCGCTGCTGCTGGGCGCCCTGACGGTGGCCGCCGACGCCGCCGCCCTCGCGTTGGTCTTCGACAGCGGCCCGCTGCGCACCCCGGTGGAGTGGCTCTCCCCGGCCGTGAGCTGGGCCGGGCTGCTCATCGGCTGCGCCTGGTCCGGCGTACTGGCCTCCGGTGTCTTCCGGTCCGCCACCGCAGGACTGGCCGCGGTGCTCGCCGTACCGGTGATGGTGGTTCCGCTGGTGCGCAAGGTGCTGGAGGGCTCGTCCGCGTACCCGTCGACCGGGCTCGGGTCCCGCCTGCGCGGCCTGACCTGGGGGCAGTGGCCGCCGGAGGTCGACCGCCTGCTGGCGGGGGCCCTCCGGGTGATGGCCCAACCCGTCGGGACCGCCCTGGTGTTGTCGCTGATGGTCCTGTTGTGCGCCTATGGGTTCACCGGACTGCGCAGCCGGGTCCGTTGGTGATCGTTCCGGTTCGGGAGAAGTCGCGGACGGGACCGTTGCCGTCCGTGTCGCGTCAAGCGGACCGCAACTCCCCGCAAAAGGTCTGGTTCTTTACGATAAGTCGTCAATTGCGTAGGTGGCACCGATCACCCTTTCGTGTGCTTTTCACCAAAGACCTCAAGGGTCGTGGAGGCACGGCCGACAAAGGATTCGTGAGTACCCTTGCGCACACCATGATGACCGCCGCCCGCCACGCCGACTCCGGCCTCGCCGGCCCGGGCGAACTCGACCGCTACCCCTACGCGGAGACCCCCGGGTCCGACCGCGTCGGAGCACCCCACTGGGACGGTGCCGACGTCGAGTTGAGCCGAGTGGGCCGCCGAGCGGCAGGCAGCCGCGGACGCGGACTGCACGGCCAACTCGTCCAGCAGCTCGGCCAGATGATCGTTTCCGGCGACCTCGGTGCGGACCGCCCGCTGGTCCCCGAGGAGATCGGCCAGCGGTTCGAGGTCTCCCGCACGGTCGTCCGCGAATCGCTGCGGGTCCTGGAGGCCAAGGGCCTCGTCAGCGCCCGCCCCAACGTCGGCACCCGGGTCCGCCCCGTCGCCGACTGGAACCTGCTCGACCCCGACATCATCGAATGGCGCGCCTTCGGTCCGCAGCGCGACGACCAGCGCCGCGAGCTCGGTGAGCTCCGCTGGACCATCGAGCCGCTCGCCGCCCGCCTCGCCGCCGGCCACGGCCGGCCGGACATCCAGCAGCGCCTCGCGGACATGGTCGAGATCATGGGCCACGCCCTCGGCCAGGGCGACGCGATCACCTTCGCGCGCGCCGACAACGAATTCCACGCGCTCCTCATCCAGGTCGCCGGAAACCGCATGCTGGAGCACCTCTCCGGCATCGTCTCCGCCGCCCTCCAGGTCTCCGGCAGCCCGATCACCGCCTGCGACCGCCCGAGTGAGACCTGCGTCGCGCACCACGCGCGGATGGTCGAGGCCCTCGCCGCGGGTGACGCGACGGGCGCCGAGAACGCCATGCGCCAGCTCCTGACGGTTCATCCGGAGGTCGAGCGCGTGGTCCCCGCCCCGCGCGAGCACTGACGGGCGGACGCGCGGGGGCGCGGGGGTGCAGAACGTGTCGCCGGGCCCGGTCGGGTCCGGCGACACCGGCGTGAGGCCCCCTTTCGTGGCGGTTCGGGATGCGCGGAACACCGGGTTCGACCACAGGAGCGGCACTCGTGCGTACGGGGTGTGACTCGGGCCACGAAGATTGGGCGTAACGCTCTGCGAGGTCACGCGATGACGTAAGAGGTGATGGCCGACGGAGGGAAGACAGCAGCCCTTGGGGGTGCTGTGCAGCTCCCCGGCCCCTGCCCGCGCCGCCGGCCCATCCCCGGTCGGTGGTCGTCGGCTCCGGTCCAGCACCACCAGGCCCGGGGTCGGAAGCCGTTCCCATCGTTCCGAGAGGTTGTTCGTGTCGGCCAGCACATCCCGTACGCTCCCGCCGGAGATCGCCGATTCCGAGTCTGTGATGGCGCTCATCGAGCGGGGCAAGGCCGAGGGGCAGATCGCCGGCGATGACGTGCGTCGGGCCTTCGAGGCTGACCAGATTCCTGCGACCCAGTGGAAGAATGTTCTGCGCAGCCTCAACCAGATCCTCGAGGAAGAGGGTGTGACGCTGATGGTCAGTGCCGCGGAGTCGCCCAAGCGCACCACCCGCAAGAGCGTCGCAGCCAAGAGCCCGGCCAAGCGGACGGCCACCGAGCCCGTCAAGAAGACGGCGGCCAGGACGACGGCGGCGCAGCCCGCGGCCACCCCCGTCCCGGCGGACGCGGAGATCGCGGAAGCTCTCGCGGGAGAGCCCGGAACGGAGCCCGCCGCCAAGAAGGCGGCGGCGAAGAAGACGGCGGCGAAGAAGGCCGCGCCCGCCAAGAGGGCCGCTGCCAAGAAGACCGCGACGAAGAAGACCGCCTCCAAGAAGGACGCGGACGAGGCGGGCGAGGACGAGACCGCGGACGAGGGTCCCGACGCCGCCAAGGCCGAGGCCGAGGAAGAGGAGGAGGGCGGGGAGAACAAGGGCTTCGTCATCTCCGACGACGAGGACGACGCCCCCGCCCAGCAGGTCGTGGTCGCCGGTGCCACCGCCGACCCGGTCAAGGACTACCTCAAGCAGATCGGCAAGGTCCCCCTCCTCAACGCCGAGCAGGAGGTGGAGCTCGCCAAGCGCATCGAGGCGGGTCTGTTCGCCGAGGACAAGCTGGCGAACTCCGACAAGCTGGCGCCCAAGCTCAAGCGCGAGCTGGAGATCATCGCCGAGGACGGCCGCCGCGCGAAGAACCACCTGCTGGAGGCCAACCTCCGCCTCGTGGTCTCCCTCGCCAAGCGCTACACGGGCCGCGGCATGCTCTTCCTGGACCTGATCCAGGAGGGCAACCTGGGTCTGATCCGCGCGGTCGAGAAGTTCGACTACACCAAGGGCTACAAGTTCTCGACCTATGCCACGTGGTGGATCCGCCAGGCGATCACGCGCGCCATGGCCGACCAGGCACGCACCATCCGCATCCCGGTGCACATGGTCGAGGTCATCAACAAGCTCGCCCGCGTGCAGCGCCAGATGCTCCAGGACCTGGGCCGCGAGCCCACCCCGGAGGAGCTGGCCAAGGAACTCGACATGACCCCCGAGAAGGTCATCGAGGTCCAGAAGTACGGCCGTGAGCCGATCTCCCTGCACACCCCCCTGGGTGAGGACGGCGACAGCGAGTTCGGCGACCTCATCGAGGACTCCGAGGCGGTCGTCCCGGCCGATGCCGTGAGCTTCACGCTGCTGCAGGAGCAGCTGCACTCGGTGCTCGACACCCTGAGCGAGCGCGAGGCCGGCGTGGTCTCGATGCGCTTCGGCCTCACGGACGGCCAGCCCAAGACCCTCGACGAGATCGGCAAGGTCTACGGGGTCACGCGTGAGCGGATCCGCCAGATCGAGTCGAAGACGATGTCGAAGCTCCGGCACCCGTCCCGCTCCCAGGTGCTGCGCGACTACCTGGACTGACCGGGCGGCTTTCGGCGGCGCCGGCCGCCGCCGAAAGCCGATGGGGACGACAGGGCGACGGGGCCGCGCGGGTGCGCTCGGCCACCGGGCGACCCACTCTGGGTGGAGTCATGCACACTCGGAGTCAGGAGGCCTCATGCGTCGTCCCTTTGCCCGTGCTCTGGCGGGAGCGCTGACCCTGGCGGCGGGAGCGGCCGCGGCGCCGTTCGCCCAGGTGCCGCAGGCGGCCGCGGACAGCGTGGTGATCGGCGGGAAGCCGGTGAAGGTGGCCGACAGCCCCTGGGTCGTCGCCCTCGCCAGCCGTGACCGGTTCGGGGGTACGCGGGGCGGGCAGTTCTGCGGAGGCGTGGTCGTGTCCCCGACCAGGGTGCTGACGGCGGCGCACTGCCTGGGCAGCCAGGTGCTGGGCGGCCCGGTCGAATCCGTGGCCGACTTCCGGGTGATCGCCGGGCGTACGGAGCTCCGGGCGGCCGAGGGCCGGGAGATCGCGGTGCGCGGGGCGAAGGTGAACCCGGCCTACGACCCGGCGAGCAACGCCGGGGACCTCGCCGTTCTGGAGCTGGCCGAGTCGGTACCGGCCCACTACGTGCTGCCCATGGCGGGGGCGGGGCACCCCGCCTACGCCGCGGGGACCGAGGCGGCGGTGTACGGCTGGGGCGACACGAGCGGCTTTGGTGACTACGCGTACGGGCTGCGTGCCGCTGGGGTGACGGTGCTGGCGGACGAGGTCTGCGGGCGCGCCTACCCCGGGGACGCGGACGGGCAGTACCGCGCGGAGTCCATGGTGTGTGCGGGGGACAGCGGCGGCGGCAAGGATGCCTGCCAGGGAGACAGCGGCGGGCCGCTGGTGGCCCAGGGGCGGCTCATCGGGCTGGTCTCGTGGGGCCGGGGCTGCGGGCGCGCCGACAGCCCCGGGGTCTACACGCGTATCGCCCCGTTGGCCGACTTCGTGCTGGCCCCGGAGACGGGCGCGGAGCCCGGGGAGGTCCAGGGCATTGGGCGGGGCGCCCGCGGGGCTTCTGGGCCGTACGCAGGGCCCGTACAGGGGCATCGCACGCCCTAGCCGAAGGGTTGCGGACGTGAGGACGGGCGGCGCCCCTGGGTCTCAGGGGTGCCGCCCGTCGACCGGCCTGGCCGGTCCTGGCTCGTCGGATGCGAGGTGCAGGCCTGTGTCAGCGGTCCTCGGGTTCGGCATTGGCAGCCGGAGCGGACGTGAGCCGCTCGGTCTCATCCTGTATTTCCGCGGCGATCTTCTTGAGTTCCGGCTCGAACTTGCGCCCGTGGTGGGCGCAGAAGAGCAGTTCACCGCCGCTCAGCAGGACGACGCGCAGATATGCCTGGGCGCCGCAACGGTCGCATCGGTCAGCGGCCGTCAGCGGGGTCGCGGGTGTCAGAACAGTAGTCACGTCGCCTCTTCTCTAGCTCGACGAGCTGTCGTACCAGGGTCAACATCCAACCAGGCCGAAAACGTTCCCGCTCGCGGCTTTTCCTCGAAACTTCCTTCCGAAGCTGGCCGGCTGCTGCCGGTTGGCGGCGAAGGAGCCGTATTGCGTTGCTTTACGGTTTCGCGTTGTCAGTCGTGCGCTTGTTGCAGTTCCATCCTCCCCCGGCGTGAGTGCCAGGTTGTTCATGAGGACGTGCCCGAACCCTAAATGGTTCATGCGCGGAAGGGAACGTGATGTTTCCTTCACCCGCGTGGGGGATCGAACATCCGTACGGATCTGGACTAGGCTGAGGAATGCGCGAGGGTGGCGTTGCATCGGCTCTACCTGGCCTCGGTACCCTTCGAGCGGCATCCGAGCCACCCCTGCGCCCGACCGGGCCAGAAAAGAAATTCAGCGAGGAGCGAACTGCGTGACCGCCGACACGTCCGTGCCTTCCAGCGCGCTGCTGTCCGGAGCAGACCGGGACGGTTCCAACTACACCGCGCGGCACCTGCTCGTCCTCGAAGGGCTGGAGGCCGTCCGCAAGCGCCCCGGCATGTATATCGGCTCCACCGACAGCCGGGGCCTCATGCACTGCCTGTGGGAGATCATCGACAATTCCGTCGACGAGGCCCTGGGCGGCTACTGCGACCACATCGAGGTGATCCTCCACGAGGACGCCTCCGTCGAGGTCCGGGACAACGGCCGCGGCATCCCCGTGGACGTCGAGCCCAAGACCGGCCTGTCCGGCATCGAGGTCGTCATGACCAAGCTGCACGCCGGCGGCAAGTTCGGCGGTGGCTCGTACGCGGCCTCCGGCGGCCTGCACGGCGTCGGTGCCTCCGTGGTCAACGCCCTCTCCGCCCGCCTCGACGTCGAGGTCGACCGCAACAGCGCGACCCACGCCATCAGCTTCCGCCGCGGCGTCCCCGGGATGTTCACGGAGCAGGGCCCCGACAGCCCCTTCGACCCCGCCAACGGCCTGCGTAAGGTCAAGCGGGTCACCAAGGGCAAGACCGGCACCCGGGTCCGCTACTGGGCCGACCGGCAGATCTTCCTCAAGGACGCCCGGCTCAACCTGGAGACGCTCTACCAGCGCGCCCGCCAGACGGCCTTCCTCGTCCCGGGCCTGACCCTGGTCGTCCGCGACGAGCGCGGCACCGACGGCGCCGGCAAGACCGAGGAGACCTTCCGCTTCGACGGCGGCATCAGCGAATTCTGCGAGTACCTCGCCCAGGACAAGGCCGCCTGCGACGTGCTGCGCCTGAGCGGCACGGGCACCTTCAAGGAGACCGTCCCGGTCCTCGACGACCGCGGCCACATGACCCCCACCGAGGTCACCCGCGAGCTCGGCGTCGACATCGCCCTGCGCTGGGGCACGGGGTACGAGACCAACGTCAAGTCCTTCGTGAACATCATCGCCACCCCCAAGGGCGGCACCCACATCTCCGGCTTCGAGCGCTCGGTCACCAAGACCGTGAACGAGGTGCTGCGCTCCGCCAAGCTGCTGCGGGTCGCCGAGGACGACGTGGTCAAGGACGACGCGATGGAGGGCATGACGGCCGTCGTCACCGTCCGCCTCGCCGAGCCGCAGTTCGAGGGCCAGACCAAGGAGGTCCTCGGCACCTCGGCTGCGACCCGGATCGTCGCCGCCGTGGTCGCCAAGGAGCTCAAGGCCTTCCTGACCTCCACCAAGCGCGACGACAAGCAGCAGGCCCGCGCCGTGATGGAGAAGATCGTCGCGGCCGCCCGGACCCGTATCGCGGCCCGTCAGCACAAGGAGGCGCAGCGCCGCAAGACCGCGCTGGAGACCTCCTCGCTGCCCGCGAAGCTGGCCGACTGCCGCAGCGACGACGTCGAGCGCAGCGAGCTCTTCATCGTCGAGGGCGACTCCGCCCTCGGCACCGCGAAGCTCGCCCGGAACTCGGAGTTCCAGGCGCTCCTGCCCATCCGCGGCAAGATCCTCAATGTCCAGAAGTCCTCGATCTCGGACATGCTCAAGAACGCCGAGTGCGGGGCGATCATCCAGGTCATAGGAGCCGGCTCGGGCCGGACCTTCGACATCGACGCCGCCCGGTACGGCAAGATCGTGCTGCTCGTGGACGCCGACGTCGACGGCGCGCACATCCGCTGCCTGCTGCTCACGCTCTTCCAGCGGTACATGCGGCCGATGGTCGAGGCCGGCCGGGTCTTCGCGGCCGTGCCTCCGCTGCACCGGATCGAGCTGGTCCAGCCGAAGAAGGGCCAGGAGAAGTACGTCTACACGTACTCGGACAACGAGCTGCGCCAGACCCTGCTGGAGTACCAGCGCAAGAACATCCGGTACAAGGACTCGATCCAGCGCTACAAGGGCCTCGGCGAGATGGACGCGGACCAGCTGGCGGAGACCACCATGGACCCCCGCTTCCGCACCCTGCGCCGGATCAACATCGGCGACCTGGACTCGGCCGAGCAGGTCTTCGACCTGCTCATGGGCAATGAGGTGGCCCCGCGCAAGGAGTTCATCACGAGCTCCGCGGCGACCCTGGACCGCTCGCGCATCGACGCCTGATCCGGGTGCCGCCGGAGCCCGGCACCGAAGGCTCCACGGCATACCGGTGCTTTTCGCTCCATCACCTGTTGGAGTGAAGAGCACCGGTACACCAGTCCGGAAAGCGCCCATTCCGCACATCCTTGTGGGCACGCGGCCAATGCGGCAGCGGACAAGGAGAGTTCGGTGGACAAGCACGAAGGTCGTGATACCGGAACGATCCGGCTCGACGACCCCTGGTACGACGCGCTGGCCGTCGGATGGGGCGAGGGCGAGGAAACGTCCCAGCCGGTCCCGGTCCCCGGTGGCGGGCGCCCCGCGCCCAGCGCATCCGACATCTACCTCGAAGTGCAGCGCAGCGCCGCCTTCCAGGAGGTTCGCACCCGCTACCGCAGGTTCGTCGTCCCCGCCACCGCCGGGTTCTTCCTCTGGTACGTCGCCTACGTGGTCGCCGCCACCGCCGCGCCCGGCCTGATGGCCCGGCCCGTGGTGGGCGCGGTCAACGTGGCCATGCTGGCGGGGCTCGGCCAGTTCCTCAGCACCTTCCTGCTGACCTGGGCGTACGCCCGGCACGCACGGCTGCGCCGGGACCGGGCCGCGCTCGATCTGCGCTGGACCGTCTTCGAGCAGGAACGCGGCCAGGAGCGGACCCGGGCGAGGAGGGCCGGCCGGTGACCACCGAGCACCAGACCCTCGCGCTGATCCTGTTCAGCGTCTTCATCGCGGTGACCCTCGGCATCACCACCTGGGTCAGCCGGAACCGGCACGGGTCGGCCGAGGAGTTCTACGCGGGCGGGCGATTGTTCTCCCCGATGGAGAACGGTTTCGCCATCGCGGGCGACTACATGTCCGCGGCCTCGTTCCTCGGCATCTCCGGCCTGATCGCCCTCTTCGGCTACGACGGGCTGCTGTATTCGGTGGGCTTCCTCGTCGCCTGGCTCGTGGTGCTGTTCCTCGTCGCCGAACTGGTCCGCAACTGCGGGCGCTTCACCCTCGCCGACGTGGTCGCCGCCCGGATGAGCGAACGTCCCGTGCGGATCGCGGCCGGCACCTCCTCGGTCGTCGTCTCCGTCCTCTACCTGATCGCGCAGATGGTCGGCGCGGGCAGTCTGGTCGGCCTGCTGCTCGGGAGTTCGGGCCCCGCCGCCCGGACCCTCGCCGTGGTGGGGGTCGGGGCGTTGATGGTGGTCTACGTCTCCTTCGGCGGGATGCGGGCCACCACCTGGATCCAGATCGTGAAGGCCGTGCTGCTGATGGGCGGCGCGATCACCCTGACCGTGCTCGTGCTGCTGCGCTTCCACGGGAACTTCGACCAGTTGCTCACCAGCGCCGCCGACCGCAGCGGGCACGGCCGGGCCTTCCTGAGTCCCGGCCTCAAGTACGGCGGGGACTGGACCGCCCGCGTCGACTTCATGAGCCTCGGTCTCGCGCTGGTCCTCGGGACCGCCGGGCTGCCGCACATCCTGTCGCGGTTCTACACCGTGCCCACCGCGCGGTCGGCCCGCCGCTCGGTGGTGTGGGCGATCGCGCTGATCGGCGGGTTCTACCTGATGACCATCGTGCTCGGCTTCGGGGCGGCCGCGCTGGTGGGACCGGACGAGGTACGGGCCTCCAACGCCTCCGGGAACACGGCCGTTCCGCTGCTGGCGGCCTTCCTCGGCGGGGGCGCCGGCTCCACCGGGGGCGCGGTGCTGTTCGCCTTCGTCGCCGCCATCGCCTTCGCCACCATCCTGGCCGTGGTCGCCGGCATCACCCTGGCCTCCTCGGCCTCAGTGGCACACGACCTGTACGCCTCGCTCAAGCGCCGGCACGCCCGGCAGCGCAGCGAGGTCGCGGTGGCCCGGGTCGCGGCCGTCGGCATCGGGGCGGTCGCGATCGCCCTCGGGCTGCTCGCCCAGGACCTCAACGTGGCGTTCCTGGTGGGGCTGGCCTTCGCGGTGGCGGCTTCGGCCAATCTGCCGGTGCTGCTGTACTCGCTCTTCTGGCGCGGCTTCACCACGCGCGGAGCCGTCTGGTCGGTGTACGGCGGCCTGATTCCGGCGGTGCTGCTGGTGCTGGTCTCGCCGGTGGTGTCGGGCAGTGCCGAATCCCTCTTCCCCGGAGTGGACTTCCAGTACTTCCCGCTCCAGAACCCGGGGATCGTCTCGATCCCGCTGGGCTTCCTGGCGGGCTGGCTGGGCACGGTCACCTCGGGCGAGGAGGCGGACGAGGCGAAGCACGCGGAGACGGAGGTCCGCTCCCTGACCGGAGCCGGAGCTGTCTGAGCGTTCTGAGCGTTCTGAGCGGTGGAGCGGCAGCGCGGCGGCCGGTCGGCCGGGGCGGTTGGCCGGGGCGGTTGGCCGGCCGGGCGCCGTCAGGCCGGCCCCTCCGACGGGAGCCAGGTGTAGCGGTGCTCCGGGCGGCCGGTCTCGCCGTAGCGCAGGGCGAGGCTGACCCGGGCGGTGCGTTCGAGGAGCTTGACGTAGCGCTGGGCGGTCTGCCGGCTGATGCCCGCGCGGTCGGCGATCTGCTGGGTTGACAAGGGGCCTTCGGCGGACCGCAGCACCTGGCGGACGAGCTCCGCGGTGCTGGCGGAGTGGCCCTTGGGGAGCTCGTTCGGGGATCCCGCGGCGGCGAGGGCGCCGAAGATCCGGTCCACCTCGGCCTGTTCGGCCTCACCGCCCGTGTCCAGGGTGCGGCGCAGGGCCCCGTACGCCTCCAGCCGGCTGCGCAGCCCGCCGAAGGTGAAGGGTTTGACCAGGTACTGCAAGGCGCCGAGGCGCATGGCGGCCTGCACGGTGGCGAGGTCGCGGGCGGCGGTGACCATGATCACATCGGTGCGGTGGCCGAGCTGGCGCAGGCGCCGGACGAGGTCCAGGCCGTTCTCGTCGGGGAGGTAGTGGTCCAGGAGGACGAGGTCCACCGGATGTGAGGTGAGGAACTCCAGGGCCTCGGCGGCCGAATGGGCCTGCGCCGTCACCAGGAATCCGGGAACCTTCGTCACGTACGCCGCGTTGATACGGGCAACACGCATGTCGTCGTCGACGACCAATACGTGGATCGGGGTCTCGTTCACCGCAGGGCCTCCGGGAGTACGACGGAGAATTCCGCCCCTCCGTCCGCTGCTTCACCGGCCCGGGCGCTGCCGCCCTGCCGCTCCGCGAGGCGGCGTACGAGGGCGAGGCCCAGCCCGCGCTCGCGGTGGGCCTTGGGCTGCTTGGTCGACCAGCCCTCCGTGAAGATCTCCTCACGGCGCGCGGCGGGCACCCCGGGGCCGCTGTCGCGCACCCGCAGCACGGCGGTGCGGCCCTCTGCGCGCAGCTCCACCTCGACCAGCGGCGCCGCTGAACCCGCGGCGGCGTCCAGGGCGTTGTCCACGAGGTTGCCGAGGATCGTGACGAGGCCGCCCGGGTCCACCAGGCGGTCGGGGAGGAGGGTGGAGCCGGCCAGACGCAGGGGGACGCCGCGCTCGGCGGCGACGGTCGCCTTGCCCACCAGCAGGGCGGCCAGAAGCGGGTCCTGGACCTTCTCGGTGACCTGTTCGGCCGTCGTGCGGTGCACGCCGGCGACCTCGGTCACGAACTCCACCGCCTCCTCGTGCAGGCCCAGCTCCAGCAGGCCGAGGAGGGTGTGGAGGCGGTTGGCGTGCTCGTGGTCCTGGGCGCGCAGGGCGTCGATCAGGCCCCGGGTGGAGTCGAGCTCGCGGCCCAGGTGCTCCAGCTCGGTGCGGTCGCGCAGGGTGGCGACGGCGCCGCCGTCCTCGGTGGGCATGCGGTTGGCCACCAGCACCCGGGGCCCCTGGACGGTGAGCAGGTCCCGGCCGGTGACACGGCCCGACAGGACGTCCGCGGTGCGGCCCGCACCCAGTACGTCCTCCAGCGGGCGCCCCGCGCAGCCGTCGGTGGCGTCCGGGGCGAGGCCCAGCAGGCGGGCGGCCTCGTCGTTGACCAGCCGGATCCTGCCGTCGGGGGCCAGGGCGATCACGCCCTCGCGGATGGAGTGCAGCATGGCCTCGCGCTCGGCGAGCAGGCCGGCGATGTCGGAGAAGGCCAGATCGCGGGTCTGCCGCTGGATCCGGCGGGAGAGCAGGTAGGCGGCGAGGGCACCAGCCGCCAGGGCGCCGCCCGCGTAGGCGAGCAGACCGGGGATCGCGCCGAGCAGCCGGTCACGGACGCTGTCGTAGGCGATGCCGACCGAGACGGCGCCGATGATCTCGCCGTCGGCCGCGAGGAGCGGGACCTTGCCACGGGCGGAGCGGCCCAGGGTGCCCTCGTCGATCTCCATGACCTCGCGCCCCGCAAGGGCATCGCTCGGGTCGGTGGAGACGGGCAGCCCGATCCGGTCGGCGCTAGGGTGCGAGCGGCGGATGCCGTCCAGGTCGAGCACGACCACGTACTCGGCTCCGGTGGCCCGGCGGATCCGCTCGGCCGAGGACTGCACGGGGCTGTCGGCCGAGGCCCCGGAGTCCAGGACCCCGGCGGCCAGCGCGGGGTCGGCCGCGGCGCTCTGTGCGATGGCCAGGGCGCGCCGCATGGCCTGGTCGTCGAGCTGGGCGCTCAGCGGCGCCAGGAACAGTCCGGTGGCCAGCACGGCGACCCCGGCGGCGATGGCCAGCTGGGTCAGCAGGATCTGGGAGACGGCCCGTCTGGGCAGCCCGAGGCGCCGAGCGCTCATGAGGGGGAACCGCATGGGCAGCAACGGTAGGTCGGCACCGGCACAAGCGGAATGCTTACGCCCGGCTTGTCGGGTACCCCACTCCCGTCATGCCCGGACCGTGTTCCACACCTCACTGCGGGTGAAGCAGGTGTCGTAGAGCTCCTGGACGTCCAGCAGGGACTCCGGCGGCACCTTCCCGTAGGCGATCCGTTCCAGGTGGCGGAAGTACTCGAACCGTTCGATGCCCGGCGTGATGACGATGAGGATGTCGGCGTTCTCACCGGGCGCGGCGGCGAATGCGTGATCGAGACCGGGCGGCACGATGACGAGGTCGCCGCGTTCCGCGGTCACCACCTGCTCGCCCGACAGGAGCTGCGCGGTGCCGTCGAGCAGGTAGAAGAGCTCGGCGGACCGGGAATGGTGGTGGGGCGCGGCCCCGTCGGCACCGTCCAGCAGGCTCACCCGCTGTGCCGACAGGGCGCCGCCGGTGGAACCGCTGTCGGCGAGGAGCCTGATGGTGGTCGGGGCGGCACCGATCGTCTCGGCCTCGGCCGAGCGCACGATCACCGATTCGTCGAAGGAAGGCACGATCAGGGACATGTCGTCTTCTCCTGGGGGATGGGGGATGGGAGCCGGTGAGCGCGGGCGGGCGGATGGTCAGGCCCGGGCCGGCTCGGTGGCGGCGCGGGCGGCAGCGGCCGGCCGCTCGCGCAGCAGGAGGCCCGCGGTCAGGGCGACGGCGAGGGCCGTGGCCCCGTGGACCCCGTAGGCCTGCCCCGCGGGTCCGTCGTTGGCGAGGACGATCACCATGTCGCCGGCGGGGACGAAGGTGATCGCCGCCATCGCCCAGCCGAGCGCCCGGCGCTGCCCCGTGAGCAGGAGCGCGAGGACGACCAGACCGGTCGCGACATCGCGTACGCCCTTGACGGCCAGGAAGGCGGCGCCGTCGTGCCGCGGCCAGGTCGGCAGCCCGAAGCCGGCGGCGGTGGCCTGCGGTGCGAACAGGTAGCTGAGCCCGACGTACAGGATGAACGCGCCGCCGGTGGCGGCCAGGGCGGTGGTGAGGCGCTTGAGGGACATGGGAGTCCTCCCGAAGGGGGGTGAGAGGGCAGGCGGAGGGGAGGGGGATCAGCGCGGGGCTGCGGCGCGGCGGACGGTGCGCATCCGGCGGACGTAGGCGGGACGCCCGACGGTGTGCCACAGCAGGCGCCCGGCGAGGGGCAGCGCGGCGAGCACCGCCGCGCGCTCGGCCCGGTCGGCGTCCTCCAGGACCATCCCGAGGAAGAACAGCAGCTTGGGCTTGGGCGTGCCGGCCGGGAAGTGCTCGCCCAGCCGGTCCCACTCGTGCGCGGACAGGTGGCGGGCGGCGAGCGGCAGGAGCGATTCCTCCTCGTCGTCCAGGTGCTCCAGCAGCACGGTCCGGTGCTCGGCGAGGACCGACACGAGCGTGTCGCGATCCGCCTCCCCGGCCCGGCTCTCCCAAGCGGGCAGGGCCTCCCCGGCGGCCGCGAGACTCGCAGCCACCCGCTCGTGCTGGGCCTCCATGCGCAGTACGAGATCGGCTTCGAGGTCGACCCGGGCCATCAGCGGCGGCCACAGGTACGCGTCCTCGCCGTGGTGGTGGCCTGTCAGGCCGAGCCGGTAGTCGCGGAAGTGGTCCCCGAGGACCTGTGCCCGCGCCGTGTCGCCGGGGGCCACCGCGGCGATCAGCTCGACCAGCAGGCGCGCCTCGCGGCGCAGGCCGCGGTGGATGACCACCATCTCGTGGGTGTTCGGCCGTGCCGTGCTCCGGTCCGATCGCGGAGCTCGTGCCGTCCGTGGCTGCGTCGTCTTCATGGAAAGAGACTCGACGCCGGTACATGGAGGGTTCTTGGAAGGTACTTGGAAGGTTCCGTGACGTCATTCGGCCTTGTGCGGGCCGGAGTTGACCGAGGCGGCGTAGGTTGGCGGAGTCATGGTCCACATCCGCGTACTCGGCTCCTTCGCGGCCGAGCGGGACGGCGAGGCGATCCCGCTCGGCGGCCACCGCCAGCGCTCCGTACTGGCCCTGCTCGTATCGGCGCGCGGCCGGGTCGTGTCCGTCGACCGGATGATCGAGGAACTCTGGCAGGCGGCACCGCCCGCCCGGGCCGTTGCCTCGCTCCAGGCCTACGTCTCCAACCTGCGCCGCCTCCTCGAACCGGGCCGGGCCCCGCGCACCCCCGCCCGGCTGCTGGTGAGCGCGCCGCCCGGGTACGCCCTGCGGCTTCCCGAGGACGCCGTCGACGCCTGGCGCTTCGAGCGGCTGCTCGGCCGGGCCCGCGAAGCCCTGCCCAACGAGCCGGACACCGCCGGAGCCCTGCTCCGCGAGGCGCTCGCGCTGTGGCAGGGGCCGGCGTACGCGGAGACGGCCGACGAGCCGTGGACCCACGCCGAGATCATGCGGCTCGGCGAGCTGCGGCTGGCCGCCCGCGAACTCGGCATCGCCGCCGGGCTGCGGGGCGGCGCCGACATCGCAGGGGCGGTCGCCGAGGCCGCGTCACTGACCCGGGACGAGCCGCTGCGGGAGGAGGCCTGGCGGCTGCACGCCCTCGCGCTGTGGGCGGCCGGCCGGCAGGCCGACGCGCTCTCGGCACTGCGCCGGGCCAGGACGGTACTCGCCGACGAGGTGGGACTGGATCCCGGTGCCGCCCTGGTCGAGCTGGAGAAGGCGGTCCTGGCCCAGGACGACCGGGTGCTGCGCGAGGCCACGCGGCCACCGGAGCCCGTGGTGCCCGCGCCGCCCGAGCGGCCTGCGGCGCCCGAGCCGTCCGTGGCGCCGGGCCCAGCGGCACGACTGGTGCAGCCCGCCGCGCCGGCCGCCACCGGGGCCGAGCCGTTCGTCGGGCGCGAGGAGGAACTGGAGCGGCTGACAGCGGCGGCGCACCGGGCCCGCGCGGCCGGCCCCGGCGTCGCGCTGGTCACCGGCGAGGCCGGGCTGGGCAAGACGGCGCTGCTGCACGCCCTGGGCGACCGGCTCCGCGCCGAGGGCTGGCTCGTCGCCTTCGGGCGCACCACCGACGCCGAGGGCGCCCCACCCGCCTGGGCCTGGGTCGAAGCACTGCGCGCCGTCGCGGCGGCCGCCCCGCCCGAGCCCGCGGCGGCTTCCGCGCTGGCGCCCCTCCTGGCCGAGGGCGCTCCCGCCACCGGCCGTGCGGCCGTCGGCGAGGATGTCGCCGCCGGGCGGTTCCGGCTGCACCGCGCCGTCGGCCGGTGGCTGGCGGAGGCCGCGCGCGGGCGGCCCGTCGCCGTCGTCCTGGACGACCTGCACTGGGCCGACGCCGAGACGCTGGCCCTGCTGTCGGGTGCGGCGGAACTCCCCCCGGGCACCGCGCTGCTCGTCGTGGGCGCGTACCGGCCGGAGGACACGGAGGGCCGGCTCGGCGACACCCTGGCCGGACTGGCACGGCGTTCACCGGCCCGGATCGCGCTGCGCGGCCTCACCGAGGAGGCCGTGGCCGAGGTGGTCCGTGCCGTGGGCGGCCCACAGGTCGACGCGGAGGTCATGACCGCGCTGGCCGAACGTACGGGAGGGAACCCCTTCTACGTCCGGGAGAGCGCCAGGCTGCTGGGCAGCGAGGGCTCGCTCGTGGCACTGTCCGAGGTGCCCGAGGGCGTACGGGACGTGCTGCGCCGCCGGCTCGGACGCCTCCCCGAGGCGGTGGTGGCCGTACTGCGCCTGGCCGCGGTGGCCGGACGGGAGTCCGGCGTCGAGGTCCTGATCGGGGCGGCGGACACCGGCGAGGACGGCGTACTGGGCGCGCTGGAGGCCGGTCTGCTCGCCGGGCTGCTGGTCGAACCCGAGCCCGGGCGGGTCCGGTTCGCCCACGCACTGGTACGCGACACCCTGCTGGCGGACCTCAGCCGGCTGCGCTCCTCGCGGATGCACGGCCGGATCGCGGCCTGCCTGGAGCGGCTCGCTCCGGACGACGTCTCCGCGCTGGCCCACCACCACGTACGCGCGGCTTCCTCGGCGACGGCGGCGAAGGCGGTCGGGTACTGCCTGCGGGCCGCAGCGCTCGCCGAGAGCCGTTTCGCCCACGACGCGGCCGCCGCACTGCTCGCCGAGGCGGTGGAGTGCTTCGAGCGGATTCCCGCCGCATCCGGCGGCGACCGGGACGCCGAGCGCGCCGAGCTGCTGGGCCGGCTGGTACGGGCCCAGGTGCGGGCGGGGGCGGTCATGGCGGCCCGCACGACCCGGCGTACCGCGATCGACCGTGCGGTCGGCGCCGGCCGGGACGACCTCCTGATCGCGGCGTTCACGGCATGGACCGAGCCGACCCCGTGGCAGACGCGGCCCTATGGCGTGGTCGACGGACCGGTGGTGGAGCTGCTGGAGCGCCTGCTGGCGCGGCCCGGTCACGAACCCGCCGTACGGTGCGGGCTGCTGGGCGCGTACGCCGCCGAGCTGTCCGACGCCAAGGTGGCGGGCGTACGGGCGGCGGCGCGCGAGGCGCTCGCCCTCGCGGAGGGCACCGGTGACCCCGTGCTGCGGGCGGGGGCGCTCGCAGCGCTGGTCAAGGAACTCGACGCCGACCTGGAATGGCCCGAACGCGCCGCGCTGGGCGGGGAACTCGAACGGATCGGCGCCGCGCACGAGCTGCCGGGCCACCAGTGGTACGGGATGTTCATCCGCTCCACGGCGCTGGCCGCCGAGGGCGATGTGGCCGGTGCCCGTCGGCTCGCGGAACGGTGGACACGGTTCGCGCAGACCTACCGGATGTCCGGGCCAGTCGCTGTCGGCGAGACCGTCGAGGCGACCTGGGCCCATGTCGAGGGGCGGTTCGAGGAGGCGGAGCACCTCTACCGGCAGGCGGCCGCGCGGATGGCCCGGCAGGGATCCCCCCACGCGAACGGGATCCTGGCGGTCGCGATCGCGACGCTGAGGGTGAGCCAGGGGCGGCTCGCGGAGTCGCTGCCGCGGCTGCGGCGGGTGTACGCGGCCTTCGGCCCGCCGGCCGGGGACCTGCTCGCGGTCGCGCTGGCCGCCGCGGGCGAGGAGCGGGAGGCACGCGAGGTCCTCGACCGGGCGGGGCCGCTGCGGACGGACTACTTCTTCAAGGTCTTCGCGACCTTCCGGGCGATGACCCTGGTCATGCTCGGGGAGCGGGCGGGCGCCGAGGAGCTGTACGCGGCCCTGCTGCCGTACCGCGGTGCCCCGCCGCCCTCGTCCGGGTTCACCGTGGCGGTCCGCCCGGTCGCCCGCACCCTGGGCGACCTGGCCGTGCTGCTGGGCCGCGAGGACAAGGCCGCCGGCCACTTCGCGCGCGCGACGGCCATCGCCGAGCGGTGGCACAGCCCGTGGGGGGCCGCCTGAGGTCCGGGGCCGGAGCCCGGGCGGGCCCGAGCCGTCACGGCATCGGCTGGGGCGGGCGGGGGCCGTGGTACTGCCCGCTCGGCCGCATCCGCAGCGGCCGCTCCTGGTACTCCTCCAGGGCGTGCGCGATCCAGCCCGCCGTACGGGCCACCGCGAAGACCGTCTCCCCGGCCTCAGGCGGCATCCCGCACGACACCGTCAGCACGGCCAGCGCCAGGTCGACATTGGCGTGCAGCCCGCCCTGCCGGGCCATCACCGTGGCCACCTCGCGCGCCGCGCCCAGCGCCGGACCGGCCTGCTCCAGCCCTTCCAGCCGGGCGAAGAGCGCTCGCGCGCGCGGGTCCTCGCCCCGGTACAGCCGGTGGCCGAGCCCGGGGACCCGGCGTCCCGCCCGCAGGTACTCAGCCACCACCGGCGCGGCACCGCCCTGTTCCAGCACCTCCACCAGCATCCGGTGCGCGAGGCGTCCGGCCGCGCCGTGCAGCGGGCCCTCCAGGGCGCCGAGCCCGGCGGACACCGCCGCGTACGGATGGGCGCGCGCGGAGGCGGCCACCCGTACGGCCAGGGTCGAGGCGGCCAGGTCGTGGTCGACCAGCAGGGCCAGCGCGAGGTCCAGCACGGCCAGCGCGTCCGGGTCCGGCTCCCGCGCCGTCAGCCGCGACCACAACTGCCGGGCGATCCGGCCGTCCCCGGCCCACCGGGCCGGGCCCGCCGCGGGCAGCGCGCCGACCAGCGTGGGGATCAGGGCGCGCGCGGAGCCGAGCACCGCCTCCTCGGACAGGTCGAAGCGCAGCGGATCCGCCACCGCGGCGGCGGCGACCGCCACCCGCAACCGGTCGATGGGGCCGCCGTGTTCCGGCAGCGCGGCCACCGCCCGCCGGGCCGCCTCCAGGGCTTGCGGGGGCGCGGTGAACCGGGCCCCGGGCGTGAGGGTACCCGTCCAGAGCCACTCGGCGACCTCCTCGTAGCGGTACCGGGAAGCCAGCTCCACGGCGTCCACGCCGCGGAAGCAGTACCGGTCGGGCTCGATGAGGGTGAGCGCCGTACGGACGGAGAGTTCCCCGGTGGGGGCCGCCGCCTCGCGCCGGCTCCGCCGGGCCAGCGCCTCCACCTCGGCGGCGTCGAAGCTGCTGCCCCGCCCGGCGGGATCGCGGCGGCTGGTGAGCTGGCCCCGGCTGACGTACGCGTACACCGTCGCCGGTTTCACCCCGAGTGCGCGGGCCGCCTCCTGCGTGCTGAGCCTGCGGCCGCTGTCCGTCTGGTCGCTCATGACGAACACCCTACAGATGGACAGTATTGTTGATTCAATCAATATTGACAGCGATTGAATCCATCATGGATGGTCGATCCATGAACACCACCTTGGAAGTACCCCGCGGCCTCGCGGGAGTCGTGGTCACCGAAACCGGGCTGGGCGACGTCCGGGGCCGGGAGGGCTTCTACCACTACCGCCAGTACTCGGCCGTCGAGCTCGCCGCCACCCGCAGCTTCGAAGACGTGTGGCATCTGATGTTCCGCGGCACGCTCCCGGCCGACGCCGCCGGGCGCGCCGCGTTCGCGGCCGAGATCGCACCCCTGCGCCGACTGCCCGGGGAGGTCCGGGACGCCCTGCCGGCCCTGGCCCGGGCCACCCGGCTCTCCGGCCCCCTGGCCGGGCTGCGCACCGCGCTCTCGCTGCTCGGCGCCTGTGCCGGCTTCCGCCCGGTCTACGACCTCGACCCCGGCCGCCGGGCCGCCGACGCGCTGGCCGCCTGCGCCGCCGTACCGACCCTGCTGACCGCCCTGCACCGGCTGGGGCAGGGCCTGGAGCCGGTGGAGCCGCGCGAGGACCTCCCGTACGCCGCCAACTACCTCTACATGCTGACCGGCCGGGAACCCGACCCGGTCCGGGCCCGCGCGGTCGAGCGGTACCTGATATCCACCGTCGACCACGGCTTCAACGCCTCGACGTTCACCGCCCGGGTGATCGCCTCCACCGGCGCCGATGTCGCCGCCTGCCTGACCGGGGCGATCGGTGCGCTCTCCGGCCCCCTGCACGGCGGCGCGCCCAGCCGGGCCCTGGACACCCTCGACGCCATCGGGACCGTGGACCGGATCGGGCCGTGGATCCGCGAGCGGGTCCTGGCGGGCGACCGGATCATGGGCTTCGGCCATCCCGTCTACCGCACCGAGGACCCCCGTTCCCGCATGCTGCGCGAGATCGCCCTCCAGTTCGGCGGTCCCCTCGTGGACTTCGCCGTCGAGGTCGAGCGCCAGGTCGAGGAGATCCTCGCCGAACTGAAGCCCGGCCGGGAACTGCACACCAACGTGGAGTTCTACGCGGGCGTGGTCATGGAACTCTGCGGGCTCCCGCGCGAGATGTTCACACCGACGTTCTGCGCGGCCCGTGTGGTCGGCTGGAGCGCGAACATCCTCGAACAGGCCACCGACTCGAAGATCATCCGTCCGGCCGCCCGGTACACCGGCCCCACCCCGCCCCACCCGGTGCCGACCCTGCACTGACGGAGCCTCGCTACGATCGACCGGGTGAACAGCAGGCAGCCCATCCCCGTCGTCGTCCTCGCCGGTTTCCTCGGATCCGGCAAGACCACCGTGCTGAACCACCTCCTCGCCAGTCGCGGGGGCACCCGCATCGGGGTCGTCGTCAACGACTTCGGATCGATCGAGGTCGACGCGATGTCGGTGGCCGGACAGGTCGGGGACTCCATGGTCTCCCTCGGCGGCGGCTGCCTGTGCTGCGCCGTCGACGGCAGCGAACTCGACGCGTACCTGGAGAAGCTCTCCGCCCCCGTCCACCGGATCGACGTGATCGTCATCGAGGCGAGCGGACTGGCCGAGCCCCAGGAGATGATCCGGATGCTCATGGCCAGCGAGAACCCGGCCATCCGGTACGGCGGCATGGTGGAGGTCGTGGACGCCGCCGAATTCGACGCCACCCGGACCAGACACCCGGAGACCGACCGCCACCTCGCCGTCGCGGACCTCGTGGTCCTCAACAAGACCGACCGGGTGGACGAGGCCGAGCGGGCCCGGATCGAGGAGGAGCTCGCCGTACTCTGCGCCCCGGGCACCCCGGTCATGGCCACCGACCACGGGCGGATCGACCCGGAACTGCTCTTCGACCGCAGGCCCTGGACCGAGACCCGCGGGCAGCTCTCCTTCGAGGACCTCCTCGCGGAGGCCGGCGGCCACGACCACGGCCACGACCGCTGCGGTCACGCGCACGCCGCGTACGAGAGCACGGAGTTCACCTCCGAGCAGGCCCTGTCCCCCCGCCGGTTCATCGACTTCCTCGACCGGCGTCCGGCCGGGCTCTACCGGATCAAGGGCTTCGTCCACTTCGGCGTACCCGGGCACGAGGAGCGCTACGAGGTCCACGCGGTCGGCCGCTTCCTCCGCTTCGCCCCGGGACCCTGGGGGCGGGGCGAAGCGCGCGTCAGCCGGCTCGTCCTGATCGGCTCCGGCACCGACGGGCCGGGTCTGCTGCGCGAGCTGGAGGCCTGCCGCGAACCGGCCCCGCACGAGGCGCCCCCCGAGAGCATGTGGGGCGTACTGCGGTACGTGGCCCGGCCCGCGGAGCCCGGGGCGCAGGCCGAGTCCGGGATCGAGCCGAACGAGGACTGAGGGAGCCGACTCCCTGACGTCGGGCCGGGGTGGGCCGTCGATCCGGCGGGCGTGGCTCCGCCCCCGGCCAGGTTCGGGCTGCCACCCGCGACGCCCCCCCCGTGAGGACCGGTCACAGCACTAGGCGACCTCGACCCCGAACTCGCCCAGCAGGTCCTCCAGGCCGCCTCGGTAGCCCTTGCCGCCGATCACGAAGTCCCAGTCGCCGTTGGAGCGGTGCCGGAACGAGCCGAGGACCAGGGCGGTCTCGCCGGCGCGCCCGTCGGAGACGTCCAGCCGGCCCAGTTCCTCGCCGCCCGCGGACAGCAGCCGGATGTGGGCGTCGGTGAACCCGGCGAGGTCGGCGTGGGGATCGACCTCCGGGTCGATCGCGGCCACGAGGACCAGCCGGTCGGCCTGCGACGGCAGGGCGTCGAAGGAGACCTCCAGCGCCGCCTTGTCGGGCGCCGCGTGCTCGCGGGCCCGTACCGAACCGTCCGGGGTCCGCGGGTTGTTGAAGAAGACGAAGTGCTCCTCGCTCAGCACCCGGTTGCCCGTGCAGACGAGCGCGCACACGTCGAGGGCGACCGCACCCGACCAGGACATGCCGAGCACGTTGTGGTCGGCCGGGGGAGCCGGCTCCGGCGCGGGCGTCCGCCGCGCGGGCGCCGCGGTGCTGCCGCCGCCGAGTCGGCCGCGAAGGCCGTACTGGTGGAGCAGCTCGACCAGGTCCGCCCCGGGAACCAACTCCAGCGGCTTGCCGTTGGCAAAGGTGTACGACCCCGGTCCGAAGGACGCGGTGGTGACCAGCACCCCCTTGTTCGCCCCCTTGTCCTGGACCGTGCCGTACAGATCACGTACGGCCGTCGGCGGCACCGTGTTCCGGTAGCGCTTGACCTGCACCACGATCCGCCCGCCCCGGATCGGCGCCGGGTCCACCGCTTCCACGTCCACCCCGCCGTCGCCCGACCGCTGCGTCGTCACCGCCTCCATGCCCATCGCCCGGAACAGCTCGGCGACCAGGTTCTCGAAGGCGATCGGGTCCATCACGAAGAGATCCGGCTCGTCCTCGTCCGCGTCGCCCGTGTGCCCGCCGTGGCTGACGACACCCCCGCCGACCTCGTCGGGCCGGCGCCCGGGGCGTACCGCCGTCAGCTGGTCGGGCCGGGCCGACAGCAGCCCGCCCAGCCCCGAGACCAGACAGTCCACCGCACTGACCTGCTCCAGCCGCAGCCCGGCGAAGGCGTCGCGCACCGCCGGTACCGTGGCGAGCACGAACCGCGCCTCCTGGCCCGTCACCGGATCGTGGCAGTCCACGAAGCCGTTGACCACGACAGAGTCCAGTACGCCGAACTCGTCCGCCGCGTACAGCTCGCGCACCACCAGCAGCACGCACTGGGCCAGCAGGTCCCGGTACAGCGCCCGTCGTTCCGTGACCGGGCGGGGCTTCACCTTGTCCTGGTCCGTGCTCGGCAGGTACTGCACCGCCCGGGCCTCCGGTACCACCGCGTACCCGGGCAGCTCCCAGTCCAGTACCAGCTGGCGCGCGGCCGGATCGTACGCGGCCGTCACCTGCCTCGGCAGTGCCTCGGGCCAGGCCGTCGAGGTGTAGAGAGCGGCCGAGAAGTACTCCACCGCCGCCTCGGCGTCACCCGCGCGCAGTGCGTCGGCCAGCTCGGTGAGTCCGCCGTTGTGCGCCCGCATCCCGGCGAGCTGCTCCGCCGCCCACCGGTCGTACTGCTGCCGGTACGCGGCCAGTTGCCGCTGGCGCTGCGCCTCCGCGGCGTTCGCGGCCTGCCAGGCCTGGGTGTAGCGGGCGTGCGCCTCCCGCTCCGCCTGCGCCCTGTGGTTCGAGCCGAGCGTCCAGCCGCTGCTCTGCCGCTGGAAATCCTCGATGCGGGGCATCGGCACCGGATGCGCCAGGGCCCCGGGGTCGAAGGGCTGCAGCCGGTCGGGCCGGGCCAGGGCGGATATCCGGAACGCCGGTGCCCGGCAGCCCGCGACCAACAGGCCCCTGAGGGCTTCGACCTCGGCGTCGAGCTGCGCGGTACGCCGCAGGGCCTCGGCCTCGCGGTACTGCCGGTGGCTCCGGTTCGCGTCCCGTTCGTGGGCCCGCTGCCGGCGCTCGGCCTCGCGCTGCTGGACCAGCTGCGTCTGTTGCTGCCGGCGCTGGGCCTCCGCCCAGTTCCCGATCAGTCCGCTGCCCGCTCGACGGCTCATCAGCTGCGTTCTCCCCCCACCGCGTCCACGGGGAAAACACTAGTCGGCATTCGGGTGGTACGTCCCCCCGGTCGTACCACCCGAATGCCTTCCCGCGACCTACAGCGCGGCTCCCGCAAGCGCCGCGACCGCCGACGGCAGTGCCGCCCCCGAGCCGTCCCGGCGCGGGTCCACGGCCGGCAGCTCGGCCGGAGTGCCGTTCGCCGCCGCCGCGCGGACGGGGGAACCGCCCGCCCAGGCCAGGACCAGTACGTCCTCGCCCTTCAGGAACCGCTGGCAGCGCACGCCACCGGTGGCCCGGCCCTTGCGCGGGTACTGGTCGAAGGGGGTCAGCTTCCCGGACAGCACCGAGCCGTCCAGGGTGCCGTGCGAGCCGGCCACCGTGAAGACCACGGCGTCCCGCGCCGGGTCCACGGCCGAGAAGTGGATCACCTTGGCGTTGTCGGCGAGCTTGATGCCCGCCATACCGCCCGCCGGGCGGCCCTGCGGGCGGACCGTGCCCGCCGGGTAGCGCAGCAGCTGGGCGTCGTCGGTGATGAAGACCAGGTCCTCCTCACCCGTGCGCAGCTCGACCGCGCCGACGATCCGGTCGCCCTCCTTGAGGGTGATGACCTCCAGCTCGTCCTTGTTCGCCGGGTAGTCCGGCACGACGCGCTTGACCACGCCCTGCTCGGTGCCCAGAGCGAGGCCCTGCGAGGACTCGTCCAGCGAGGTCAGGCAGATCACCTTCTCGTCCGCCTCCAGCCCGGAGAGGAACTCCGAGACCGGGGCGCCGCCCGCCAGGTTCGGCGCGGCGTGCGTGTCCGGCAGCTGCGGCAGGTCGATCACCGACAGCCGCAGCAGCCGCCCGTACGAGGTGACCGCGCCGACATCGGCCCGGGCGGTCGCCGCGACCTGCGAGACGATCAGGTCGTGTTTGGCGCGGGCGCCGCCCTCCTCCTCCGGCAGCGCCTCGCCGTTCGCCGTACGCGCCAGCAGGCCCGTCGAGGACAGCAGCACCCGGCACGGGTCGTCCGCGACCTCCAGCGGAACGGCCGCCACCGCGGTGCCGGCGGACTCCAGCAGCACCGTACGGCGCTCCGTGCCGAACTTCTTCGCGACCGCCGCCAGTTCCGCGGAGACCAGCTTGCGCAGCTCGCTGTCCGACTCCAGGATCCCGGTCAGCTCGTCGATCTCGCCCGTCAGCCGGTCGCGCTCGGACTCCAGCTCGATCCGGTCGAACCGGGTGAGCCGGCGCAGCGGGGTGTCCAGGATGTACTGGGTCTGGATCTCGCTCAGCGAGAACCGCTCCATCAGCCGGGACTTGGCCTGCGCGGAGTTGTCGCTGTCCCGGATGAGCCGGATGACCTCGTCGATGTCGAGGAGCGCCACCAGCAGGCCCTCGACCAGGTGCAGCCGGTCGCGGCGCTTGGTGCGGCGGAACTCGCTGCGCCGCCGGACGACCTCGAAGCGGTGGTCGAGATAGACCTCCAGCAGCTCCTTGAGGCCCAGCGTCAGGGGCTGCCCGTCCACCAGCGCCACATTGTTGATGCCGAAGGACTCCTCCATCGGCGTCAGCTTGTAGAGCTGCTCCAGCACGGCCTCCGGGTGGAAGCCGTTCTTGATCTCGATGACCAGGCGCAGGCCGTGCGAGCGGTCGGTGAGGTCCTTGACGTCGGCGATGCCCTGGAGCTTCTTCGAGCCGACCAGGTCCTTGATCTTCGCGATGACCTTCTCGGGGCCGACCGTGAAGGGAAGTTCGGTGACGACCAGGCCCTTGCGGCGCGCCGTCACGTCCTCCACGGCCACCGTCGCGCGGATCTTGAAGGTGCCGCGGCCGTTCTCGTAGGCGTCCTTGATGCCCGAGAGCCCCACGATCCGGCCGCCCGTGGGCAGGTCGGGACCCGGTACGAAGCGCATCAGCGCCTCCAGGTCCGCCTGGGGGTACCGGATCAGGTGGCGGGCGGCGGCGATGACCTCGCCGAGGTTGTGCGGGGGCATGTTGGTGGCCATGCCGACCGCGATCCCGGACGCACCGTTGACCAGCAGGTTCGGGTAGGCGGCGGGCAGGGCGACCGGCTCCCGCTCCTGGCCGTCGTAGTTGGCGGTGAAGTCGACGGTGTCCTCGTCGATCGACTCCGTCATCAGCGACGTGGCGTCGGCCATCTTGCATTCGGTGTAACGCATCGCGGCCGGCGGGTCGTCGTTGCCGAGCGAGCCGAAGTTGCCGTGGCCGTCGACCAGCGGCAGCCGCATGGAGAAGGGCTGGGCCATGCGCACGAGGGCGTCGTAGATCGACGCGTCACCGTGCGGGTGGAGCTTGCCCATGACCTCGCCGACGACACGGGCGCACTTCACGTAGCCGCGGTCGGGGCGCAGGCCCATCTCGTTCATCTGGTACACGATGCGCCGGTGCACCGGCTTCATGCCGTCCCGGGCGTCGGGCAGGGCACGGGAGTAGATCACCGAGTACGCGTACTCGAGGAAGGAGCCCTGCATTTCGTCGACGACGTCGATGTCGAGGATCTTCTCCTCGAAATCCTCCGGCGGCGGGGTCTTCGTGCTGCGGCGGGCCATCGCTGCGCGGCTCCTTAACCAAAATGGGGTGTGCTGGGTGTCTGGCGGGGTGTCTGGCTGGGTCTGGCGGTCTTGTGGTGTCCGGCGAGGGTACGACGCGGACCATTGTGGCCCGGCGCACCGACAACGCCGACTCCGACCCCGGGGGTCCCCCCGGACGGAGTGCGGGGGAGTGACCCGGGAACTTATCCGGCGGTCGGCGCGCTTGCATACAGTGGCAGGTCGATAAGAAATCTCTGCATCGCGATCGAAGGGACCACATGCCCATGGGTCACACGGCCACAGCCCAGGCCGGCTCCGGCGGCCTGACAGCGACCGAGCACCGGCTGGCCAACGGCCTGCGCGTGGTGCTCTCCGAGGACCACCTGACCCCGGTCGCCGCGGTCTGCCTCTGGTACGACGTAGGCTCGCGCCACGAAGTCAAGGGACGCACCGGCCTGGCTCACCTCTTCGAGCACCTGATGTTCCAGGGGTCGGCGAGCGTTCCCGGCAACGGGCACTTCGAACTGGTCCAGGGCGCCGGCGGTTCCCTCAACGGGACCACCAGCTTCGAGCGCACCAACTACTTCGAGACGATGCCGACCCACCAGCTGGAGCTCGCGCTCTGGCTGGAAGCGGACCGGATGGGGTCTCTGCTGGCCGCCCTGGATGACGAGTCCATGGAGAACCAGCGCGACGTCGTCAAGAACGAGCGCCGCCAGCGGTACGACAACGTTCCGTACGGTACGGCCTTCGAGCGGCTCACCGCCCTGGCCTACCCCGAGGGCCACCCGTACCACCACACCCCGATCGGCTCCATGGCCGACCTGGACGCCGCCTCCCTGGAGGACGCGCGCACCTTCTTCCGTACGTACTACGCGCCCAACAACGCGGTGCTCTCGGTCGTCGGGGACATCGACCCCGAGCGGACGCTCGCCTGGGTCGAGAAGTACTTCGGCACCATCCCCGCGCACGACGGCAAGCAGCCGCCCCGCGACGGCTCGCTGCCCGACATCATCGGGGAGCAGCTGCGCGAGGAGATCGTCGAGGAGGTCCCGGCGCGTGCGCTGATGGCCGCCTACCGGCTGCCGCACGACGGCACCCGTGAGTGCGACGCCGCCGACGTGGCGCTGACCATCCTGGGCGGCGGCGAGTCCTCGCTGCTGCACAACCGGCTGGTACGCCGCGACCAGACCGCCGTCGCGGCCGGCTTCGGCATGCTGCGCCTGGCCGGGGCGCCCTCCCTGGGCTGGCTGGACGTCAAGACCTCCAGCGGGGTCGAGATCCCCGCCATCGAGGCGGCCGTGGACGAGGAGCTCGCGCGGTTCGCCGCCGAGGGCCCGACGGCCGAGGAGATGGAGCGCGCCCAGGCGCAGCTGGAGCGCGAGTGGCTGGACCGGCTGAGCACGGTGGCCGGCCGCGCCGACGAACTGTGCCGCTTCGCGGTGCTGTTCGGCGACCCGCAGCTGGCGCTGACCGCCGTCCAGCGCGTCCTCGACGTCACCGCCGAGGAGGTGCAGGCCGTGGCCGCGGCCAGGCTGCGCCCGGACAACCGCGCGGTGCTCGTCTACGAGCCGCTCGCGGCCGACGAGTCCGACCAGCACGCCGAGTCCGACGACTCCGACGAGAACGAGGGGGCGGAGCAGTGAGCGACACGGCAGCCGTCACGATGACCTTCCACCCGCGCCCGCAGGCCGGCGAGCCGCAGCCGTGGGCCTTCCCGGCCCCCGACCGCGGGCAGCTGTCCAACGGGCTGACCCTGCTGCGCTGCCACCGGCCGGGCCAGCAGGTCGTCGCGGTCGAGGTCAACCTCGCCGCCCCGCTCGACGCTGAGCCCGAGGGCCTGGACGGCGTGGCGACCATCATGGCGCGGGCGTTCTCCGAGGGCACCGACAAGCACTCCGCCGAGGAGTTCGCGGCCGAGCTGGAGCGCTGCGGCGCCACCCTGGACGCGCACGCCGACCACCCGGGCCTGCGGGTCTCGCTGGAGGTCCCGGCCTCCCGGCTGCCCAAGGCGCTGGGCCTGCTCGCCGAGGCGCTGCGCGCCCCCGCCTTCGCCGACGCCGAGGTCGACCGGCTGGTGCGCAACCGGCTCGACGAGATCCCGCACGAGCTGGCCAACCCGCAGCGCCGCGCCGCCAAGCAGCTCTCCAAGGAGCTCTTCCCGGCCACCCTGCGGATGTCCCGGCCGCGCCAGGGCACCGAGGAGACGGTCGCCCGGATCGACTCCGCCGCCGTACGCGCCTTCTACGAGGCCCACGTACGCCCCGCCACCGCCACCGCGGTGGTCGTCGGCGACCTGACCGGCATCGACCTGGACGCCGTGCTCGCGGACACCCTGGGCACCTGGACGGGCAACACCGCCGCCGCGCTCCCGGTGCCGCCGGTGACCGCCGACGACACCGGCCGCGTGGTCATCGTGGACCGGCCCGGCGCGGTCCAGACGCAGCTGCTGATCGGCCGGATCGGGGCGGACCGCCACGACCGGGTGTGGGCGGCCCAGGTGCTGGGCACGTACTGCCTGGGCGGCACCCTCACCTCGCGCCTGGACAAGGTGCTGCGCGAGGAGAAGGGGTACACCTACGGCGTGCGCGCCTTCGGCCAGGTGCTGCGCTCCACCGCGGACGGCAAGGGCGCCTCGATGCTCGCCATCAGCGGCTCGGTGGACACCCCGAACACCGGACCGGCGCTGGAGGACCTCTGGAAGGTGCTGCGCACCCTCGCGGAGGGCGGTCTGACCGACGCCGAACGCGATGTCGCCGTGCAGAACCTGGTGGGCGTGGCCCCGCTGAAGTTCGAGACGGCGGCCTCGGTCGCGGGCACCCTCGCCGACCAGGTCGAGCAGGAGCTGCCGGACGACTACCAGGCGCAGTTGTACGCGCAGCTCGCCGAAACGGGCACGGTGGAGGCGACCACGGCGGTCGTCAAGGCCTTCCCCGCGGACCGGCTGGTCACCGTCCTGGTGGGCGACGCGGCGCTGATCGAGGAGCCCGTGCGGGCTCTTGGGATCGGAGAGGTCACGGTCGTCTCCAACTGACCGGCGGATGACGGCTCATTGAGGGCCGGCTGAAGGTTTCAGCAAGGGGTTCTGGTGACTTGGTCACCGGAACCCCTTTTGTCCGTTTAATGGTGAGGTTGCTTTTATGTGGTGTGGCGTACGCAACAAAAAGCCGTGTCTGTTTGGCGATTGACTGATGATCCGCCTAGCGTCGGCCGTGCTGTCCGTCAGTTGTGCCCGCCGCACCCGCGGCACCGGACAGTGATCGCCGAGTCCCCGTCAGGCGCGAGCCTGGGGAGCCGGGGACCCACATGAGTCCCTGGGGTGAATCGGACCCCCTCGCAAGAGGAGATCCGTAGGAGACCTTCCTGCTCCGAACCCGTCAGCTAACCCGGTAGGCGAGAAGGAAGGAAAGGATCAAACCCTTCATGGCGTTTGGCAGTCGTCCCGCTGGTACCGGTAAGCACCGTGGCTCCAGCCGTCTGAGCAAGAAGACCGCCGGTTACGCCGGTATCGCCGCGATCGCCACCACGGGTGTGGTCGGCTCGCTCGCCGCCCCGGCCTTCGCCGCGGACAACCACAGCAGCAACATCGGCCAGGACAGCGGCCTGGGCGCCGTGGTCGTCGCCGAGGACCTCGCGGGCGACATCGCCGACCAGGCCGAGTCCCAGCACCGCGGCGCCGAGCAGGACGCCGTCAAGGCGCAGGCCGAGGCCGACGCGAAGCAGCGGGCCGCGGAGGCCAAGCGCCTCGCCGAGGCCAAGGCGAAGGCCGAGCGCGATGCCGCCGAGCGCGCCGCCCGCGAGGAGGAGCGCAAGCGCCTCAACACCTTCGTCGCCCCGGTGGACGGCTCGTACGTCAGCACGCAGTACCACGCGGGCGGCGGCATGTGGTCCTCCGGCAGCCACACGGGCATCGACTTCCACGCCGCCTCCGGCACCTCGGTCCACGCGGTGGGCGTCGGCACCGTCGTCGAGGCCGGCTGGGGCGGCGCGTACGGCAACAACGTCGTCATCAAGCACAACGACGGCACCTACACCCAGTACGGGCACATGACCTCGCTGAGCGTCTCCGTCGGCCAGCAGGTCATCCCGGGCCAGCAGATCGGCCTGTCGGGCTCCACCGGCAACTCCAGCGGCCCGCACCTGCACTTCGAGGCCCGCACAGGCTCGCAGTACGGCTCGGACATCGACCCGATCGCGTACCTGCGCTCGCACGGCGTCAGCCTCTGACCCCGCCTGGCGCACCGCTTCACCGAAGACCCCGGCTCCCCGAGCCGGGGTCTTTGTGTGTTGCGTCTTTGTGCAAATGTTTCGTATTTCTGGCCGCTCTCGGAAATTATCGTGTGTTGCAATAGAGTCGCAGCGCACGCATGTGCGTGCAATGACTGGTAGTCGGAAATAGGCGGAGGTTCGGTCTTGCGTATTCCTGCGCACGCGGTATGCACAGCAATCCGCGACGACATCGTCTCCGGGGTGTTCGAGCCGGGCGGCCGGCTGACCGAGGAGGTGCTGGCCCGCCGGTACGGGGTCTCGCGCGTCCCGGTGCGCGAGGCCCTGCGGACCCTGGAGTCCGAGGGGTTCGTGACCACGCGGCGCCACGCGGGGGCCTGCGTGGCCGAGCCGACCGAGCAGGAGGCCACGGACCTGCTCGAGCTGCGGATGCTCCTGGAGCCGCTGGCTGCCGCGAGAGCCGCCCGGCGGCGCACCGACGCGCACCTCAAGGTGCTGCGCGGGCTGGTCAGGCTGGGGCAGGAGCGGGCCAGGCGGGGCCAGGGCGAGGACCTGCGGTCCCTGGGCGGCTGGTTCCACGAGACGCTCGCCCAGTCCTCCGGCAGCCCCGGGCTGATCGCGCTGCTCACACAGATGCGGCACAAGATCGCGTGGATGTACGTGGTGGAGGCGCCGGCCCGGCCCGTGGAGTCCTGGGCGGAGCACGGGGCGATCGTGGACGCGGTGGCGCGCGGCGACGCCGAACGGGCACGGGCGCTGACCGCGGTCCACGTCGACCGGGCGGCGGGGGCGCACCGGCTGCGGCTCCGCCCGGCGGTGAGCACTTCGCAACCTGCCGTAAACATGTCGAGCGGCCGGCATTAACAGGAGCCGTATACAAAGGGCGGGATCGCATGAATTCGCTGTCCGGCGGCCGGTCCGTTCCGTGTCGGATCAATTCGCCGTGCGGAATTCCCGCGGAGCTGAATTCGGCGTGCGCGCCGGATTCCGGCGAGCCTTTTCCCTGCCGAACGGGATTTCTTCGGAGTCCGCCACCCGCGAGGGCTGCGGTTCCGCGGCGTGCCCGCATCGGGCGGGCCCGCCGCGCGGCAGGGCCCCGTACGCGAACGACGAAGCCGCGGCCCCCCGGACGGGGGCCGCGGCTTCGCGCGTGAGGTCGAACCCGAAGGGTCAGACGGTCTCGGGGAGCTCCTCGAGACCCTCGGCCACCAGCTTCGCGAGGCGGTCGAGCGCGGCGTCCGCACCCTCGGCCTCGGAGGCGAGGACGATCTCCTCGCCGCCCTGGGCGCCGAGGCCCAGGACCGCCAGCATGGAGGCGGCGTTGACGGGGTCGCCGCCGGACTTCGCGATGGTCACCGGGACGCCGGAAGCGGTCGTCGCACGGACGAAGATCGAGGCGGGACGAGCGTGCAGGCCCTCGGCCCAGCCGACGTTGACGCGGCGCTCTGCCATGGTGATGCCCTTCAGGTTCTTACGGTTGTCTAGACCAGTCTCTCATGACGTCCGGAATGCTCGGACCTGCCTCCGGCCTGAATTTTCCGCCGTTCGGCCTTCCCCAGCTTGCACTGATTCGTCCCGTACTGCCTCAGCGCCGCGCGAGCGCTCCACGGCCTGATCCGGCCGTAAGGTAGGCCCATGACCATCGAGTCGGACCCCTCGTACCCGGCCCACTGGGAAGCCGATGTCGTCCTGCGCGACGGCGGCACCGCCCGGATCAGGCCCATCACCACCGAGGACGCGGGCCGGCTCGTCAGCTTCTACGAGCAGGTCTCGGACGAGTCGAAGTACTACCGGTTCTTCGCCCCCTACCCCCGGCTCTCCGACCGCGACGTGCACCGCTTCACGCACCACGACTACGTGGACCGGGTCGGGCTCGCCGCGACCATCGGCGGGGAGTTCATCGGCACAGTCCGCTACGACCGCATCGGCGCCGACGGCCGGCCCGCCTCCGGGCCCGCCGACGAGGCCGAGGTCGCCTTCCTCGTCCAGGACGCCCACCAGGGCCGCGGGGTCGCCTCCGCCCTCCTCGAACACATCGGCGCGGTCGCCCGGGAGCGCGGCATCCGGCGGTTCGCCGCCGAGGTGCTGCCCGCCAACACCAAGATGATCAAAGTCTTCACGGACGCCGGCTACCAGCAGAAGCGCAGCTTCGAGGACGGCTCCGTCCACCTCACCCTCGACCTCGAACCCACCGCCGAATCCCTCGCCGTGCAGCGCGCCCGCGAGCAGCGTGCCGAGGCCCACTCGGTGCAGCGGCTGCTGGCCCCCGGCTCGGTGGCCGTCGTCGGAGTCAGCCGCTCCGGTGCGGGCGTGGGCGCGGCCGCACTGCGCAACCTGCGCGACAGCGGCTTCCACGGCCACCTCTACGCCGTCAACGAGGCCGTCACCCGCGACCTGCTCGACGGCGTGCGGGCCTACCGCACCATCGAGGCCATCGGCGCCCCGGTCGACCTCGCGGTGATCGCGGTCCCGGCCGACCGGGTCCCCGACGCGGTGGCCGCCTGCGGCGAGCACGGGGTGCAGGGGCTCGTCGTCCTGTCCGCCGGATACGGGGAGAGCGGCCCGGCCGGACTCGCCCGCCAGCGCGAACTGGTGCGGCAGGTGCGCTCGTACGGGATGCGGCTGATCGGGCCGAACGCCTACGGGGTGATCAACACCGCGCCGGAGGTGGAACTCAACGCCTCCCTGACCCCCGCGCCGATGCCCACCCGCGGCCGGATCGGCCTGTTCACACAGTCCGGGGCGATCGGGATCGCCCTGCTCTCGGCCCTGCTCCGGCGCGGCGAGGGCCTGTCGTCCTTCGTCTCCGCGGGCAACCGCGCCGACGTGTCCGGGAACGACATCCTCCAGTACTGGTACGACGACGAGGCGACCGACGTCGCCCTGCTCTACCTCGAAACCCTCGGCAACCCGCGGAAGTTCACCCGGCTCGCCCGCCGGACGGCGGCCGTCAAGCCGGTGGTCGTCGCCAAGGGCGGCCGGCACAGCCCGGCCGGGCACGTCGTCCCCGACACCCGGCTGCCGGAGGCCACCGTCTCCGCCCTGCTGCGCCAGGCCGGCGTCATCCGCGTCGACACGGTCACCGAGCTGGTGGACGTCGGCCTCCTGCTGGCGGCGCAGCCGCTGCCCGCCGGGCCCCGGATCGCGATCCTCGGCAACTCCGAATCCCTCGGGATCCTCACCTACGACGCCTGCCTCACCCAGGGCCTGCGGCCGCTGGCGCCGCTGGACCTGACGACGGCGGCCGCGCCGGCGGACTTCCGCGCCGCCCTGACCGACGCGCTCCGCTCCGATGACTGTGACGCGGTGGTGGTCACGGCCATCCCGTGGGTGAGCGAGGAGGCTCCCGCGGACGACCTGGCCGGTGCCCTGCGCGAGGCCGTGGCCGAGTACCCCGGCAAGCCCGTCGCGGTGGTGCACGTCGAGCTCGGCGAGCTCGTCGAGGCCCTGTCCGCCGTGGGCGGTGTCCCGCATCCCGCCCCGTCCCGGAGCTGGGGCCCCGTGGCGGACCCGGCACACCGAGGACCGGCCGGGCCGCTGTCCGCCGCCGGCGACAGCATCCCCAGCTACCCCGCCGCCGAACGCGCGGTCAAGGCCGTCGCCGAAGCCGTCCGGTACGGGCAGTGGCGCCGGGCCCTCGCCGACGACGACGGGCGGGTCCCCGAGTACGAGGACATCGACGAGGCCGGGGCGGCGGACCGGCTGGCCGGGCTGCTGGCGGACGTCGACCCCGGCGCCGTGCTGGCCCTGACCGACTGGGACGCCCGCGAGCTGCTCGCGGGCTACGGGATCCGCGTCCTGCCCACCCTGCCCGCGCCGAGCGCCGACGCGGCGGTCCGCGCCGCCGGCGTGCTGGGCTACCCGGTGGCGCTCAAGACCACCGCGCCGCACCTGCGCCACCGCGCGGACCTGGGCGGCGTACGCCTCGACCTCACGAACGAGGCCGAGCTGAGGCGCTCGTACGAGGAGCTCACCGACGCGCTGGGCAAGCCGGCCGAGCTCCAGCCCGTGGTGCAGGCCATGGTGGCGCGCGGGGTCGACACCGTCGTCCGCTCCGTCATCGACCCCGCGGCGGGCGCCGTCCTCTCCTTCGGGCTCGCCGGCGTCGCCTCCGAGCTGCTGGGCGACACCGCGCACCGGCTCGTCCCGGCCACCGACCGGGACGCCGCCGGACTGATCCGGTCCATCCGGACCGCACCCCTCCTGTTCGGCTGGCGCGGCAGCGACCCCGTGGACACCCCCGCCCTGGAGGAACTGCTCCTGCGGCTGTCCCGCCTCGTGGACGACCACCCCGAGGTGATCGGCGTCTCACTGGAGCCCGTCGTGGTCGCCGCCGAAGGCGTCTCCGTGCTCAGCGCCACCGTCCGCGTCGCCCACCCGCCGGCCCGCGGCGATCTCGGCCCGCGGACCCTCCCCAGTTACTGACCGGGTACGGCGCGGCCTGAGGGCCCCGCACGGGCCTTAGGATGGACCTCATGGCGAAATCCGGTACGACGACCCAGGGGCTGCGCACGGCGATCGAGCGCAGCGGCTACTACCCGGCCCTCGTGGCCGAGGCCGTGGAGGCCGCGGTGGGCGGCGAGCCGATTTCGTCGTACCTGGTCCACCAGGAGACGACCTTCGACTCCAACGAGGTGCGCCGTCACGTCACCGTGCTGGTCCTGACCGGCAACCGCTTCATCGTCAGCCACACCGACGAGCAGGCCGCCGACGCCGGGTCCCCCTCCCCGTACGCGACCACCTCCACCGAGTCGGTCAAGCTGTCCAGCATCTCCTCCGTGGTGCTCAGCCGTGTCGTCGCCAACCCGGAGTCCTACACCCCCGGCACCCTGCCCCGCGAGGTCGTCCTGACCATCGGCTGGGGCGCGGTCTCCCGGATCGACCTGGAGCCGGCCGCCTGCGGCGACCCGAACTGCGACTCCGACCACGGCTACACCGGCAACTCCACCGCCGACGACCTCAGCCTGCGGGTCAGCGAGGCCGGCGACGGCCCGGAGGCGGTGCGCCAGACCCTGGTCTTCGCGCAGGCGCTCAGCGAGGCGACAGCGGCGACGTCTTCCACCTCCGCCCGCTGATGGCGTACTCCGCGGCACAGGAGTGGCCCGAGCCGGAGCTGCTGGACCTGGCCGGCGCCCCCGTCCCGGAGTACGGCGCCGGGTCGCTCGCCGACCTGCTGCCCACGCTCGTGGCGGGCCAGGGCGTCCCCGGGTTCACCGCCGCCATCACCGAGCTGACCCCGGCCGACCGGAACTGCGTGTTCCTGGTCGACGGCATGGGCTGGGAGCAGATCAAGGCCCACCCGGACGAGGCCCCGTACCTCACCTCCCTGCTCGGCAGCTCGCGCGGCGGCACCGGCCGCCCGATCACCGCGGGCTTCCCGGCGACCACCGCCACCTCGCTCGCCTCCGTGGGCACCGGCCTGCCGCCGGCCCGCCACGGCCTGCCCGGCTACGCCGTCCGCAACCCCGCCACCGGCGAACTCATGAACCAGCTCCGCTGGCACCCGTGGACCGCGCCGAAGCCCTGGCAGCCGTACCCGACCGTCTTCCAGCAGGCCGACAAGGCCGGGGTGGCGACCGCCCAGGTGTCCTCGCCCGCCTTCCAGACCACCCCGCTCACCAAGATCGCGCTGAGCGGCGGCACCTTCCTCGGCCGGATGACCGGCGAGGAGCGGATGGACCTGGCGGCCGAGCGTCTCGCGGCCGGTGACCGCTCGCTCGTCTACACGTACTACAGCGAGCTCGACGGGGCCGGCCACCGGCACGGCGTGGACTCCGACGCGTGGCGCGGCCAGCTGATGTACGTGGACCGGCTCGTCCAGCGGCTCGCCGAGCAGCTGCCGCCGCGCACCGCCCTGTACGTGACCGCGGACCACGGCATGGTCGACGTCCCCTTCGACGAGGACTCCCGGTTCGACTTCGACGAGGACTGGGAGCTGAGCGCCGGCGTCGCCCTGCTGGGCGGCGAGGGCCGGGCCCGGCACGTGTACGTGGTGCCGGGCGCCGAGGCCGACGTACTGACCGTGTGGCGCGAGGTGCTCGGCGACCGGTTCTGGGTCGCGAGCCGCGAAGAGGCCCTGGAACTGGGCTGGTTCGGCACGCCGGGGGAGTGCGACCAGCGCGTGCTCGGGCGCATCGGTGACGTGGTGGCGGCCGCCCAGGCCGATGTCGCGATCACTGCCTCGCGCAACGAGCCGAACGAATCCGCCCTGGCCGGAATGCACGGCTCCATGACCGCGGCGGAGCAGCTCGTCCCGCTGCTCGAAATCCGCACCTGACTCTCGTCGGCCCAGCGCCCGACCCGCCGCCCACCCCCTGCCCACGACCCGAAAGGTCTCGTACTTCCCATGCCCGAGCTGGTGTTCTTCTCCGGAACGATGGACTGCGGAAAGAGCACTCTGGCGCTCCAGATCGCGCACAACCGTGACGCGCGGGGGCTCCAGGGCGTGATCTTCACCCGTGACGACCGGGCGGGTGAGGGCAAGCTGTCCTCGCGGCTGGGTCTGGTGACGGAGGCGGTCGAGGCGCCGGAGGGCATGGACCTGTACGCCTACCTGGTCGCGCAGATCTCCAAGGGCGGCAGGGCGGACTACGTGATCGTGGACGAGGCCCAGTTCCTGGCCCCCGTCCAGATCGATCAACTGGCGCGCATCGTGGACGACTTGGATATGGACGTCTTCGCGTTCGGCATCACGACGGACTTCCGGACGAAGCTCTTCCCGGGTTCGCAGCGCCTGATCGAGCTGGCGGACCGGCTGGAGCAGCTCCAGGTGGAGGCCCTGTGCTGGTGCGGTGCCCGTGCCACGCACAACGCCCGTACGGTGGGCGGGGAGATGGTGGTCGAGGGCGCCCAAGTGGTGGTCGGCGACGTGAACCGTCCGGCGGAGGAGATCGGTTACGAGGTCCTCTGCCGCCGTCACCACCGCAAGCGGATGACCTCGGCCGCGGCCCACGCGGGCGCCCTCTCCCCGGACGTCCTCCCGGTCAACCACGCCTGACCGCCCATCTCGGTCCTAGTGCCCTGGGCTCCTGCCTGCCGACCGGCTTCCTGGGCTGAACTGGCGCGGGTCCCGCGATCGTGCGACGCGCGGTATGCCACAACGTCGGCGTCGTGGTCAGGTCCTCCCCGGTGCCGGAGGTTTCCAGGACTAGCCTCCACATCATGCTGCGTATCGCCGACACCCGCACCGGCCGCTCCGTGGAGATTCCCTCCGCGCACCGCCACCTGCTGCGCATCTGCGTCCACCTGCCGGTCATCGACACCGAGATCGGGGTGGTGCACGTACGGACGCCCCTGGTCGGCGACGTGCTGGCGCGCACCGCAGAGCTGCATGGCCTGGAGTCCCAGACGGTCCTCATCACACCGGAACTGCCGGACGAGCAAGCCCAGGCGCTCGATCGCGTCATGTCCGATCTTGGCATCCACCCGCCCGCCACCGTCGGTGGACATGATCTGACCGAGGCGCTTTGCGCCGCTGCCGATGTGCACGTGCTCGCTCACGGCACCCCCGGACAGGACGCCGTCGGCGGGGTCTGGATCGATGTGGGCCAGGTCAGCCCAGCACCACCGGACGGGGGCGTCCCGGACCGTGGCCACCTCACCGCCCCGGGTCTCCTGGACGCATTCGCCCCAGCGGGGACCGATCCGCTGGCTGTGCGGCTGCTGTTGCTCGGCCACGCCCACAGCACGCCGGTCACGGTCACCAGCGCCGCGCTCGAAGAGGCCCGGCGGACGCTGGGGTGCTGGCGGCAGCAGGTGGCCGACTGGGCGCAGGAGCCGTCCAGGCCGATCCCTGCCGACGTGCTGCGGCAGGCTCATGCCGCGCTCGCCGATGACCTCGGCGTCCCCGCTGTCCTGGACACGCTGATCGGCGTGGCGACGCGCGCCGACGTGCCGGCCGGCGCCAAGTTCGAGACGTTCGCCTTCCTCGACCGCGTCCTCGGGCTGGACCTCGCGCGCGAGGTCGGCCACCAGCACCAGGCGACGCCATGACGTCGGATGAGTCCCGGCGCCTGGTCGTCCTGCGGCACGCCAAGTCCGCCTGGCCGGAGATGCCCGACTCCGAGCGGCCGCTCGCCCCGCGCGGCCGCCGCGAAGCACCGGAAGCCGGCCGCTGGCTGCGCGAGGCCGACTGCGTTCCCGACCTCGTCGTGTGCTCCTCCGCCCGCCGCACCCGCCAGACGTGGGACCGACGTGGGGCCAAGGCGGATCCAGCAGCCCTGGCCGTGGCAGTCTTCTCGCCAGCGCAAGGTTCTTGGAGTGGAGGTATGCCCCCGTGGGTGTCACTGTCAATCCCACCATCAGCAGGCGCCGACTGGGGTCGGAGCTACGTCGGCTCCGGGAGATCAGCGGTATGACGACGCAGCAGGTGGCGGCACGCCTGTTGATTTCCCAGCCCAAGATCAGTCTGCTGGAGAACGGCCGCCGCATCGTCAAGCCACGCGATGTGCGGGATCTCTGCGGACTGTACGGAGTCCGGGATCAGCGGCGTGTTGACCAACTGATGCAGATGGCCAGTGAATCGGGTCGGCAGGCCTGGTGGGACGCCTACGACGACATTCCGTACGGCGCCTACATCGGCCTGGAGACCGAGGCGGCCGCGGTCCGGTGCTACGAGCCCCAGGTGATCCCCGGCCTGCTGCAGACCTCTGCCTATGCACGGGCGGTCATCGCAGGAACGATCCCTCGCGCCACTGCCGGACAGGCAGCCACACGCCTAGAGGTGCGGATGCGGCGCCAGGACCGGCTGCGCGCCCCGGGCAACCCGCTGCGCTTATGGGTCGTGCTGGACGCCTCGGCGCTGTGGCGCGTCGTGGGCAGCCGCGAGGTCATGCGCGAACAGCTGGAGCATCTGACCCACTTCAGCGCCCAGCCACACATCACCGTGCAGGTTCTCCCTCACGAGGTGGGTGCGCACCCGGGTGTCTCGGGACAGTTCACGCTGCTTGAGTTCGCCGAGGCCGCCGATGGCAGCGTGGTGTATGTGGAGAGGTTCACCAGCGACCTCTATCTGGAGAAACGATCCGACGTGCGACGCTACAGCGACATGTACGCGCACTTGCAGGCCCAGGCTCTGAGCCCGGACGGTACCCGGAGTTTCATCGAGGAAGCCATCAAGGCGTACGCCGGCCCAGAATCGTCGCCAGATGCCCATGCGCTGACCCTGCCGAACCCGTGAGCATCGTTGCGGTACGGGCCGTTCGGCGGCTGAGCCCCCGGACGATGTGTCCTGGGGCTCAGCCGCCGAACGGCGGCCCGGACGGCCTGTGTGGTTGATCGAGCTTCAGCCCCTGTCTGTCAAGGGCAGGCCTTAGCCGGGCGGTACGTGACAGGACCCGTCCGGGGTGACTGCGGGCCGGCGGCCGGGCCCTGGGCGTGTGCGAGTGGTGTTCTGGTCAGAGGTTCTCGTCGTGCAGGTCCTCTTCGCGCAGCAGGTCGTCCTCGCGGCGGCGCGAGGTCTCCTTCTGGCCCTGCTTCTGGCCCTGCTCGCGGGACGACTTGCCCGGCTGGGGGCGAGCGGGGTCTCCGGAGCGATGGTGCTCCTGCGCCTCGCTGCCCTTGCCCGGCTGCTTGGGCTTGTCCTGCGTACCGCCCATGACGGCGACTCCTCTTGATGCGTGGGGTACGGATTCCTCTCGTACGACGCTGACACGCGCCGCGACGGTCTGCATCATTTCGACTGCGAAGCGAGGCGCGCGGGTGACTCCCCTCCCCGATGTGGCGGCGTCGGAAGGCGGGCCGGCCGCTCAGTGCCGAGGATGGGCGCGATTCCCGCCCGCCCTCTGCTGTCAGGAGCCCGTCTCATGCTGGAGCGCACGCTGCACAAGGACCGCACGGAAGTCACCTTCGTCCTGCCCGCCGACACCCCGCCCGGCGCGGTCAGTGTGGTGGGCGACTTCAAACGACTGGCAGCCCGGTGCCCACACCCTGCGGCCGCGCAAGGACGGGAAGCGGGCCGTAACGGTCGAGCTGCCGAGCGAGAGCACGCATTCGTTCCGGTACCTGGCCGCCGGTGATTACTGGTTCAGCGACGAGAGCGTCGGCGATCAGGACGGCCCCAACAGCCGTCTGCACACCTGATGGACCCAGACGCGGGATCTGGCAACGCCCGCGCCGTTGACCGCCAACACCTGTCCCGGCCCCACACCCCCAAGGCGGTAGGTGTGTGACGGCCCCTGATTCCGGCCCCTGATTCCGGCCCCTGATTCCGGCCCTGGCGTCAGGGGCCGCCGTCGCCCGCGCAGGCCAGATGCTGCCTGGCATACCGATTCTTTTGCGGTCCGCGCGGCTGCTCAGCTCTGCTCGGACGCGAGCCCGGTGGCCATCGTGGTGTCCTTCGGTGCAGGAGCGGCTCGATGCTTGGTGCCGGGTACGCAGGCCCTGCCCTGTGGAGGTACGGTTCCGGATCCCGCTGCTCGGCCGGGTGCCGGTCGCCGCATTCCTGTGCGCTGTGCTGCGCGTCGCCACAGGTGAGGCAGGAAGGCGTAGAAGCGGTCCGGAAGGAACACGGCGTCCGCAACGATCATCGCGCCGGAGAAGAGGGGCAGTCCCAAGAGCACTGCGATGCCGATGTGCATGCCCAGCAGCACGGTCAGAACGGGGTACTTGAGCCGGCCGAAGAGCACGAACGGGAAGGCCACCTGCAAGAGCACCGTCACGTAGCCGGCGATCGCGATCACCAGCGGGTACTCGTCCACGAGGTGGGAGAGTGCCGGCCAGGGCTGGAAGAGTTCGAGGTTCAGCGCGTAGTGGAGAGCGGTGCCGCCGCCCCAGGTAGGGCCCTGGATCTTGTACAGGCCGGCTGATCCGTAGAGGAAGCAGACCTGTGCCGCGATGACGAGGACGCCGCAGTTGTGCACCACCGTGGTCAAGGTGATGCGAGCGTCTCGGAGTTGCTGTGCGTACAAGCTCCTCACGGGCTCCGGCGCGTTGCCCGCACGGGCTGTCCTGAGCCGCTCTCGGCGTGCGTCCAGGGACCAGTGCCGACCGCACGCGGTGAGGACGAGGTAGAGGGCCATCAGCAGGATCAGGTTGTCGCCCCCGTCCGTCATGAAGATCGACCTGGCATGGAACGAGGTCACCACGAGGGCGAAGAGGATGGACATGGCGCGGGTCCGCCAGCCCAGCATGAACAGCGCGGACGTGACGAGGGCCGTCACGTAGCAGAGCTCGAAGTAGGCATGGCTGTCGGACAGGATCAGGATGCTGTTCCAGCCCGTCTGCGCGAAGAGCTGCTGTGCCAGCGCGGGTGTCCAGGGGGAGCCGGGGCCCCAGATCTCCTCACGGTGCGGGAACTCGCGAAGCAGGAAGACCAGGTAGAGCAGCCCGTAGCCGATGCGCAGAACCGACGCGGCGTACAGGGAGATCGGACGGTCGGTGAGAAGCCCCCACAGATCGCCGATCCGGTTGAGGAGCCACCGGTGGGCCGTGCCGGCGATCGAAGTCTCCTGGGCCGCAGGCCGGGGCGGCGTGGCTGCTGTGGAGGGGGGCTGGGGGATCTGGTCATTTCCCATGGGAGGTCACCTTCCACCAGGGCAGGAGCCGGTCCTCGGTGGGTGCCGGCGGGCGGTTTCCGGCCGGTGTGCCGGGCGCGGCGACGGGCAGTGTGACGACCCGGAGCTGAATGAAGTCGAAAGCGCCGCCGTCGTTGTGGGCGGCGACGCGGTCCGCGGCGATGTTGCGCAGGTACGTCTGCAACATCACGGCCCGTTCCGAGCGTGCCGTGTCGCTTCCTCCGTGTGTCTCGACGTAGGAGGTCCAGGCGCGGCGCAGAAGGTTCTGGGACGTGTGGCTCGGAAATGCATTGTGGTCGACTGCGGAATGGTCCACGGCAGCCAGGTCGAACCAGGGGGTTACCTGCACCGATCCTTTGGAGTCGGTGTGTGCGGTTCTCGCCAGGATCTTTCGGTTGAAGGAGTCGGGGTCCGGGGCGAAGAGCCGCCAATTCTGCTCGAAGAGCGGGAACACCCATCCGTTGACCTGCGAGCTGTACCGCTTCGATACGGGGTTGGAGGGGGCCACATGAAGGAACACCAGGACGACGTGGACCAGAGCCGTCACCAGGCAGAGGACTACGGCGGTGCGCAGCCCTGCTTTCGCCGTACGAACGCCCATGGGCGGCTTATCCGGTCTGACCGCTTCGTCATGGTGCTGCTGGGGGACCGGACCGGAATCGGACTGATGGAGTTCCTTCACGTCCGCAGATTCAATTCTGCTCGACACCGCCCACCCGGTCTTTCTCATGTCTGCTGATCGCCTGAGGTCTCTGCGACTCTGACCGACGGCGCGCGGCGGATTCGATGAGGATTCCGCCGCGCGCCGTTCGATGAACGGGCTTCGTGCAGCCTGCTGCCTAGCCCTCGTGGCCCGCGGGCTTGTTGCCGTAGCCGTAGTGGTCGCCGGGCTTCCCGTCGTGGTCGTGGTCGTGGTCGTGGCCCGGCTTACCGGGTCCCTCGTCGTGCCCGTTGCCCGGGCCGCCGTGCTCCGGCCCGTGGTGCTCCAGGCCGCCGTGGTCCGGCCCGCCGTGGCCCGGGCCGCCATTGTCCGGCCCGCCATTGTCCGGCCCGCCGTGGTCCGGACCGCCGGGCTGACCGCCGTGCCCGCCGGTGACGTTGCCCCCGGTGATGGTCCCGCCAGTCGTGTTGCCGCCGGTCGTGTTGCCGCCGGTCGTGTTCCCGGCCGTGTTGCCCGCGGTGTTTCCGGAGGTGTTGCCGGCGATGTTCCCCGAGGTGCCGCCCGACACGAGGTCGACGATCGGCCCGCCCAGGAGGCCGCCACCGATCAGACCCACGGTCGTACCGGTCGTCGATCCGGGGGTCGGCGTTCCGGCGGTCGTGCCGGTCGTCGTGCCGGTGGTCGTGCCGGTCGTCGTGCCGGTGGTCGTGCCGGTCGTCGTGCCGGTGGTCGTGCCGGTGGTCGTGCCGGTCGTCGTGCCGGTGGTCGTTCCGCCAGTGGCGCAGCCGCCGAGGAAGATCCTGTTGCTGTCCATCGTCACCTCGCCGTTACGCGCCAGTGCCCGGCCCTCGATGTTCGTTCCAGTTCGCAGGAAGATCGAGGTCAGCGCCATGATGGTGCCCACGAAGGTGGTGTTGGTGTTGAGCGTCGCCGAACTCCCGATCTGCCAGAACACGTTGCACGGCGAAGCGCCGTTCGTGAGGAGGATCCGGCTGGAGGTTGCCGTCGTCAGGGCTGTAGGAATCTGGAAGACCCAGACCGCGTTGGGGTTTCCCCCGGCGTTCAGGACCAGGTCGCCGATCAGTCCCACACTGCCGGCGGGGTCCCTCGTGTAGACGCCCGGAATCAGCTCTGAGGGGCCGGACGATCCCGTGCCGATGGCTGCCGGAAGGTCGAAGTCCTCGGCCTGGCCGGCCGCGTTGTTGTACGCCACGATCAGATCGCTCTTGGCCTGGAGGGCATGAGCGTCCGCAGGGTGCACGGCACCGAGCACCAGCGGGTTTCCGGTGATGGCCGGGTTCGGGTGCGTCCCCAGGTCGTGGTCGATCACCGTGGGGCCGGTGTTCGTGACTCCCTGACCTGCCAGGACGGAGTAGCTGGCGGTGGTGCCCAGCGGTACGGGTGTCGCGATGGCCATTGCCTGCGTCGGCAATCCGGCGACCATTACAGCGGCAACCGTGACGGCGACGGCCGAGGACAGCCAGCCGGACAGAGTGCGGCGCCGAGCCGCCTGGATTTTCAGCTTCATCAAGAGGCCATTTCCTGTGGGGAGCCGTGGCGTACCGGGCCCTACCGTTTGCCCGGGAAACCCTGGTGTGTCGCTGCCGCATATTACGCAGGAAATTTCGCGCACCAATAATGGGCAAGGCGCGGAGGGGGGGTTAATATAAACGCATTCCACAGCTGAAATCGCGCTGAAAATAATCAGACTCACATTGTCGATCATCCGACATTACCCCCGAATGGACAGAGCTAGATTAACTCGCACGAGGCAGCGCCGCACACCTGCCCAAATAAATCCAACCGCCGCTCACGGAGATGTACCGCCAGTGAGGTGATCTCGCGAACCCGCAGCAGGCGGGCGTGGCGTCCGGTTCGTCGCCAATTCGCTTGGCTCTGGCAGAGCTGTCGGGTGCCCTCGCTTCGGACTGGCCAAGACAACAGGAAGGCGTCACCCCTTACCCGCTTGGGTGAGGGTCACGCTTCCGGTGGTTCATGGGGGGCTCCGCGCGTGATGAGCCGCCGAGCAGGGAAACCGGTCATGACGTCGTGGCCGGCCGCCCGGGATGGAGCGGCGGGCGGCCAGGCTGGTGTGGGCGGGTTTTGCGGGGCAGGCTGGGAAGTGCACCGGATCGGGTGCGCCGCCGTGCGAAGGGAAGCCGGGGATGATCCAGAGCGCGGATGTCCGTGAGTGGCGGACCCACGACGTCGTCGACGCCGGCGGCCATAAGATCGGCACGCTGGAGGCCGTCTACGTGGACACCAGCACCGACGAGCCGGCCATGGCCACCGTCCAGGTAGGGCTGCCCACCCGCCGCCACCTGGTCTTCGTCCCGCTGAACGGCGCGATCGTCGGGCCGGGCTACGTCAAGGTCGACTATGACCGGTCTCTCGTGAAGAAGTGCCCGGCGATCGGGACGGACGATGTCCTGCCCGTTGAGGACGAGGCCGCGGTGTTCGCGCATTATGGCCTGCCCTACCAGCCGGGCGCGAACGGTGAGCGGCAGCTCGCCCGCCGCTGACCGGCCTATCGAGGAGGTGCCTTACGGCATGGTGCTCTTCCTGATCCTCGTCATCGTGGCGATCGTGCTGGGCATCATCGGCGCTGTCGCCGAAGGGCTGCTCTACCTGCTGATCATCGGCATCGTGGTGTTCGTCGCCGCCCTGGTGTACCTGGTCTTGCACATCCGACGCTCCGGCCGACATCACCACACACTGCGCTGAGACCTCTCCTGGGGGAGCGGGCGGTCAGGCCGGCTGCGGGCGGCCGAAGATCAGGTCGTAGCCGCGCTGAAACGGCCCCTACTGCGGGCGGGATGACGGCCGGGGCGGCATTCGGGACGTAGGGTGCGCCCGACCCCGGCGCCGTCGAGGGGGTCGGGCGCACCCCCAGCGTCTTGACCATCGGGCGTCGCCGAAGGGCTGCCCTCGTACGCGCGGGCCTTCAAGGCCGTCGTCAACGTCGAGGTGGCCCCGCGGGCCACCGTGGCGCGCACGGCTCCGGAGGTGCTGGAGGAGGCCGACCGCCTGTGGCTGGAGCACGCGCGGACCGCTGCCGTCATCGATGACGAGGGCTGCTTCCTGGTCCGGGGGGCCGATCGCGACTGGGTCCGGGTGCGCCGCACCGCGCACACCGCGCTCTCCGCCGCCCTCGTACCCGGGGCCGGCTCCATGGTCATCGCGATGTCCTCGGACGGGCGACGGCTGTGCGCCCTCACCGAGGAGGACGACGACTACTGGATCGTCGTGCACCATTTCGGCGACCGTCCCATGTGACCCGGGGCGGGACGGCACGGTACCGGCGGCCGAGGCGGATCCCGGGCCGCCGGGCGGGCCGTACACTCGGCCCATGGGTCGCACACGTTCCTCGAGGCAGTGCCTGCAGCAGGCCGCCTCCGGGATGCGCCCGGCCGCCGGGGTTCCGACCGTCGTCGACCCGGCCGGCACGGACCAGGCCGTACCGCCCAAGACGCGCCGTACGGCCCTGCACGGCCACGGCTAGCGCTTCGCGCCTCCGGCTTCTCCGCTCCACATCACCACAGCAGCTTCCCGGCATGCCGCCGGCGCTGCCGCCTGGCTACGGCCGCACGCCCGGGCCCGAGCCCCCTCGAAGGGACCATTGTGAAGCTGAGCGATTTGCTGGCCGGGCAGGAGCACCACGTCCTCCAGGGTGATCCGGACACGACGATGATCACCGCGGGAACCACCTTCGACGCCGACCGGGTGACGCCGGGCTCGCTCTTCATCGCCGTACCCGGACACCGGGAGGGCGGCCCCGCCTCCGTCCCGCCCGCCCTGGCCCGGGGCGCCGCCGCCGTACTCGTCGACGGCAGCGAGCCCGCCCTGCAGGCCGCGGTATGGCCCCCGGGCACCTGCGCCGTCCGGGTCCCCGACACGCGGACGGCCGCCGCGGTGGTGACCTCCCGCTACTTCGGCGAGCCCGGGAGGCAGATGGACATGGTGGCGATCACCGGCACCAACGGGAAGACCTCCGTCTCGTACATGGTCGAGTCCGTCCTGCGGATCGCCGAGGGCTCCCGGGTGGGAGTGATCGGAACCGCCGGAAGCAGGATCGGCGATGAGCCGATCCCCATGCCTCCGTCGGTGCTGACCACGCCGGAATCTCCCGACCTGCAGTACCTGTTGGGGTACATGCGCGACCGCGGGGCCGCCGGCGTGGTGCTGGAGGCCACCTCGATGGCGCTGCTGACGCACCGCGTGGACCGTACGTTCATCGACGTCGGGGTCTTCACCAACCTCACGCAGGACCATCTGGACGACCACGGGACGATGGCTCACTACCGGGACGCCAAACTGCGTCTCTTCCAGGGCCTGTGCCGGCGTGCGGTGGTCAACGCCGACGATCCGGTGGGCGCGTCCATCGTGTCGATGATGCCGGGTGCGGTGACCACGTACGCCCTGGACCGCCCGGCCGACTACCGGGCCACCGACCTCGTGGTGACTGCCTCGGGTACGCGGTTCACCCTCCGGCACGACGGACGCGCCTACCCGGCTTCGATCCCCGTCCCCGGCCGGTTCTCGGTGGCCAACGCGCTGGCCACGGTGGCAGCCTGCCACGTGCTGGGGCACGAGCTGGGCCCCCTGGTCGACGCGCTCGACCGGATGCCGCCAGTCCCGGGCCGACTGGAACGCTTCCGGACCCCGCTGGGCACGTCGGTGATCGTGGACTACGCCCACTCGCCGGACTCCCTGGAGAAGGTCCTGACCACCATCCGGGGCTTCGCCCGCGGCCGGGTGATCACGGTCTTCGGCTGCGGCGGGGACCGCGACACCACCAAACGGGCCGAGATGGGCCAGATCGCCGGGACCCACTCCGACCTCTGTGTCCTGACCTCGGACAACCCCCGCAACGAGGACCCCGAGGCCATCCTGGACCAGGTCTCCCCCGGCCTCACGGCGACCGGCACCCCCTTCCGGCGCTACGCCGACCGCCGCCAGGCGATCGCCTTCGCCCTGTCCGCGGCAGGCCCCGACGACACGGTCCTGATCGCCGGCAAGGGCAGCGAACCGCACCAGATCGTCGGCGAGGAGCTGCTCCCCTTCAGCGATATGGCCACGGTGCGCGAACTGGCCCAGACCTAGGGGGTGTCGTGCCGGTCAGGCCGTTGCCGCGGTGTCGGGGCGCCCAAGTGCGTTCAGTAGTCGGGTCCAGGGCCCGCCGGGCGTGCCTTGTATTTTGAGGGCATGAAGATGTACCGGAGCGCTGCTGTGAGTGTTGACGCGATGCTTGAGGACTTGCGTACGCTCGTTCAGGCCGAGTCCCCGTCGCGTGACCTCGATGCCCTGAACGCTTCGGCCCGCGCTGTGGCGGCGGTCATCGAGAGCCGGCTGGGTGGGCGGGCCGTCCTGGTGGAGAGCCAGGCCGGGCCGCACGTGCACTGGTCGGGCGGAGGTGATCCCCGGGTCCTGATCCTCGGTCACCATGACACGGTCTTCCCGCTGGGCACGCTGCAGCGCCGCCCCTTCCGGGTGGAGGGCGGGCATGCGACGGGCCCTGGGGTCTTCGACATGCTCGGTGGTCTGGTTCAGGCCGTACACGGCCTGGCGGCGCTGGACGACCTGTCGGGCGTGGAGGTTCTGGTGACCGCCGATGAGGAGGTCGGTTCCGGTTCCTCCCGGGCTCTGATCGAGGAGCGGGCCCGCGCCTGCGGCGCGGTGCTCGTGTTCGAGGGTGCGGCCGACGGCGGGGGCCTGAAGACGGGCCGCAAGGGGTGCGGCACGTTCGAGGTGCTCATCAAGGGGCGGGCGGCGCATGCGGGGCTGGAGCCGGAGGCCGGGGTGAACGCGCTGGTCGAGGCGGCGTACCAGGTGCTGGACATCGCGGCGCTGAGCCGGCCGGAGATCGGGACGACGGTGACGCCGACCGTGGCGTCGGCGGGAACCTCGGACAACGTCGTTCCGGCGGAGGCGACGGTGCTGGTCGATGTCCGGGTCGAGTCGGCCCGGGAGAAGGAGCGGTCGAGTCGGCGATGGCGGCACTGGCTCCGCATCTGGACGAGGCGGAGATCGTGGTCCGGGGGGCCGTGGGCCGGCCCCCGATGCCGGAGTCCGCGTCGGCGGAGTTGTTCGGGATGGCGCGGCGACTGCTGCCGGGCATCGAGGGCGAGGCGGTCGGTGGCGGCAGCGACGGCAACTTCACGGGCGCGTTGGGGGTGCCTACGCTCGACGGCCTGGGAGCGGTCGGCGGCGGTGCTCATGCCGACCACGAGTACCTGGTGGTCGACGCGATGGCGGAGCGGGCGCATCTCGTCACCGGACTGGTGAACGCGATCCGCGACGGCGGAACCGGCCGGTGAGCCGTCCCGTCACGGGCGGCTGACCGTCGGGCGGGGCGCGGTCAGGCGGCGTAGGGCGAGAAGGCCTCCGATGCCGGGGACGGCCGACAGCGCGACGGTCGATCGGCCCGAATGCGGCTCGCGGGCGGTGGCGATGATGACGATCAGGTAGGCGCAGCCGTGCAGGGGGCCTACGGCCGAGGAGACGGCTTGCAGGTGGAGCGCGCCGAGGTTGCTCAACAGGACGGCCAGGCTGCCGAGTTCCAGGAGTGCGGCGGCCCGCAGGAGCCGGCTGGGGCGGTGCATGTCAGGCTCCTGTGGTGGATCCGGGGCGGACGATCATCAGGACGGTCACCGTGGCCCACAGCAGGTTGAACAGTCCGGTGTGCATGCTCAGCCGACCCACCGCCTGCAGGGCGGCCGCGGCCTTCCGCGGGTCGGCGGTGCCGTCGAGGACGGTCAGTGCCGCGGACTGGCGCGGGAGCACCAGAAAGCCGAGGACGGCAGCGGCCGCAGCGGTCAGCGCGATCGACGTCAGGAGCCAGGGGCTGCCCAGTGCGTGGAGGCTGTGGGCTGTCGCCAGGCCGAACACCGGCACCACGACGGCGATCACGGCGTAGACCCGGCAGATGCGGTGCAGCGTACGGGCCTCGGCGAGGGTCGCCGCGTTGCCGGGTCCGGCCAGGGCGCGGCGGGCCGTCGGGGGGAACATGCTGGCGGCGACGGTGACCGGGCCGATGGTGATGACCGCCGCCAGGACGTGGACGGCGAGCAGGAATTTCGTCACGTGGGTGATCCATGTGGTCAGGAGTGGGCGGGTGTCAGAAGGCCGCGGGAACCGGGCCGGTGGTGCGCGCACACCGACGCTAGTTGCGGTGTGCAGCCGCCGGAAGCGGCTGGAATGCCATCTACCAACGGATTGTGGCCAACCAGGATCTGAGCCCACCGGATGGCTGTGACCTGCGAGAACCACCCTCTGTGACGACATCCAGGGGAGAGGCTGATGCCGCGCCCGGCTATCGTCGGGCCATGCATACCGTGGTCGTGCTCGCCCTGGACGGCGTGATTCCGTTCGACCTGTCCACCCCGATCGAGGTGTTCGCGCGGACTCGGCGTCCCGACGGCCGTCCGGCCTACCGGGTCCGTGTCTGCGCGCCCGCCGAGGAGGTTGATGCCGGGGCGTTCGTGCTGCGCGCGCCGTGGCCGCTGGCGGAGCTGGCCGAGGCGGACACGATCATCGTGCCTGGTGTGGCCGACCCCGCGGCGCCCGTACCCGAGGAGGTTCTCGACGCGCTGCGGCAGGCCGCCGCACGGGGAACCAGGCTCGCCTCCATCTGTGTGGGCGCCTTCGTCCTGGCCGCCTCCGGACTCCTGGACGGCCTGCGCGCCACCACCCACTGGTCGGCCGCCGGGCTGCTCGCCGCGCTCCACCCCGCCGTCGAGGTGGACCCGGGGGTGCTGTACGTGGACAACGGACAGCTGCTCACCTCGGCCGGCGCCGCCGCCGGGCTGGACCTGTGCCTGCACATGATCCGGCGCGACCTCGGCTCGGCGGTGGCCGCGGACGCCGCCCGGCTGTCCGTCATGCCACTGGAACGCGACGGCGGGCAGGCCCAGTTCATCGTCCACGACCAGCCGCCGGCCCCGCGCGGATCGGTGCTGGAGCCGCTCCTGCGCTGGATGGAGGACAACGCCCGGCGCGACCTCACCCTTGACGACGTCGCCGCACAGGGCGGCATGAGCGTCCGGACCCTCAACCGGCGCTTTCGCGAACAGACCGGCACCTCGCCGCTGCAGTGGCTGCACCGGGCCCGGATCCGCCAGGCGCAGTATCTGCTGGAGACCACCGCGCACCCCGTCGAACGGATCGCCGCGCAGGTCGGCTTCGGTTCTCCCACCGCGTTCCGGGAACGCTTCAAACGCCTCACCGGAACCAGCCCGCACGCCTACCGGCGCACCTTTCAGGCGCAGGGCCGGACCTGACCGAATTCGGCGCGCCGGCGGGCGCGGATAATCCTCGGCGGGTGCTCGGGGCCGATCCTGCCGCTGCAGCCGGTGAGGAGTAGCGCGGCGGGGTTCGCCGCGGGGCCGCCGGTCAGCCGTCCTTTCCGACCAGTTGCAGGGAGTCCGGCGCGGTGCCGGTGCCGGTGCCGGTGTCACGGGTGGCGGTGGAGCCCGGCCGTCCCGGCCACCAGAAGCGGTCGCCGAGGTCGAGCGCGAGAGCCGGCACGAGCAGGGACCGGACGAGAAAGTGCCGGCCCTCGTACCGGGTGGGCTCCCCGCGGTAGGGCGACAGGAGCGGCAGGGCGTGGTCGGTGCCCGCGCCGAACACCAGGACGGGTGGCTCACGAGCTGTCAGTCATTCCTGTGCGTGGCGTGGCGGGCCGTATGTCCGGGGCCCGGTTCCAGTGCATCCGGGACCAGGGGAGCGCGAGTTCGGCCCGGGTCGTGACCTGGCGCGGGGCCAGGGAGTCGACGGCGGCGGCCTCGCGGTGGCGGGCGTACACGCTGTCCACGTACCGGTGGCCGGTGTCGGCGGCGATGAAGAGGACCGTACGTTCCGGGGCCCGGGACCGTTCCCAGCGGGCGGCCAGGTAGCCGGCCCCGGTGGACAGGCCGGCGAAGACCGCGTGCCGCCGCAACAGGTCGACGCTGCCGGCCAGCGCGGCGTCGAAGGAGATCCAGTGGAGCGTGTCGTAGGACGCGTGGCTGACGTTCCCGAAGGGGATGGAACTGCCGATCCCGGCGATGATGATCTCGGGGTCGGCGACGTGCTCGGCGCCGAAGGTGACACTGCCGAAGGGCTGCACGCCGACGAGTTCGACGCCGGGGGAGTCCTCCCGGAGGTAGCGGGCGAGGGCCCCGGTGGAGGCGCCCGAGCCGACCCCGCCGACCAGGGTCAGGGCGCACCCGCCCGTCGACCGCCGGATCCGCTCGGCCACCGCCCGGTAGCCCAGGTAGTGGATGTCGTCGTGGTACTGCCGCATCCAGTGGTACTCGGGGTGCTCCGCGAGGATCTCGTGGATGCGCTCGACCCGCCGCTTCTGGTCCAGCTTCAGGTCGTCGCAGGGCTCCATCCGCTCCAGCGTCGCCCCGAGCACGGCCAGCTGGGCGCACAGCGTGCGATCGACGGTCGTCGAGCCGACGATGTGACAGCGCATGCCGTGACGGTGGCAGGCGAGCGCGAGGGCGTGCGCGTAGATCCCGCTGGAGCTGTCCAGCAGCGTGTCCCCGCGCCGCACCACCCCCGTGTCGAGCAGGTGGCGGACCGCGGCGAGGGCGGAGACGACCTTCATGGTCTCAAAGCGCAGGCAGACGAGCCGGTCGTCGAGGCGTACGAGGTCGGGCCGGCCGATGGCCTCCGCGATGTGCTGGTCCACTCGGGAACTCCTTGGTCGTCGGGAGGGGCGGGAAGGTCGTGAAGACGCGGGTCACGGCGATGCCGTTGCTCTCCAGGGCCCGTACGCAGCCACGGACCCGGTGGCGCAGGCCCGGGGCCGCCGGGTCGAGGAGCAGACCGGCCACCGCACCGCTGTGCGCGATCTGGACCCCCAGGGCCCCGAGCCGTCGGCCGATGCCGGCCAGGGTGTCGAACTCCGGGTGGCACAGGAGCTGTTGGCCCCGCCGCGCGCTGGCGCTCGCGACCTGGCCCAGCAGGGCCGCGTCGCCCGTGGCCACGGCCCGCCGCAGCAGGGCGCGCAGCCGCTCGAAGGCGCGTACGTCGTCCTCGTCGTACGTACGGACCGGCAGGTCGAGGGTGTCCACGGGCGCGCCCCCGCCCAGGGCGCAGCCCACGACGACGAGGGGCGGCAGGCAGGGGCCGAGGACCTCCAGCACCCGCCCCTCGCGCTGGGCGAAGAGCACCGGGCGGGCGTCGAGCATCAGCGGGTCGCAGGCCAGTTCGGCGCGCACCGCCAGCTTGGCGACGGTGCCGGGCGCCAGCCGCACCCCGTAGGAGTCCGCGACCGCGCGCACGACGGCGATGACATCACTGGTGGAGCTGCCCATGCCGAGGCCCACCGGGATGTCGCCGGTGATCCGCAACTCCCCTCCGCAGGGCGGCTCCCGGCGCCGTGGCGCGCATTCCCCGACGGTGAGGGCCGCCGCGCGGGCGGCCTTCGTACGGTCGCCCGGCAGGACGGTGAGCTGCTCCGGCGGGGTACCGGGACGCCGGGTGAACTCGGCCCGGCTGCCCATCCCGGTCATCGGCAGGGTGACCAGGCCGGCGCACCGGCGCCCGGTGGCGTCGAGGAAGACGCCCTGGAGGATCTCGCCGTGGTGACAGGCGGCGTGCCCCGCGCCGCGGCGAGCGGTGGGCGCGATCACGGCCGCCCCGCCGTCCGGTAGCGGTACAGGGTCGTCGGGTCGGCGCTGAACTGGGAGAAGGGGAAGGGCTCCGCGGACAGGGCGGTCACCCCGGAGCCGAGGAAGGCCCGGGCCACCGCGCTGCCGCTCTGCGCGTAGACGACCAGCGGGACGCCCCGGGCGCGGCAGCGGTCGAGGACGGTGTCGAAGGAGCCGTTGCTGAGGGTCATGCCGGTGGCGACGACGGCGTCGGCCCGCTCCAGCACCTCGTGCATGTCGGTGGTGACGGGATCGCCCCACTGGGTGGACCTGAGGTTGAAGTCGCACGGCAGCGGTACGCCGCCCCGCTCGCGGATCGCCGCGACCAGCGGGTTCACCACGCCGATGAGGCCGACCCGGGCGCCCGCGCCGATGTCCAGCAGCCCCGCGATGGCCGCGTCGCGGGCCCGGGCGCGCACCTCGGGGGTGCCCGCGGGGAGGGTGAGCGGCTCCGCTCCGGCGTCGCGGTGCGGAAGCCGCCCGGCCAGGTACGCGTCGAGGGCGGCGATCCGCAGCGGGCGCGGAGCCTCGCGCAGCAGGACGTCGAGCGGGGCGCCCGAGGCGTCGCGGCAGATCGCCGGGTCGATCTCGCCGGCCTCGAAGGCGCAGCCGCCGAAGGAGCCGCCGAGGCGCACCAGGACGTACTGGTTGAGGTAGGTGGTGTCGCCGCCGGCCAGCCGGGTGCCGTGGTGGATCCAGAACACGCTGGTCGCCACGAGTTCGCAGGGCAGCGGACCGTGTTCACCGGCCAGCACGGCCGCGACGAGGGCGTCGACGGTCGGTGCGGGTGCGGGTGCGGGTGCGGGCGTGGGCGTGATGGTCGGGTGGCTCGTCATGACGTTCCTTGTCGCAGTACGGGCAGAGGTGCGGGCACGGGTGGGGGTACGGGCACGGGTGCGGGTGCGGTGGCCCGCAGGGGGCCGCGGTAGGACACCGAGAGCCGCCCCAGGGCGTCGGTGGCCAGTTCGGCGTCGACCTCGAAGATCTGGGCGAGGCGCTCGGCGGTGAGGACGGCGGCGGGGCTGCCGGAGGCGATCAGGCGGCCCTGGTGCATGAGCAGCAGCCGGTCGCAGTGACGGGCGGCCAGGGTGAGGTCGTGCAGCGCGACCAGCACCGTCTGCCCGGTGCCGGCGAGCAGTTCCATCAGCTCCCACTGGTGCTTGACGTCCAGGTGGTTGGTGGGTTCGTCGAGGAGCAGACCGTACGGTTGCTGGGCGAGCGCGCGGGCGATGTGGACACGCTGCCGCTCGCCGCCCGACAGGCCCTTCCAGGAGCGCCCGGCGAGCGCGGTCAGGCCGACGCGGTCCAGCGCGGCGGCGACCACCGCCCGGTCGGTGGCGTCCGGTCCGCGCAGGCGGTCCCGGAAGGGGGTCCGCCCCAGTCCCACGACGTCGGCGACGTGCAGGTCGGTGTCGAATCCGGAGTCCTGCTCCACGAAGGCGATCCGGCGGGCGATCCGGCGGGCGCTCCACTTCCGTATCGACCTGCCGTCGTAGCGCACCGTGCCCGCGTCGGGCACGCGCAGCCCGGCCAGGCAGCGCAGCAGCGAGGACTTGCCGGAGCCGTTGGGGCCGAGCAGTCCGACCGTCTCGCCCGGCGCGATGTCCAGGCCGACCCCGCGGACGACGGGCGTGCCCGAGGCCGACCAGCTCAGCCCTTCGGCGGTGATCCTCACAGCTCACCCCTCCTGCGCAGGACGAGGAGGAACAGCGGCACCCCGAGCAGCGCGGTGATCACACCGACCGGGATCTCGCGCGGCGCGAAGGCGACCCGCGCCAGGGCGTCCGTCCACACCAGGAACACCGCGCCCGCGAGCGCCGCGTGGGGGAGCAGCACCCGGTGCAGCGGACCCGCCAGCAGGCGCACCCCGTGCGGGACGATCAGCCCGACGAACCCGATGGCGCCGACGGTGGCCACCGCCACCGCGGTCAGCACGGCCGTCACCACCAGCAGCAGCATCCGGGTGCGCCGTACGCCGATCCCCAGCGAGGCGGCGGTGTCCGCGCCGAACGCGAGGCCGTCGAGGGCGTTCGCGCACAGCCAGGCGGCCGCCAGCCCCAGCGGGGTGACGACCGCGCAGACCACGACCGCGTCCCAGCGGGCCGGGGCCATCGACCCCAGCAGCCAGTGGGTGAGGGCGCGCGTGGTGTCGGCGTCGGCCGAGGCCATCAGGACGAGCGAGGTCAGGGCGGTGAAGAGCTGTCCGACGACCACTCCGGTGAGCACGATGCGGACCGAGTCCAGGCCCGTCCGGTGCAGCAGCGCCAGCAGCAGGCCGAAGGAGAGCAGGGCGCCGACGAGGGCGCCGCCGGTGATTCCGAGGGTTCCGGCGACCGGTCCGGACAGGGGCAGGACGGCCACGGTGACGGCCCCGGCCGAGGCCCCCGAGGACACGCCGAGCAGGTACGGGTCGGCCAGCGCGTTGCGGGTGACGGCCTGCAGCACGGTGCCGCAGACCGCCAGCGAGGCGCCGACCAGGGCCGCCATCAGGACCCGCGGCAGCCGCAGGTCCCAGACGAGCGAGTCCAGCAGCGGCGGCAGCGGTTCGGTGGCCAGCCCCAGCCGGGTCCCGAGCACCCGGCCGAGGTCGGTCCATCCCACGTCGGCGCTGCCGATACGGGTGCCCGCCGCCACCGAGGCGACCAGGACGAGCACCCCGGCGAGGAACAGCCCCGCCCGGGCCGGTGCGCCGGACCGCCGGGACCGTCCGGCCCGCGGCGGCGCGGACGGTACGCTCACCCGGACCTCGCGGGAGGCCGGCAGCAGCAGGTCCACCACCCCCGGGTCAGCGGACATACCCGAGGTCCTTCATCCCCGCCGCCAGCAGCCCCAGAGCGTGCACGGAGCGTACGGAGGGGTCCAGTTCGATGCCCGGCACCTCGATGATCCTGTTCTCACGGACCGCCGCCAGCTTGGAGACCACCGGGTCCTTGGCCATCGTGTCGCGCTTCTCGGCGGCGCTGTCGCCGGGCCGGCCGCGCTCGCTCAGATCGCCGATCACGATGAAGTCCGGGTCGCGCCGGGCGACTTCCTCCCAGGAGACCTCAGGCCAGTCCTCGGCCACGTCGTCGAAGGCGTTCTTCGCGCCGACGATCCGGCTCATCTCACTGGGCAGGCCGGTCCGGCCGGCGACGTAGGGCATGCCGTTGAAGACCGAGTAGAGGTAGACGACGGTGGGCTGCTTTCCGCCCCGGGCGGTGGCCCCGGCGGCCCTCTCACCGGCCCGGGCGACGGCGGCGCGCTGCTCCTGGGCGAGCCGGCCGGCCCGTTCCTCGCCGCCGAAGACCTTGCCGAGCTGCTCGTAGTCGGAGAAGAGCAGTTCGAAGGGTGTCTTTCCGGCCTCGTTCTGCTGCGGGCAGTCCACCGCGCTGACGAACGTGGGAACCCCCAGGGCGGCCAGTTCCTCGCGGGTGCCGGCGCGGTCCTTCGTGTAGAGGTCGGTGGAGCCGGCCACCACGAAGTCGGGGGTGGCCGAGCGCAGTTGCTCGCTGGTGGCGATCTTGGGGGCGATGACCGGGACCTTGGCGTAGGCGTCCTGGTACTGCGCCGGGATCTTCGTCTTGAGGTTGGCCGTCCCGGCCATCCGGTCCTGGAGCCCCAGTTCCAGCAGGGTTTCGGTCGAGGTCTGGTCCAGGGCGACGGCGCGCTGCGGGGGCCGGTCGAAGGAGAACTGCCGCCCGCAACTGCCGAGTGCCGCCGTCCGGGCGGCGGGTTCGCCCTTCGGTGCGTGGTCGCCGGCGGTGGTCGAGCAGCCCGTGGTGGCGAGGGCCAGGGCGAGTGCGAGGGGGATGCCGATCCGGGTGCGGTGGCGCATGGGTTCTCCGGTCTGGGAAGAGCGTGGGCGTGGTCGTGCACCGGGCAGGAGTGCCGCGTTCGAAGGGTACTGTAATGGTTATCGTTTTCATTAACACTCCCGGGTCGGGGTTCGCCGAACCGCGATCCGCGCCCTGCCGACGAACGAGGAGCACCACACCGTGTCGACCACACCCGCGCCCGCGACGCCCAAGACCGGCCCGCCGCCCGTGCGTTCCGTCCTGCGCGACACCGCCTTCCTGCGCCTGTGGGCGGGCACCACCGCCTCCGGACTCGCGACCTGGGCGCTGCCCTTCGTCCTGGGTCTCGCCGTCCTGCACCGGGAACTCGGCGCGGCCGGCCTGGGCCTGGTCCTCGCGGCCCGCACCGCCGGATTCCTCGTCGCCGTCGCCGTCGGCGGGGTGCTGGCCGACCGTCATGCGCGCCGGGCCGTCGTGCTCTGGTCCGCCCTCGCGGCCGCGTCCGCCGCCCCGCTCCTCGCCCTCGGCCTCGGCCGGTCGCTGCTGGTGATGACCCTGGCCGCCGCCCTCGCGGGCGCGGGCCAGGGGGCCTGCCGCCCCGCCTTCCAGGCGCTCACCGCCGAGGTCGTCGCCGCCGACCGCAGGCAGCAGGCCAATGCCGCCATGACGATGGCGATACGGACCTCCACGCTCGCGGGCCCCGCCCTGACGGCGCTGCTGGCGGCGTTCGCCGACGTGGGGACGCTGCTGCTGGGGATCGGTCTGCTCTGGCTGGTCGCCGCCCTCCTGCCGGGCCGCGGCGCCCCGGCCGCCGGACCGGCGGCCCCCGCCCCGCGCGCATCGCTGCGTGCCGAGTTCGTCGACGGCATACGCGAGGCCCGCCGCCACCCCTGGTTCCTCGCCGGACTCGGTGCCCTGACCGCCGTGATCGCGCTGGGCTACTCCGCCACCAGCGTCGCCCTGCCCCTCATCAGCCGCGACCGCTACGGCACCGGGTGGGTCATGGCCGCGGCCATGACCGCCTACACGGTGGGCGCGCTCGGCGGCGCCCTGGTCACCGCCCGCCGGCGGCCCCGCTCCCCGGGCTGGAGCGCCTTCGCCGGCCTGGCCTGCTACGGCTTCGCGCCGCTGAGCCTGATGCTGCCGGTCCACCCGGCCGTGGTGATCGCGGCCTACGTCGTGGCCGGAATCGGGATCGAGCTGTTCAACGTGCCCTGGTTCACGGCCACCCAGCGCGAGGTCGCCCCGGACAAGCTCGCCCGCGTCTCCTCGCTGGACTTCCTCCTGTCCTACGGCCTCGCCCCGGTGGGCCTCGCCCTCCTCGCCCCGGCCATCGGCACCTTCGGCGTCACCCCGGTCCTCGCCGTGTGCGCCGCGGTCTGCTTCCTCGTACCCGCCGCGGCCGCCCTCGTGCCCACCGCCCGGCACTTCGGGCGGACTCCGGAGCCGGGGGCGAACTAGGTCGTTTCCTTTGGATCACGAGCTGAGTGGCACCGTTGATCAGCGACTGAACCACATATAGATGCCGGCGATGTGGAGTGCGGCCAGGAAGATCGTGGCGGTCTTGTCGTATCGAGTGGCCAGGGCGCGACACTGCTTAAGACGGTTGATGCACCGCTCGACGGTATTGCGCTGCTTGTAGGCGTCTCGGTCGAAGGCGGGGGGCTCCAGCACGTCCACGGCGCTTGCGGTTGGCGATCTGGTCAGACGGCTGGGGAATCACAGCGCGGACACCGCGGCGCCGCAGGGGGGACCCGCGCTGTTCTGCCAGCGGCAGAACAGCGGCCGATCCGGGCTCGACGATCGCTACGGTCCAGTCTCATGACGACGATTACGACGCGTACGGTCGAGTACCCGGCCGACGGCCTGACGATGATCGGGCACCTCGCGCTCCCGGCTGGTGTCGACCGCCGGCCCGCGGTGCTGCTCGGACCAGAGGGCACGGGGCTCAGCGACGTCGAGCGCCGCCGGGCCGATGCTCTCGCCGAACTGGGATACATAGCGCTGGCCTTCGACCTTCACGGCGGGCGCTATTTGAGCGACCCCGAGGAGATGCTGGCCCGTTGCATACCGCTGCTCGCCGACCCCGACCGGATGCGGGGCATCGGCCATGCGGCGCTCGACGTGTTGCGCACCGAACCGCGGACCGACCCCGCCCGGATCGCCGTCGTCGGCTACGGCACCGGGGGCGCTGTCGGGCTGGAACTCGGGCGCGGTGGCGTGAGCCTGCGCGCGATCGGGACGGTCAACGCACTGACCACGGGCCGGCCGGGCGAGGCGGCGCGCATTCGCTGCCCGGTGTGGGCCGGGGTCGGGTCGGAAGACCCGATCATGCCGCCCGCGCAACGGAACGCGTTCACCGCTGAGATGCAGGCCGCGGGCGTCGACTGGCGCCTCACGGTCTACGGCGGCGCCTTGCACGCCTTCCACCACCCGCCGGTCGACCACCCCACGGTCCCCGGCGTCGGCTACCACCCACAGCACGCGCAGCGAGCCTGGCGCGACGTCGTCGACCTGCTCGCCGAGTGCCTGCCCGTGACGGAGAATCTGGGGGAATGATCTCAGAGCCGGACCCAAGACGTCGCCAGGCGATGTAGACGATGCGCAATGGGGAGCCGTCGCGGGCGGATACGTCGTACTCGTGCACCAGGTGCTTCCTGAGGGCGGAGCAGACGGTAGGGGCCACGGACCGGACGGGCATCCGGGACCGGGAAGGCAGGAAGCGGGCGCCGTTGACGGTCGTGTACTGCAGGGCCTGGCGCGGCCAGAGCCGGGCGGCGTTCATGGCGCCGTACTCGCGCAGGGCCTGGGTGTGGGCGGCGTAGTACGCCTCGGCGTCGGAGGGCACGGGCATGAGCAGGTCTCCTTCGGCGTGCCGGTCAGGTCAGAAGTCGAGGTCGAGCCGGATCGTGCTGGGGGTACGGCGGTCGCCGTGATCACGACCGGGGTCGTGGACGGTGCCACGGTGCGCGGCAGGGCCGGCCGCACCGACTGGGGAAGGGGCAGTGATTGACCCCTGCGCAATTCGGCAGCCGTCGCCAGGATGAGGGAGGCAGGGCCTGCATCAGAGCAAGCCTCTCGGGCAGGACGCGGCTGCCGATCGCGGTGGCTCTCGGCCAATCCGTGTCCGCCGGCGTGCCCCACGCCGGACATCGGAAGGGGCCCGGTCTCTCTGTCCCCTGTGGTTGGCATGGAGTGTTCACCGCGTCCGGGGAGCGACCGAAACGAGACGCGGCCCCCGTCGAGGTGGAACGGGGCCGGCATCTGAGCGGATACGGTCGGGCCCGCCAACGCCGACAGTACTCAGCACGGAGGCTGTCCAGCGGCATGCGCCGAAGCGAGGGCGCCTCCAAACCCAGTCACGCAAGCCGCCCCTTCTGCAACCTCCACGGACCACGGACCGACGAACAAGGAATGAGCGCGCAGATGAAGACGACGATCCAGTCAGCATTGGGCACCGCACTGCTGCTCCTGGCCGCCATGACGGCCACCAGTGGCTCGGCCGCCGCCCAAGTGGCGGGGGCAGACGCCCCGGCCGCAGGCCAGGCCCGGCTGACAGGGCAGTGGACCGAGTCCGTCGACAAGAACCGCCCGGGAATCACGTTCTACGTCCAGAAGCTCACCTTCACCGCGGACGGCCGTTTCGAGCAGATCAACAACGTGATCTGCAACCTGGACAACTGCCCCGCGTTCAAGATCGGCGTCAACACGGGCACCTACCGCACGGAGGGAAGGACCATTCACCTCGACGGCAACCTCTCGGACCTCCACGGCGCCGTCCTCCGCAGCAACACCATCGTCCTCGACAAGCACGTTCTTCACCGCACGGCCGCCGGCGCCTCGGAATAGCTACCCGGGGCTTTGCCAGAGGCACCGCCGTCGGCCTCTGTTGCCATGCTTCGGTGGTCATTGCAGCACTGTGGCGAGAACCGGGCCGGAGCGAGATGCGTTCACGCGGCCAGCCGGTGTGCGGCCGGGGGAGCGAGGTAGCCGGCGGGGTCTGCAGGCGTGCCGTCGTGGCACTCCAGGCAGCTGTTCAGGGAGGTCGGGAGCACGAAGAAGTAGCGTCGGCCTCAGGTGCCATAGGTGTGTCTGGCAGCCATCGCCTTGTCGAGGGCGTACTCCTTGGCGAGAGTCCTCGGCCGCACCGGCCTTGCCCTCGCAATCTCGTACAGCAGCCCGTTCTTCGGGCCGCAGGTCTCGACCTCGGCGACCGGCTCCTGGCCGCCGAGGCGCAGCCCCATCACCCTGAGACGGCGTTTGGTCGCGTACCCCGAGAGCGCGCACAGTCGCTTGAACACCGGGATCGTCATCTCGGATTCGGCGGGGGCGCAAGGGTCGATGTCGACCAGGTCCTCGTCCTGGTCGGCCATCACCCGCTCCAGGTACCGGGGAAGCGGAGCTGGGGGAGCGGGTAGCGGGGCCCGGGACGGTGTGCCGCGGGCGGCAGATCCTGCGGCGCGGCCGGGGGACGAGCACGATGAACCCCCCCCAAGTCGAAGAAGCGGCTGGGTACGTACGGGCGTCCGCCACCCCCGGGTCGGGGCGGCGGGCGCGCTGGTTGAGCTGAGGCCCGGTCGGCCGGCCCGGGTCACCGGAACCGGGCCGGCCGAGTGCGGGTGGTGGTGCCGATGGCCAGGCGGGCCATACAGGTGTTTCTGCGCTCCGAGGAGCTGGGTGACGGGTACGCGATGGAATACCGGGCGCAGATCCTGGACGGCTGGGGCCGACGCGAGGAGGCCGGCGCGCTTCGAGCACGGGCGGCGGCGGCCGAGCGGATGCTCTGAGGTGTAGAGCGCAGCGCGCGGGATCCGGCGTCCACCCTGAGCTGGCGTTGGTCGCGTATCCGAGGGCGCGCACAGGCGCTTGAACACCTAGATCGTTGTCTCGGGAACGTCCGGGGCGTAGAGCCTGTCTCCCTCGAATTGCCCGTCGTCAGAGACCCGTAGAACGTCTCCAGCTGCACAGCCCAGGACAAGCCCCGGGCTGCCAGCGAGCTCGAAGAGGCCAGAATCGAGACTACGAGCGGGCAACACTTCGAAGACAGGGTTCCCGCTGCCGGCATGGCCAGCCAGGAGCCTCACGTGGGTGTCATCGAGCGGGATGGACGCAGACGTGATGAGCGCGATCGTGCCACACCGCCCACACCGACTCTCAGGCAGGATCCGGAAGAGACGGCCTGCGCTCAGCGCCGCGAGTGCACGAGGGCGAAGACCGCGCCCTCCGGATCCGCGACCGTGGCCTGCCGCCCGCGCGGGCCCTCACGGGGCGGGTCGACGACGTGCCCGCCGAGCTCGACGACCCGCGCGGCCGCCAGGTCGGTGTCCTCCACCTCGAAGTACGCCATCCAGTGCGGCCCCCGGTCGTGCGGCAGCGAGCGGCCGACGCCGTGCACGGCGGCCACCGGATGCCCCTCCAGGTGCAGGGTCAGGTAGTCGAAGTCGTCGGAGGCCGTGGCGTGCGTCTGCGCCTCGTGGCCGAAGACGTGCTCGTAGAACTTCCCGACCGTCGAGGTGTCCTGGGTGACCAGCTCGTTCCACACGGGGGTGCCCGGCCCGCGGTACGGCCGGGTACCCATGCGGCTCTGCGCCTGCCACAGCCCGAAGATGGCGCCCAGCGGGTCGGAGCAGATCGCCACCCGCCCCGCGATCCCGGCGTCCAGCGGACCCACCGCGACCGTGCCGCCGCAGGCACGGACCGACTCGGCGGTCGCGTCCGCGTCGTCCGTGGCGAGGTACGTCGTCCAGGCCACCGGAAGATGCCGGTCCGGCGGCATCTCGCCGATCCCGGCCACCTCGTGGCCGTCCAGCACCGCGCGGACGTACGGGCCGAGCTGCTCGGGTCCCGGTTCGTACTCCCAGCCGAACAGGTCGGCGTAGAAGTCCTCGGTGGTCCCGAGCCCGTGCACCATGAGGCTCACCCAGCACGGGGTACCGGGCGTGCGCCGGGTTGCTTCCGCTGCCTCGGTCATGTCAGCCGTCTCCTCCGTCGTGGCGCTTACCGGTGCTGATGCTTCCACTCCCGGCGACTCGGCGCGCCCCGACCGGGCCGCATAAATGCGGCCCGGCGCGGAGTTGACCGGATCGGTTCGGCCCACCGATGACGGGCTTGTTACGCCGGTGACGGGCGGGGAGGAAGATGGCCGGCATGACTGCAAAATCTGTGATCCTCGCCGCCGCCGAACTGAGGAACGAGCTGGCGGGCCCCCGCCCGCCGGTGCTGCTGGACATCCGCTGGCAGCTCGGCGGCCCCGACCAGCGGCCCGCCTACGAGGCAGGACACCTGCCCGGAGCGGTCTACGTCGACCTCGACCGCGAACTGGCAGGTCCGCCCGGGCCGGGCGGCCGCCACCCGCTGCCGGACCCGGAGGCCTTCGGGGAGGCGATGCGGCGGGCGGGCGTCCCGGCGGACGGGCCCGTCGTTGTGTACGACGGCGGACTGGGCTGGGCGGCGGCCCGGGCGTGGTGGTTGCTGCGCTGGACGGGTCACCCGAACGTGCGGGTCCTGGACGGCGGCTTGGCCGCCTGGACGGCTGCCGGGGGTACCGTGACGGCCGACCGGGTGACTCCCGCGGAGGGCGATTTCAAGCCAGTTCCGGGTGCGGTCGGGCTGCTGGACGCCGACGCGGCGGCCCTGCGCGCGCGTGCGGGGGTCCTCCTGGACGCCCGTGCGGGGGAGCGCTACCGGGGCGAGGTCGAACCGATCGACCCGGTCGGCGGCCACATCCCGGGCGCACTCTCGGCCCCGACCACGGAGAACGTGGGCCCGGACGGGCGGTTCCTGCCGGCGGACGCCCTGCGCGCCCGGTTCGAGGGGCTCGGCGCCTCCGAGGGGACGGCCGTGGGCGTGTACTGCGGCTCGGGGGTCTCCGGAGCGCACGAGGTACTGGCGCTGGAGGTGGCCGGCATCGCGTCCGACCTCTACGCGGGCAGTTGGTCCGAATGGTCCGGCGACCCGGCCCGCCCGGTGGCCACCGGCCCGGACCCCCAGTAGGCCGACAGGCGCAGTCGCCGCCGGGTCCGGCCCGGCGGCGGCTACGCCTGCTCCTGCTGCTCCTGCTGCCCCTACTCCTGCTTCTTGCGGCGGGTGCCGAAGACGATCTCGTCCCAGCTCGGTACCGCCGCACGGCGCCCGGGGCGGACCCCGTCGGCCTCGGCCTGGCGGTCGGTGGTGCCCGTAAGGCGGTCCCGGTGGCCCGCCACCGTGCGCGGCATCAGGACATCGGCGTACGCGGCGCCCGCGCCCGCCGAGGCGGCGGGGGCCGGCGGCTCCTCCGCCTCCGGTTCGGTGTCTTCCGGGGTCTCGGTGCGGTCCGGGACCACCATGTCGCCGCGGAAGCTCGGGACGGCCTCCAGCAGGCTGGTGAGGGTGTCCCGTTCCTCCTCCGGTTCCGGTGCGGGCCTGCTGTCGGCACGCTCCAGCTGCCGGTCCAGGGCGCGGTCCAGCGGCCGGTCGCGCGGCAGCCGCGCGATCCTCGGTACGAAGGGGAAGCTCGGCTCCGGGGCGGCCGGCAGGTCCTCCGACTCGCCGATCAGGGAACGGGCCTCGTCGTCCACGGCCACGACCAGCCGGCGCGGCGGGTCGTAGGTCCAGCTCGCCGAGTGCGGCTCGCCCGCGACCCGGTAGACGAGCAGGACCTCCCAGGTGCCGTCGTCGCGGCGCCAGGAGTCCCACTGGACGGATTCCTTCTCGGCCCCGCGCAGGGTCAGCCGCTCCTGCACGGCCTCGCCGAGCTGCGGACCGGTGTTCTCGCCGGGACGGCGTACGGGGGTCTTGCGGGCACGCTCGGCCATGAACGCACGCTCGGCGAGCACCGGGCCCTCGAAGCGGCGTACGCGGTCGACGGGGATGCCGGCGAGTTGAGCGACCTCCTCCGCGGAGGCACCGGCCCGTATGCGGGCCTGGATGTCGCGGGGGCGGAGGTGGCTCTCCACCTCGATCTCGATCTGGTTCAGGCGCGCGCGATCGTTGCGGACGGCGGCCCGGAGCCGCTCGTCGATCGGAAGCGTGTACTCCGTGCTGTCCGCAGCCTTGAGCACCAGTCGTGTGCCGTCATTTGAGACGGCCACGACACGCAGTTCGGGCATGGGGACCTCCCGGGTGGTGCCTGCCGACGTCACGTGCGTCGCTGCTTCCGCTAGTCGAGTGTGGCCTGCCCGGGTGCAGCCTGCCACAACCTTGCCGAGTTAAACCGGCGTGTCGGGCATGCGCCCTTGATCGCCGTTATGGCACGGTTACCTGTTGGGCACGCACAGTGACCGAACGATTACTGTGCGCAGCAGGAGCCCGTGCAATACCGCGGCATCACCGGTCTTTGAGTGCCGTGTTCCATCCGTCGGCCCCTCTCCCGAGTCCGGACATCCGAAAGGAAGGACGGCCCCAGGGCTCGCCACAGTACTCCATTCGGGCCACCTGGGTGGACCGCCGCGCCGCCGAACTTTCCCCGGACGGCGGGAGTTGGCGTGCCTTCGATCGGGTCCGACCTGCACCTGTGGTCCGTTTTCGGGTGTCTTGCTTCACATAATCACCAGAAACGGAACTATCCGCTTCGCTCAGCGGTCGGTAACTCCTGGAAGAGGAGAAGCGCGAGAGGCAGGACACACCGGGGATGGCGATGGGTCAGAAGGCGACGCGGGACGTCGAGGACGGACCGGAGAGGAAGAAGCTCGACCTGAGCGCGGCCCAGGTCGCCGGTTCCTCCCTCGCCACCGTCGCGGCCGCCCTGCTCGCCTCGAAGATGGGCGTCTACGGGACCATCCTCGGAGCCGGTGTGGTCAGCGTGGTCGCCACCGCGGGCGGGCCCGTCATCCAGCACCTCTTCCGGCGCACCGGCGACCAGCTGCGCGAGAGCGCCCGGCCCAGGGCCTGTCAGGTGCCCCCGCCCCGCGCGGGGTCGACGGACGCGGACGGCGCGGCCACGGGAGCCGCCACGGAGGAGTTCGGCGCGGCCACCGTGCACGGCACCCGGGTGCGGGGCTGGAAGCGCACCGCGGTCGCCTCCGGCGCGGCCTTCGCCATCGCCGTCGGCGGCCTCGGCACCTACGAGGCGATGGCCGGCACCTCCGTCAGCAGCGGCGGCGGCACCCTTTTCTCCGGCGGCACCCGCAAGGCGGGCCAGGACCGCCCCGCCCCGCCCCGGGAAGAGCCGGGCGGCGAGGGGAAGGGCGGGCGGAGCCCCGGGTCCGGGACCTCCCCGAGCCCCTCGCCATCGCCCGGCGGCCGGAGCCCGGGCCCCGCACCCAGCCCCTCCGGCTCCGGGACCCCCGGGGCCTCCGCGGACCCGGCGCCCGGCACCTCCCCGTCGAAGGAGGCCCCGAGCTCGTCCCCGGCCCCCACTCCGCCGGCCCCGACGCGCACCCCGGACCCGACGCGCACCCCGGACCCGGCGCTTACCCCGGACGCGTCGCCGCCGCCGGCGCGGCAGAGCGCGCCCTGACCCGGAACTAGTCCCCCAGGACGCGCCGCAGGTAGTCGTTGCCGAAGACCCGGTCCGGGTCGAGACGGTCGCGCAGCGCGGTGAACTCACCGAACCGCGGGTAGGCCTCCGCGAAGTACGCCGCGTCCCGCGTGTGCACCTTGCCCCAGTGCGGACGCCCGCCGTGCGCGGTGAAGATGCGCTCGGCCGCGGTGAAGTAGGCCTGGTACGGGGTGCTCTTGTACATGTGCACCGCGATGTACGCCGTTTCCCGCCCCGAGGCCGTCGACAGCGTGATGTCGTCCGCCGGAGCCGTCCGCACCTCCACGGGGAAGCTGATCCGCAGCCCGGAATGGTCGACCATCGCCCGCAGCTCCCGCAGCGCCTCGACCACCTGCTCGCGCGGGAGGGCGTACTCCATCTCCACGAAGCGCACCCGGCGCGGACTGGTGAACACCTTGTACGGGATGTCCGTGTACGTGCGCGCCGACAGGGCGCGGCTGGCCACGCGGGCGATGGAGGGGATGGTGGCCGGGACCGCGCGGCCCAGCGAGTTGACGGCCTGGAAGAGGCCGTTGGAGAGCAACTCGTCCTCGATCCAGGCGCTCACCGGTCCGGGCGGGGCGGCGGGGCCCTGGCTGCGGTTGTTCCGCTTGGTGTTGCAGTTGCCGGTGTGCGGGAACCAGTAGAACTCGAAGTGCTCGTTCTCCGCGAAGTGCTCCTCGAACTCCGCCGTCACCCGGTCGAAGCCCATCGGCTCCTCCCGGGCGGTCAGGAAGAAGATCGGCTCCACGGCGAAGGTGATCGCGGTGACGATGCCGAGCGCGCCGATGCCGAGCCGGGCCGCCGCGAAGACCTCGGGATTCTCCTTCTCGGAGCAGGTCAGCAGCCGGCCGTCGGCGGTGACCAGTTCCAGGCCGCGGATCTGGGCGGCTATGGAGGCCGAGTCGCGGCCGGTGCCGTGGGTGCCGGTGCTGGTGGCGCCGGAGACCGTCTGCTCCATGATGTCGCCCATATTGGTGAGCGACAGGCCCTCCCGGGCCAGGGCCACGTTGAGGTCCTTGAGGACCGTGCCCGCCGCCACCGTGACGGTCCCGGCGGCCCGGTCGATCGACCGGATCCCGGCCAGGGCCTGCGGGCGGACGAGCACCCCGTCGGTCGCCGCGGCCGCGGTGAAGGAGTGGCCGGTGCCGACCGCCTTCACCCGCAGTCCGTCCTCGGCGGCCCGGCGGACCGTCTCCTGGAGCTCCCCGACCGAAGCCGGTGTCACCGTGCGGGCCGGTGTGGCGGTGATGTTGCCCGCCCAGTTATGCCACGCGGTCCGTTCCGTGCTGCGCTGCCGTGCTGTCGCCGTCCCCATCGGTTGCTGGCTCCTCCCCTTGCGCCGGCCTCTGCAGCCGGCGATAACCCGCGAACCCGACCGCGGCCGCCGCGATCCCCGCCGTGATGGAGACGACGTACCCGGTCTGCGCCCCGGCTGCGTCGACGACCAAGCCGGTCACGAAGGACCCCAGTGCGATACCGACCGCGAGGCCGGTGCTGATCCAGGTCATGCCCTCGGTCAGCTTCGCGTGTGGTACGTGCGCCTCGATCAGGGCCATCGTGGTGATCATCGTGGGAGCGATGGCGAGGCCCGAGACGAAGAGCGCCGCGGCCAGAAACGGAAGGTTCCCGGCCAGTAGGAGGGGGATCATACTCACGGCCATCGCACTGATGCCCAGGATCCAGCGAGGTTCGGCCCTGCCCTTGAAGTGCAACAGGCCGAAGACGATGCCCGCGAGGCAGGATCCGAACGCCCAGACCGCCAGGAACACCCCACCGAGGGACTTGCTGCCCTGCTCCTCGGCGAAGGCGAGGGTCGACACGTCGACGGAGCCGAAGATCGCGCCGGTCGCCACGAAGGTGGCCACCAGGACCTGCAGGCCGGGGGAGCGCAGCGCCGAGGACCGGTCCGTGTGCTCGTGGTGGGGGTGTGGCTCGGGCTCGGTGGCGGTCAGGGCCGTCAGCCACCACACGCCCGTCACCAGGCAGAGGAGGGCGACCACCGGGCCGGCCTCGGGGAACCAGCCGGCCGAGAGGGTCGCGGCCAGCGGCGGGCCGATGATGAAGCAGAGCTCGTCGACGATGGACTCGAACGAGTAGGCGGTGTGCAGCTGGGGGGTGTCGCGGAACAGGGCCGTCCAGCGGGCCCGGACCATGGATCCGACGCTCGGCACGCACCCGGAGACGACGGCGAAGGGGAAGAGGGTCCAGCTCGGCCAGCCGTTCGCCGCCGCGACCAGCAGGCCGGTCACCGCGGCGGCCGTGATCAGGGTGACGGGGCGCAGCACCCGCCGCTGTCCGTACTGGTCCACGAGCCGCGATATCTGGGGGCCCACGGCGGCGGCCGACAGGGCGATGGTGCCGGTGAGCGCGCCGGCGAGCCCGTAGCTGCCGCCGAGCTCCGTGATCATCGTGAGGACGCCGATGCCCACCATGGCCAGCGGTAGCCGGCCGAGAATGCCGGCGCCCGTGAACCCCTTGGTGCCGGGGGTGGCGAATATGGCGCGGTAGGGACTGGGCAAGGTGGTGCCCTCCGTAAGGGACGTGAATGGCAAACACAGGTTACGTCTGCCGACAAGGCGCCCGCATGGGGAAAATACCGACAGGAAGTTAGGGTGACCTTACCTCGCGTCCGGGGTGTGGGACGGGCCGGGTCCGTTGCCCGGGCGAGGGCGCCGGGTGGCAGGATTCGAGGCATGTCAGACCAGCTCCGTGCCCCCGACGGCGGCTCCGCCGCCCCTTACGACGCCCTCCTGCTGCTGTCCTTCGGCGGCCCGGAGGGACCCGACGACGTCGTGCCCTTCCTGGAGAACGTCACGCGCGGGCGCGGTATCCCGCGCGAGCGGCTCAAGGAGGTCGGGCAGCACTACTTCGGGTTCGGCGGGGTCAGCCCGATCAACGGGCAGAACCGCGAGCTGCTGGACGCGCTGCGCAAGGACTTCGCGGGCCACGGGCTGGACCTGCCGGTCTACTGGGGCAACCGCAACTGGGCCCCGTACCTGACCGACGTGATGCGGGAGATGGCCGCCGACGGGCGCCGCCGCATCGCGGTGCTCGCGACCAGCGCGTACGCCTCGTACTCGGGCTGCCGCCAGTACCGCGAGAACCTCGCCGACGCGCTGGCCGCGCTCGCCGAGGAGGGCGCGGAGCTGCCGCGGGTCGACAAGCTGCGCCACTACTTCAACCACCCCGGCTTCGTGGAGCCCATGATCGACGGGGTGGTGGCCTCGCTCGCCGAGCTCCCTGAGGAGGTGCGCTCCGGCGCCCACCTCGCCTTCACCACCCACTCCATCCCGACCGCCGCCGCGGACACCTCCGGTCCGTTCGAGGACCACACCGAGGACGGCGGGGGCGGGGCGTACGTCAAGCAGCACCTCGACGTCGCCCGGGTGATCGCGGACGAGGTCGCCGCCCGGACCGGGGTCGCGCACACCTGGGAGCTCGTCTACCAGTCCCGCAGCGGCGCCCCGCACATCCCGTGGCTGGAGCCGGACATCTGCGACCACCTGGAGGCCCTGCACGCCGCCGGTGCGCCCGCCGTGGTCATGGTGCCCATCGGCTTCGTCTCCGACCACATGGAAGTCCTCTACGACCTGGACACCGAGGCCACCGCGAAGGCGGCCGAGCTGGGCCTGCCCGTGCGGCGGTCCGCGACCGTCGGCGCCGATCCGCGCTTCGCCGGGGCCGTACGGGAGCTGGTGCTGGAGCGGGCCGCCAAGGAGCGCGGGGAGCCGGCCGCGGAGTGCTGGGTCGGCACGCTGGGCCAGAGTCATGACCTGTGCGCGGTGGGCTGCTGCCCGGCGCGGGGCCCCCGGCCGGCGGCCGCGGGCGTGGACAGTCCGTACGCGTAGGAAGTGGGACCGTGATCTCTGACGAGCTGAAGGCAGAACTGCTGGACGTGGGCCTGGAGGCCGCCCGGCAGGCCGGGGCTCTGCTGCGCGACGGCCGCCCGGCCGATCTGGCGGTGGCGGCGACCAAGACCAGCCCGATCGACGTGGTGACCGAGATGGACATCGCGGCGGAGAAGCTGATCACCGGCATCCTCGCCGAGCGGCGGCCCGAGGACGGGCTGCTGGGCGAGGAGGGCGCGGACACCCCGGGGACGAGCGGGGTGCGCTGGGTCGTCGACCCGCTGGACGGCACCGTGAACTACCTCTACGGGCTCCCGAGCTGGGGGGTGTCCATCGCGGCCGAGTACGGCGGCGAGACCGTGGTGGGCGTCGTGGCGGCCCCCATGCGCGGGGAGACCTGCCACGCGGTCCTCGGCGGCGGGGCGTGGCTGGGTACGACGCGGCTCGCCTGCCGCCCGGCGGCGCCGCTGGACCAGGCACTGCTCGGGACCGGCTTCGCGTACGTGCAGACCCGGCGGGCCCACCAGGCGGAGGTCGCGGCGCGGATCATCCCGCTGGTGCGGGACATCCGGCGGGGCGGGTCGGCGGCGCTGGACCTGTGCGACGTGGCCGCCGGGCGGCTGGACGGGTACTACGAGCGGGGACTGAACCCGTGGGACCTGGCCGCCGGTGACCTGATCGCCCGGGAGGCCGGGGCCGTGACCGGGGGCCGTCCGGGTGCGCGTGCCTCGGGCGAGCTGACCCTGGCCGCCACACCGGCCGTGTTCGCCTCGCTGCAGCCGCTGCTGGAGGAATCCGGAGCCTGGCACGACTGAAAGCACGCGGACCCCGGACGCCCGCTCGGGCGTCCGGGGTCCACGTCGTGCAGAGGCCGTGCAGGAGCAGGGGTCGTGCGGGAGTCGTGCAGGGGTCGTGCGGGAACGGCAGGCCGGCCGATCGGGGGATCAGCAGGCGGGCACGGGGGCCGAGACCGGGACACCGTGTTCGGCGGCGAGGCGCTGGAGATCCTCCAGCTCCGCCAGTTCCACTTCCGCGAGGAAGTCGTCGCCCGTCTCGCGGGCGTGCCTGAGGTCCGACTGCGTTGTCCTGATGCGCTGCAGGAGACCCGCGGTGAATGCGTCCATGATGGGTTCGCCCCCTCTTCGTGGGTCGGCGGCGGAACGTGGCTCTCCGCCGTCAGGGAGTGGATGGGGTGTGATCTCGTCCTCCCCTGCACCCTGGGCCCAGAAACCTCGTGAGGCCAGGGAATCCTCACTTCCGCCCCGTCAGCCCCTCCACGAGCCGCCTTACAGCCGGTTTATGGCCGAAACGGGCAGGATGGGCGACGCAATACACGTGTGCCCTTCTGGGCTCGGAGGAAGGAAACGACGTGCGCGTACTCGTCGTCGAGGACGAGCAGCTGCTCGCCGATGCGGTGGCCACCGGACTACGCCGGGAGGCCATGGCCGTGGACGTCGTGTACGACGGCGCCGCCGCCCTGGAGCGGGTCGGCGTGAACGACTACGACGTGGTCGTGCTCGACCGGGACCTCCCGCTCGTGCACGGTGACGACGTGTGCCGGAAGATCGTCGAGCTCGGCATGCCCACCCGCGTGCTGATGCTGACCGCCTCCGGCGACGTCAGCGACCGGGTGGAGGGGCTGGAGCTCGGCGCGGACGACTACCTGCCCAAGCCCTTCGCCTTCACCGAGCTGACCGCCCGCGTACGGGCGCTCGGGCGGCGCACCACGGTCGCGCTGCCGCCCGTGCTGGAGCGGGCCGGCATCAAGCTGGACCCGAACCGGCGGGAGGTGTTCCGCGAGGGCAAGGAGGTCCAGCTGGCGCCCAAGGAGTTCGCGGTGCTGGAGGTGCTCATGCGCAGCGAGGGGACCGTCGTCTCCGCCGAGCAGCTGCTGGAGAAGGCCTGGGACGAGAACACCGACCCCTTCACCAACGTCGTACGGGTGACCGTGATGACCCTGCGCCGCAAGCTGGGTGAGCCGCCCGTCATCGTGACCGTGCCCGGTTCCGGATACCGGATCTGATGCGCGTGGCAACCACCCCGGCGCCACCGGCGGCGCCACCGAAACCGACATGGGACCCCGGCCAGCCCGAGGGTCCCTTCCCGTGGCTGAGGCCGACCATCCGGATACGCCTCACGCTGCTGTACGGCGGGATGTTCCTGATCGCCGGGATCCTGCTGCTGTCGATCATCTACCTGCTGGCGGCGCAGGCCCTGCGGCAGGGCAACGCGATCCCGTTCACGATCGTCCGCGGCCAGAACATCGAGGTCACCAGCACCACCTGCTCCGGTGTGAGCGGCACCAACCAGCCGTTCGAGCAGTTCACCGCGGCGATCAACCAGTGCGTCCTCGAACAGCGCCGGCACGCGCTGGACGACCTGCTGAGCCGGTCGCTGATGGCCCTGCTCGGGCTGAGCATCATCGCCTTCGCCTTCGGCTACGCCATGGCCGGACGGGTGCTCTCGCCGCTCGGCAAGATCACCCGGACCGCCCGCCGGGTCGTGGGCTCCGACCTGACCCGGCGGATCGAGCTGGACGGGCCGGACGACGAGCTCAAGGAGCTCGCCGACACCTTCGACGACATGCTCGACCGGCTGGAGCGGGCCTTCACGGCCCAGCAGCGGTTCGTCGCGAACGCCTCGCACGAGCTGCGGACCCCGCTCGCGATCAACCGGACCCTGCTGGAGGTGCACCTCTCCGATCCAGGGGCGCCGATCGAGCTCCAGCAGCTCGGGAAGACCCTGCTCGCCACCAACGAGCGCAGTGAGCAGCTGGTCGAGGGCCTGCTGCTGCTGGCCCGCAGCGAGAACCAGATCGTCGAGCGCAAACCCGTGGACCTGGCGGAGGTCGCCTCGCGCGCCGTCGACCAGGTGCGCGGCGAGGCGGAGGCGAAGGGCGTGGAGATCCGCGGCGAGCGCGCCCCTGCCGTCGTCCAGGGCAACGGGGTGCTGCTGGAGCGGATCGCCCTCAACCTGGTGCAGAACGCCGTCCGGTACAACGTGCCGGAGGACGGCTGGGTGGAGGTCGTCACCGAGGCCCAGCACGATCAGGCGGTCCTCCTGGTATCGAACACGGGTCCCGTTGTTCCCGCGTACGAGGTGGACAACCTGTTCGAGCCCTTCAGGCGGCTGCGTACGGAGCGCACGGGCAGCGACAAGGGTGTCGGGCTGGGTCTGTCGATCGCGCGCTCCGTGGCGCGCGCACACGGCGGCAGGATCCAGGCGATGCCCCGGGAAGGCGGTGGCCTCGTGATGCGTGTCACTCTTCCCTTGTGAGACCTCGGCCCCGTGTTCGCTTTTGGCTGAATGCTTGCCCTGTGAAAACAATCGGTCCTGTGTGATCGATCACAGTGGCCGGTGTCGGCCCATGTGTGTTCAGTGACCCAGCCGCGGCCGGAACGCCCGGGAAGTCCGGGTTTCCGGCCCCTCGGATGGCGGGAAATACACGGGGTGGCGTTTGTGCATGACGGCCCTCGGACCGTGTACGGTCCCGCTCGTCATCCCAGCCAATCGTCCTTCGGGCGGGCGGCTGGGTGTCGATTGAGTAACAGACCTTGATGTGAGGCAAAATCTCCGCCTCAGGTCGGGCACAAGTCCGGCCTCTCGTGCGTTACGTGCGCTGAGACACCGCTAACACCCAGAGGGGGAGAGCGAACAATGGCAACGGACTACGACACCCCGCGCAAGACCGACGATGACGTCGACAACGACAGCATCGAAGAGCTGAAGGCCCGGCGTAACGAGAAGTCGACCTCGTCCGCAGACATGGACGAATTCGACTCTGTCGAGAGCATGGAGCTTCCCGGCGCGGACCTCTCCAATGAGGAGCTGGCCGTCCGGGTCCTGCCCAAGCAGGCCGATGAGTTCACCTGCATGAGCTGCTTCCTGGTGCACCACCGCAGCCAGCTGGCACGTGAGAAGAACGGTCAGCCGATCTGTCGCGACTGCGACTGATAGGCGTCGGCCGTGGCTGGCTCCACACCCTTTCGGAAGCGCCGCTTCCGGAAATCTGGTGATCCGGCGGAGACGCAGGTGGCATCCATGGATCCGGAAACGGCTCCTGGGGCTTCCGGCGGCTCCGCCAGTGCGGCGATCGCCATACCTTCCGGCACCGCCCCGGCGGTGCCGTCGGAAACCGATCCCGACGAGGGGTCCCGGTACCGCTCCGGGGCTCGTCGGATGCAAGCCGTCAAGAACGGCGTGCGCAAGGGCGGCGAAAGTGTCAGGGACGCCGCCCAGTACGTCACCGACAGGATCATCGAGAACGCACCGCGCGTTCCGGTTCGGGACCTCGCGACGCTGCGCGCGCAGTTCCCGGGCCTCGGCCCCGAGCAGCTCGCCGAAAAGCTGGTCTCGGGCGCCTGCGCCGCCACCTCGACCGTGGGCGCGGGAATCGGCGCCGCGGCCATGCTGCCCGTGCCGCCCGCGATGCCGGCGGAACTGGCGGCCGAGATCACCGCGGTCGCGGCCATCGAGCTCAAGCTCATCGCCGAACTCCACGAGGTCTACGGCCGGCGCCCGCACGGCGGCCTCAAGGAGCGCAGCCTCGCCTACCTGACCGCCTGGACGGAGGAGCGCGGGGTCGACCTGACCAAGCCGACCACGCTGAACGCGGCGCTCGGCGGGCAGATGAAGCGCGAACTGCGCCAGCAGATCATGAAGCGGATGTTCCGCAGTCTGCCGAACCTCATGCCGTTCATGGTGGGTGCCGCCGTCGGCGCGGTCATGAACCGGCGGGACACCCGCAAACTCGCCGAGAAGGTCCGTGGTGACCTGCGGAGGCGGGCCGTGGACTGGGAGGCCCTGAGCGCGCTGCCGCCCCTGGAACGGCCCGTGCAGCCCCTTCCCGAGGCCACCAGGATCGCGCTGGAGGCCGCGGATCCCTCCGCGCACGGCTGAGGTCCTCCGCCGGGGCGGTCCGCCCCGGCCGGGCCACCGGTCCCGCGGGCCGGTCAGGCCGCCTGGGTACGGGCGGCGAGCAGGGCCGACACCAGGGCCTGCGGCTCGCGGGTGGAGACGTAGACGTACGGGGTCGGGTCGGCCGGATCGGTCACCTCGACGCGGACCGCGGTCGGCACGTAGCTGCGCATCAGCATGAAGGCGCGGGTGTCCGCCTTGTACGTGCGCCAGGCGCGCGACTCCTCGGCGTCCAGGATCTCGGGCTCGCCCAGGGCCGTCACCGGGATCCGCGCGTCACCGGCCGCCAGCGCACCGCCCACCACGCGCACGCGCGCGGAACCGTACGAACTCACCACCAGCCCGGACAGCGCGGTGCCCCCGACCAGACCGGCCAGCAGCGCCGTCGTGCCCAGCGGCAGCAGCATCAGCGCGCACGCGAGGCCGACCAGGACGGCGATGCCCCACCAGGAGCGGGGGGCGGTCAGACGTTCGTCGTGGTGCACGGTGGAGAGCTGCATACGGACAAGCCTGCCACGAGGCGACCGGTGGGTAGCCGCGCGGGTAAGGTCTGCGGCTGTGAGTGGACGAAACACAGCGTTGACGCCCCCTGCCGATGCCGCCGCGCCGGTCAGGCACCCCGACGCGCCCGCACCCGGCGAGCTCCTCGGTGCGCACTACGAGCACTGTTTCGGCTGCGGCGAGGGCCAGCCCCACGGACTCCACCTGGAGGCCCGGGCGGGCGAGGGCGTGCGCGTCACCGCCGAGTTCACCGTCAAGCCCGCACACCAGGGCGCACCCGGTCTCGCCCACGGCGGGGTGCTCGCCACCGCGCTCGACGAGACGCTGGGTTCCCTGAACTGGCTGCTGCGCGTCATCGCGGTGACGGGGCGGCTGGAGACCGACTTCGTGCGGCCCGTGCCGGTGGACACCGTGCTGTACCTGGAGGCCGAGGTCACCGCCGTCGCCGGCCGGAAGATCTACTGCACGGCCGTCGGCCGGATAGGCGGACCGCAGGGCCCGGTCGCCGTACGTGCCGACGCCCTCTTCATCGAGGTGAAGGTCGACCACTTCATCGACAACGGACGGCCCGAGGAGATCCAGGCGGCGATGGCCGACCCGGACCAGGTCAGGCGCGCACGCGCCTTTGAGGTGAACCCCTGATGTCCCAGACCAACCACGATTCCCGCCGGCCGGTCGACGTGCTGATCCGCCGAGTCGACCCGGAGGTGCCGATTCCGGCCTACGGGCACCCCGGCGACGCCGGCTGCGACCTCGTCACCACCGAGGCCGCCGAGCTGGAGCCCGGCGAGCGCGCCGTCCTGCCCACCGGTGTCTCGATCGCCCTGCCCGACGGGTACGCGGCGTTCGTGCACCCGCGGTCCGGCCTGGCCGCACGCTGCGGGCTCGCGCTCGTGAATGCCCCGGGGACGGTGGATGCCGGGTACCGTGGGGAGATCAAGGTGATCGTGGTCAATCTCGACCCTCGCGAGAGCGTCCGGTTCGAGCGTTTCGACCGCATCGCCCAGCTGGTTGTCCAGCGGGTCGAGAAGGTGCGCTTCCACGAGGTGGCGGAACTTCCCGGCTCGGCCCGGGCCGAGGGGGGCTTCGGCTCCACCGGCGGGCATGCGGCCGTGGCCGGATCCGGGGCTGGTCAGCAGGGTGGGAATGGCTACGCTTCGGTCGTAACCGACCGGGAAGGACAGTGACGTGTTCGGACGTCGCAAGAAGAACGACTCCGCCCATGACGGCGGCGCGGCCGAGCAGGTCGTAGACGGCGTCGCCGAGCAGGACGACGCGGGTGAGCAGGAGAGTGCTGCCCCGCGCCGGGTGAACCTGCCGCCGGCCCCGCGGCCCGACGGCCCCTGGGACGTCTCCGAGGTGCTCGGGAACCCGGCCGACGGCCGGGTCGACCTGGGCGGCATCCTCGTACCCGGCGTCGAGGGCATGGAGCTGCGCGTCGAGGTCGCCGGTGACGCGATCGTGGCCGCGACCGTGGTCCTGGGCGACAGTGCCGTGCAGCTGCAGGCCTTCGCCGCGCCCAAGAAGGAGGGCATCTGGGGCGAGGTCCGCGAGGAGATCGCCGCGGGTATCACCCAGCAGGGCGGCATCATCGACGAGGCCCAGGGCTCCCTGGGCTGGGAGCTGCGTGCCCAGGTGCCCGTACCGCTTCCGGACGGGCAGACCGGCGCCCAGCTGGTCCGCTTCGTCGGCGTCGACGGCCCGCGCTGGTTCCTGCGCGGCGTCATCTCCGGCCAGGGCGCGGTGCGCCCCGAGTCGGCGGGTGTGCTGGAGCAGATCTTCCGGGACACCGTCGTCGTCCGCGGTGACGGCCCGATGGCTCCCCGCGACCCGATCGTCCTGAAGCTGCCGAACGACGCCCAGATGGTGCCGGACGGCGTGCAGACGGACGACCAGGAAGGCTCCCGCTTCGGCGGCGGCATGGGCCAGCTCGAACGAGGCCCGGAGATCACCGAGGTCCGCTGACCTCGGACGGCCCCCGTACACAGGGGGGCTCGTCATGTATTTCGGCCGGTGGGCCCTACTCCTTCGGGGTGGGGCCCACCGGCATGTGCCCGCCGGCGTGTGCCCCCCCGCAATCCCGCGTCAGGGATCCGTCAGGGATCGGTGCCGGGGCGCGGATCGGTGCGTGCGCGGCGCGGACGTCCCCGAGAATGGGCGCATGGGACGCGGCAAGCTCAGGATCTACCTCGGCGCGGCACCCGGTGTGGGCAAGACCTACGCGATGCTCTCCGAGGGCCATCGCCGGGTGGAGCGCGGTGCGGACTGCGTCGTCGGCTTCGTCGAGCACCACGGCCGGCCGCGGACGGAGGTCATGCTCCACGGCCTCGAACAGGTCGAGCGCAAGCCCCTGGTGTACCGGGGCGCCGCCTTCACCGAGATGGACGTGGACGCGCTGCTCGCCCGCAGGCCCGCCGTAGCGCTGGTGGACGAGCTCGCGCACACCAATGTGCCCGGCTCGCGCAACGCCAAGCGCTGGCAGGACGTGGAGGAGCTGCTGCGGGCCGGCATCGACGTCGTGTCCACCGTGAACATCCAGCACCTCGAGTCGCTCGGGGACGTTGTCGAATCGATCACCGGGGTGCGGCAGCGGGAGACCGTGCCGGACGAGGTGGTCCGCCGGGCGGACCAGGTCGAGCTGGTCGACATGTCGCCGCAGGCGCTGCGCCGGCGGATGGCCCACGGGAACATATACAAGCCCGAGAAGGTCGACGCGGCCCTGTCGAACTACTTCCGGCCGGGCAACCTCACCGCCCTGCGCGAGCTGGCGCTGCTGTGGGTGGCCGACCGGGCGGACGAGTACCTCCAGCAGTACCGGGGCGAGCACGACATCCGCTCCACCTGGCAGGCGCGTGAGCGGATCGTCGTCGGGCTCACCGGCGGGCCGGAGGGGCGCACGCTCATCCGGCGGGCCTCGCGGATGGCGGCCAAGGGCTCGGGCAGCGAGATCCTGGCCGTCTACATCGCCCGCAGCGACGGGCTGACCGCCGCCTCGCCGAAGGAGCTCGCGGTCCAGCGGACCCTGGTCGAGGACCTGGGCGGAACGTTTCATCATGTGATCGGCGACAACATCCCCGACGCCCTGCTCGCCTTCGCACGCGGGGTCAACGCCACCCAGATCGTGCTCGGCTCCAGCCGCCGCCGCTCGTGGCAGTACGTCTTCGGCCCCGGGGTCGGCGCGAGCGTCGCCCGCGACTCGGGACCCGACCTCGACGTGCACATCGTCACGCACGAGCACGTCGCCAAGGGGCGCGGCCTGCCCGTGGTGCGCTCGGCGGCCCGGCTCGGGCGGACCCGGATCATCGCCGGCTGGGTGGTGGGGACGGTCTTCCCCCTCCTGCTGTGCCTGCTGCTCACGCACGTCGACGCGGACCTCGGCCTCGCCAACGACATGCTGCTCTTCCTGTCGCTGACGGTGGCGGCCGCGCTGCTCGGCGGGCTCTGGCCGGCCCTGGCCTCCGCCGCCCTCGGCTCGCTGCTGCTGAACTACTTCTTCGCGCCGCCGCTGCACCGCCTCACGGTGTCCGACCCCAAGAACATCGTCGCCATCACCGTCTTCTTCGGGGTCGCCGTCTCCGTGGCCTCGGTCGTGGACCTGGCCGCCCGCCGCACCCACCAGGCGGCCCGGCTGCGCGCCGAGTCCGAGATCCTCTCCTTCCTGGCCGGCAGCGTGCTGCGCGGAGAGACGACACTGGACGCGCTGCTGGAGCGGGTACGCGAGACCTTCGCCATGGAGTCCGTGGCCCTGCTGGAGCGGGCGAACGACGTGGAGCCCTGGAAGCCGGCCGGCAGCGTCGGCCCCGGCCCCGTCACCCGGCCCGAGGACGCCGACGTGGACATGCCCATCGGGGACCACATGGCACTGGCCCTCTCCGGCCGGGTGCTGCCCGCGGAGGACCGCCGGGTGCTCGGTGCCTTCGCTGCGCAGGCGGCCGTGGTCCTGGACCGCCAGCGGCTGGTCGGCGAGGCCGAGGAGGCCCGGCGGATGGCCGAGGGCAACCGGATCCGCACCGCGCTGCTGGCCGCCGTCAGCCATGACCTCCGTACGCCGCTGGCCTCCATCAAGGCGTCCGTGAGCTCCCTGCGCTCCGCCGACGTGGAGTGGAGCGAGGAGGACCGGGCCGAGCTCCTCGAAGGCATCGAGGACGGCGCCGACCGCCTCGACCACCTGGTGGGCAACCTGCTTGACATGTCCCGTCTGCAGACCGGCACCGTCACCCCGCTGATCCGGGAGATCGACCTCGACGAGGTGGTCCCGATGGCGCTGGGCGGCGTACCGGAGGACAGCGTGCTGCTGGACGTGCCCGAGGCGCTGCCGATGGTGGCGGTGGACCCGGGGCTGCTGGAACGGACCGTGGCCAACGTCGTGGAGAACGCCGTCAAGTACAGCCCGGCGGGGGAGCCCGTCCTGGTGGCGGCCAGCTGCCTCGGCGACCGGGTCGAGGTCCGGGTCGTCGACCGCGGGCGGGGCGTGCCCGACGAGGCCAAGGACCGGATCTTCGCCCCCTTCCAGCGGTACGGGGACGCCCCGCGCGGGGCCGGCGTGGGCCTCGGGCTCGCCGTCGCCCGCGGGTTCGCCGAGGCCATGGACGGCACCCTGACGGCCGAGGACACCCCCGGGGGCGGGCTGACCATGGTGCTCACCCTGCGCGCGGTGCGCGGCGGCCGGGCACCGGAGCGTGCCACGGCGGGCGCGGGCGCGGGCGACGGGACCGGGGCGGGAGCGGGCGCGACGGCGGAACCGATGGAACCGATGGAACTTGATCACGACCGTGATCGGATGACGCGACAGAAGGCAGGACCTCAATGACCCGGGTGCTCGTGGTGGAAGACGAGCCGCAGATCGTCCGAGCGCTTGTGATCAACCTGAAGGCACGCAGATACGAGGTCGACGCCGCGGCCGACGGGGCGAGCGCACTGGAGCTCGCGGCCGCCCGCCACCCCGACGTGGTCGTGCTCGACCTCGGACTGCCCGACATGGACGGGGTCGAGGTGATCAAGGGCCTGCGCGGCTGGACCCGGGTGCCGATCCTGGTCCTCTCCGCCCGGCACAGCTCCGACGAGAAGGTCGAGGCCCTGGACGCGGGCGCCGACGACTACGTCACCAAGCCCTTCGGCATGGACGAACTGCTGGCGCGGCTGCGCGCCGCCGTCCGCCGGGCCGAGCCGGCCGCGGGCTCCGGCGAGGACGAGGTGATCGTGGAGACGGACGGCTTCACGGTGGACCTGGCCGCCAAGAAGGCCGTGCGCGAGGGACGCGACGTACGGCTGACGCCCACCGAGTGGCACCTGCTGGAGGTCCTGGTCCGCAACAGCGGCAAGCTGGTCAGCCAGAAGCAGCTGCTCCAGGAGGTCTGGGGGCCCTCGTACGGCACCGAGACGAACTACCTGCGGGTCTACATGGCCCAATTGAGGCGGAAACTGGAGGCGGACCCCTCACATCCGCGGCACTTCATCACCGAGCCGGGCATGGGATACCGCTTCGAGCGGTAGTGGGCACGCCGGTACGCTTCCTTTATGAGTGCTGAACCGCGTCCCGAGAAGTCCGCGAAGCCGGCCAGGCCTGCGGGCCGGTTCCGCCGGATGATTGAGCGGCTGTCCACCTCCCAGGAGGAGCTGCATTCGGCGGAGCTGCAGGAGGACGCAGAAGCCGCGGGGTGTACGCGGATCTGCGACTGCCACGACCGTCAGATAGTCAAGGTGACCGGGACCCTGCGTACGGTCACCCTGCGGCCGCGTGCGGGCGTTCCCGCCCTGGAGGCCGAGCTCTTCGACGGCTCGGCCGCGCTGGACGTGGTCTGGCTCGGGCGTCGCTCGATCGTGGGAATCGAGCCCGGCCGACGCATGATTGCCTCGGGGCGCATCTCCATGACCCACGGCCGTCGGGTGCTCTTCAACCCGAAGTACGAACTCCGCCCGCTCGGACAGGAGCACTGACCGGTGACGTCACTCGACAAACCGACCACCCCGGAACCGACCGGGCCGCGACATGCGGCCACGCCGTCCGAGGACCAGAAGGCCGTGACCCAGGCGGCGCTCTTCGATGCCTTCGGCGGCATCCGGGGCACCGTGGAGACGATGCTGCCCGGGCTGCTCTTCGTCATGATCTACACGATCAACAAGGACGTGAAGTGGTCCGCCATCGCGGCCGGCGCGGTCGCGGTCCTGCTGGTGATCGTGCGGCTGCTGCGCAAGGACACGGTCAAGCACGCCTTCAGCGGGGTCTTCGGAGTGGGCGTGGGCGTGGCCTTCGCCCTGTTCACGGGCAGCGCGAAGGGCTTCTACCTGCCCGGCATGATCTACGGCGTCGGCTTGGGCGTGGCCTTCACGGTCTCGGCGCTGGTGGGCTTCCCGCTGCTCGGCGTGATCCTGGGGCCGGTGTTCAAGGAGAACCTCTCCTGGCGCACCCGCAACCCCGGGCGCAAGAAGGCGTACGTCAAGGCCAGCCTGGCCTGGGGCCTGATCTTCCTCGCCAAGTACGCGATCCTCTTCCCGATCTACTGGTGGGGTGACGCGACGCAGCTGGGCTGGGTGCTGATCGCGCTGAAGCTCCCGCCGATGGTGCTCGCCGTGTACTTCACCTGGGTCTTCCTGGCGAAGGCGCCGCCGCCGATCGACGTGATCGCGGAGTGGGAGGCCAAGGAGGCCGCCGAGGCCGCCGCCAAGGGGCCGAAGGCCTGACGGCGCACAGCCGACGAAAGGGGCGGGACCGGCCAGGGGGCCGGTCCCGCCCCTTTGCGCTGCCGCGCCGGAACGCGCCTGCGGGCGCGGGCCGAGGCCGCACCGCACGCCTCACCCCCGCACGGCCGCAGGAGCACGTCCCGGCGCCCGCAGGCCACTGCGCGGAGGTGGGGCCCACGGCGGGTGTGCCTTGGCGGGCCGCTCCCGGCCTCCGGGCCTCCCGGGCCGGAACGGCCGCGTGGGGGAGAGCCCGCTCCCCCGGGTCAGGCCGCCGCGCGGGGCTGAGCGCCGGGGAGCGGAGGGCCGCAGGAGCTAGTCCCGGCGCCCGCGGGGCCGGCCGCCGCGCGGGGGTGAGCCCGTAGGGTCGGCGGCCCGGGGCGGGCCAGTGCTGCCGGGCCCGGCACCGGCTCCGACGGGGCGGGAACGCGCGTCCGTGGCCGCGGGGCGGGGTGCCGGGTCGTACCCGTGCGGCACCCACCCGAGGCGGCCCGGGCGGGAAGCCCGAAGGGGGCGTGCCCGGTACGGGCACGCCCCCTTCGACGTCGAGCAGGCCCGCAGGGCTAGCGGCGGGCCTGGAGGAGGTCCTCCAGCTGTTCCTCACGGGCCTGGGCGGCCACGAAGAGCAGCTCGTCGCCCGGCTCCAGGGTCTCCTCCCCGTGCGGGGTGAGGACCCGGTTGCCCCGGATGATCGTGACCAGCGAGGTGTCCTCGGGCCAGGTGATGTCGCCGATCTGGGTGCCCGCGACCGAGGAGTCGGCCGGCAGGGTCAGCTCGACGAGGTTGGCGTCGCCGTGGCTGAAGCGCAGCAGCCGGACGAGGTCGCCGACGCTCACGGCCTCCTCGACCAGGGCCGACATCAGGCGCGGCGTCGAGACGGCGACGTCGACGCCCCAGGACTCGTTGAAGAGCCACTCGTTCTTCGGGTTGTTGACGCGGGCCACCACGCGCGGCACCCCGTACTCGGTCTTGGCGAGCAGCGAGACGACGAGGTTGACCTTGTCGTCACCGGTGGCCGCGATGACCACGTTGCAGCGCTGCAGCGCCGCCTCGTCCAGCGAGGTGATCTCGCAGGCGTCGGCCAGCAGCCACTCGGCCTGCGGCACCCGCTCGACCGAGATGGCGGTCGGGGCCTTGTCGACCAGGAGCACCTCGTGGCCGTTCTCCAGCAGTTCGCCCGCGATGGAGCGGCCCACCGCGCCTGCACCGGCGATCGCGACCCTCATGCGTGTGCCTCCTCAGGCCCCTCGGCGAACGCCGCCTCGACCTTGTCGATCTCGTCCGTGCGCATCATCACGTGGACGAGGTCGCCCTCCTGCAGGACCGTCGCCGACGTGGGCAGCATCGCCTCGCCCAGGCGGGTGAGGAACGCCACGCGGACGCCCGTCTCGTCCTGGAGCTTGCTGACCTTGTGGCCGATCCAGGCGGCGGAGGTGTGCACCTCGGCGAGCTGCACCCCGCCGCTCGGGTCGCGCCACAGCGGCTCGGCGCCCGAGGGCAGCAGCCGGCGCAGCATCTGGTCGGCCGTCCAGCGCACGGTGGCGACGGTGGGGATGCCGAGGCGCTGGTAGACCTCGGCGCGCTTGGGGTCGTAGATGCGGGCGGCGACGTTCTCGACGCCGAACATCTCCCGGGCCACGCGGGCGGCGATGATGTTGGAATTGTCACCACTGCTGACGGCGGCGAAGGCGCCCGCGTCCTCGATTCCCGCCTCCCGCAGGGTGTCCTGGTCGAAGCCGACACCGGTGACGCGGCGGCCGCCGAATCCGGCGCCGAGCCGGCGGAATGCGGTGGGGTCCTGGTCGACGACGGCGACCGTATGCCCCTGCTGTTCCAGGGTTTGCGCGAGGGCGGAGCCCACCCTTCCGCAACCCATGATGACGATGTGCACGGCCGTCCTTCCGGCTGTCAGCGACTCGCTGGTTCCCAGCCTCATTGCATGCTCTGGTTTAACAGGGTCTCAGACCATGGCCCAAGCTACACACGGGCGGTCACCGATGGGGCCTCTTGCGTCGCAGTCGTGCTGCGGGTGGGGAGGAATTGCGGCGGGATTGCGGTATGAGGGGGTGGGGGTTCGTCAGTCTGATTTCGAACGCTTACGATCCTCTGCGTGTCCAAACTGACCGACGTGCCCAAACGGATCCTGATCGGCCGGGCGCTACGCAGCGACCGCCTCGGAGAAACACTCCTTCCCAAGCGGATCGCCCTTCCCGTCTTCGCCTCCGACCCGCTGTCCTCCGTGGCATATGCCCCCGGCGAGGTCCTGCTGGTCCTGTCGATCGCGGGCGTGTCGGCGTACCAGTACAGCCCCTGGATCGCGCTCGCGGTCGTCGTGCTGATGTTCACCGTCGTGGCGTCCTACCGCCAGAACGTCCACGCCTACCCGAGCGGTGGCGGCGACTACGAGGTCGCCAACACGAACCTCGGACCCCGGGCCGGCCTCACCGTGGCGAGCGCCCTGCTCGTCGATTACGTCCTGACCGTCGCCGTGTCGATCTCCTCCGGGGTCGAGAATCTCGGCTCCGCGGTGCATTTCGTCATCGAGCACAAGGTGCTCTCGGCGACCGTCATGATCCTTCTCCTCACACTGATGAACCTGCGCGGTGTGAAGGAATCCGGGAAGCTCTTCGCGATCCCGACCTATGTCTTCGTCGCCGCCGTATTCGTCATGATCGGGTGGGGTGCCTGGAAGGGCATCGTCCTCGGCGAGACCCTGACGGCGCCGACCGCCGACCTCGAGATCAAACCCGAGCAACAGGGGCTGGCCGGCTTCGCGATGGTCTTCCTGCTGCTGAGGGCCTTCTCCTCCGGCTGTGCCGCCCTGACCGGCGTCGAGGCCATCAGCAACGGCGTACCCGCCTTCCGCAAGCCGAAGAGCAAGAACGCCGCGTCCACCCTCGCCTACATGGGCGGCCTGGCCGTCACCATGTTCTGCGGGATCATCGGCCTGGCCATGGCCAGCGACGTGAGGATGGCCGAGAACCCCGCCGAGGACCTGCTCGCGAACGGCGTCCCGGTCGGCCCCGAGTACATCCAGAACCCGGTGATCTCGCAGGTGGCCGAGGCCGTCTTCGGTGACGGCAGCTTCCTCTTCATCCTGCTGGCCGCGGCCACCGCGCTGGTGCTCTTCCTGGCCGCGAACACCGCGTACAACGGCTTCCCGCTGCTCGGCTCGATCCTCGCGCAGGACCGCTACCTGCCGCGCCAGCTGCACACCCGGGGCGACCGGCTCGCCTTCTCCAACGGCATCGTGCTCCTCGCCGGCGCGGCCATCCTGCTCGTCTGGGTCTACGACGCGGACTCGACCAAGCTGATCCAGCTCTACATCGTCGGCGTGTTCGTCTCCTTCACGCTGAGCCAGATCGGCATGGTCCGGCACTGGAACCGCCACCTGAAATCGGAGCGCGACGTCGCCGCCCGCCGCCGGATGCACCGCTCCCGGGCGATCAACGCCTTCGGAGCCTTCTTCACCGGCATGGTGCTGGTCGTCGTCCTCGCCACGAAGTTCACCCACGGCGCCTGGGTGGCCCTGCTCGGCATGCTGATCTTCTACGGCACGATGAGCGCGATCCGGAAGCACTACGACCGCGTCTCCGCCGAGATCGCCGCCGCCGAGGGCCCCAGCGACGACAGCGTGCGGCCCTCCCGGGTCCACTCGATCGTCCTGGTCTCCAAGGTCCACAAGCCCACGCTGCGCGCCCTGGCGTTCGCCAAGCTGACCCGCTCGGACACCCTGGAAGCGCTCAGCATCAGCGTCGATCCGGCCGAGACCAAGGCCCTGCGCGAGGAATGGGACCGGCGCGGGATCAACGTCCCGCTCAAGATCCTCGACTCGCCGTACCGCGAGATCACCCGCCCGGTGGTCGAGTACGTCAAGGGCCTGCGCAGCGAGAACCCGCGCGACGCGGTCAGCGTCTACATCCCCGAGTACGTCGTCGGCCGCTGGTACGAACACCTGCTGCACAACCAGAGCGCGCTGCGCCTCAAGGGCCGGCTGCTCTTCACCCCCGGTGTGATGGTCACCTCGGTGCCCTACCAGCTGGAGTCCTCGGAGCTCGCCAAGCGGCGGGCGAAGAAGCGTCAGGACTGGAACGCCCCGGGTGCGGTGCGCCGCGGACCGGTGGACACTCCGCGGCCCCCGCGGCCGCCGAAGGAGCCCACCCCGAAGGGCTGAGCAGGTTGGTGAACGGCCGGACGAGATCCACGTAAACTGGTGGGTCGGTCGTCCGGCCGTTTTCCGTTGTTTCAGTTTTTGGAGTCTCCCCACCATGACGAGCGTCGAGCAGAACGAGAAGCAGTCACTGGTCGGGGAGGAGTACGAGGTCGAGGTCGGCCCCGTCGCGCACGGCGGACACTGCATCGCCCGGACCGAGGACGGCCGCGTCCTCTTCGTCCGCCACACCCTGCCCGGCGAGAAGGTCGTCGCCAAGGTCACCGAGGGCGACGTCGACTCCCGCTACCTGCGCGCCGACGCGATCACCGTGCTCGACGCCTCCAAGGACCGCGTCGAGGCCCCCTGCCCGTACGCCGGCCCCGGCAAGTGCGGCGGCTGCGACTGGCAGCACGCCAAGCCCGGCGCCCAGCGCCGGCTCAAGGGCGAGGTCGTCGCCGAGCAGCTGAAGCGGCTCGCGGGGCTCACCCCGGAGGAAGCCGGCTGGGACGGCACCGTGATGCCGGCCGAGGGCGACAAGCTGCCGGCCGGGCAGGTGCCGCAGTGGCGCACCCGCGTGCAGTTCGCCATCGACGAGGACGGCACCGTCGGCCTGCGCCGCCACCGCTCGCACGAGATCGAGGCGATCGAGCACTGCATGATCGCGGCGCCGGGCGTCAGCGAACTGGGCATCGAGAAGCAGGACTGGCCGCAGATGGCCACGGTCGAGGCGATCGCGGCGACCGGCTCCCAGGACCGCCAGGTCGTCCTGACCCCCCGCCCCGGCGGCCGTCTCCCCCTCGTGGAGCTGGACAAGCCGGTCTCGGTCCTCCGCGTGGAGGAGAAGGACGGCGGCGTCCACCGCGTCCACGGCCGACCCTTCGTACGGGAGCGCGCGGACGGCCGTACGTACCGCGTGGGCATGGGCGGCTTCTGGCAGGTCCACCCGCAGGCCGCGGACACCCTGATCAAGGCCGTCATGCAGGGCCTGATGCCGCGCAAGGGCGAGATGGCCCTCGACCTCTACTGCGGCGTCGGCATCTTCGCGGGAGCCCTCGCGGAACGCCTCGGCGAGACCGGGGCCGTCCTCGGCATCGAGTCGACGAAGCGCGCGGTGGAGGACGCCCGGCACAACCTGGCGGACTTCCCGCGGGTCCGCATCGAGCAGGGCAAGGTCGAGCAGATCCTCCCGAAGACCGGGATCACGGAATGCGACCTGGTCGTCCTGGACCCCCCGCGCGCGGGCGCGGGCAAGCAGACGGTCCGCCACATCACGGGCCTCTCGGCGCGCCGCATCGCGTACGTGGCATGCGACCCGGCGGCCCTGGCCCGCGACCTCGGCTACTTCAAGGAGAACGGCTACAAGGTTCGCACCCTCCGCGTCTTCGACCTCTTCCCGATGACCCACCACGTGGAGTGCGTCGCGATCCTTGAACCCATCGCGAAGGCCGCCTGACCTGCAGGTTTCCCGGTGTGCGTTATGTGCATTGTGGGCGTTACGGGCGATATCTTGACGCTGAGATGACGCTCGTGACGCTCGTTCTGACGAGGCGTCAGTACTGTGATAGTGCAGGTCGTGCTGGGTGCTGAGCTCGGTTTGTGCGGTCTGACTTTGCGGAGACTTGAAGAAAATCGGTCCGTTCCGCCGTCGCTGGCTGCGGCGGCGGGCGCGCTGCCAGGTGTGGCATCGAGGCCGGCAGCCACAGAGTGGGTGCTCAGTAGCTGGGTCCGTAGGGACTCAAGCCGTGCATGAACGGCTTGAGGTCCTCGGCCCGGGGTTCGGGAATCTCCGGCATCAACGGTGCACCGTTGAGCGGATTCAGGCGTTGCACGTGGCTCTCGGCCCAGGCGATCCACGCCTCCGCTTCGTCCTTGGCCGGTCCGAGCGGCAGGCTCTCTGCGTGGAGTCGGAGTGCGCCGACGTACTCGACAAGACCCACTGCCCGCCTCCACGCCGCGTTCTGTGCTTCAAGGTGGCGGGCGCGGTATGCCTCTGCGTATTCGGCCGTGGCCTGACGTTTCACGGCTTCCCATCGCAGGCGCTTCTGCTGGGCCTCCTCAAGGTCCGCCAGACGCTTGCGTTCGGCTGCCTGCCCGCGGAGGCCGACCTCCTGCACGATTTCGGCGAGCTGGTCCTCCAGGGGGCGTGCGGCCGTGTCGGCCCATTCGCCGGCCCTGTGTCGCAGGCCGCCGCTGACGCAGATCCTCAGGCGTTCAGAGGGGGAGTGGTCGTACCGCGGAATCCTGACCCAGGAGTGCTTCTCTGCGTCAGCGAGTTCCTTCGTCGTGGGGAGGTGTTCGGTCCGGTCCTGTTCCTGCAGGATGAGGAAATCGCATCTCTGCCCCTGGGCTGTGACGGTGAAGTGGGGAGGGCCGTCTCGCCGGCGATGTGCTGCCGGTGCGCTCTCGGCTGTGCCGAACGCGCTGGCGTATCCCAGTCTCTGCGTTGCGGTGAGCAATGCGTGGATGAGACGGAAGGATCGACCCTGCACAGACTTGGTCAGCCTCATGGGCTGGGGGTGCCCCTGTAGAGCTTTGACCACCGGGTGCGGAGCGGTGAGCCGTACCGGTACGGGAATGGGTGGCAGCACGGCCAACCGCCAGGCGGGGGTGTCGACCAGGCGGATTTCGTATCCATCGCGGCACCAGCCCGCGTGCAGTTCCTTCGTCTCGGGGATCTTTCCCGACCGGCGCGCCGCGGCGACACGGATCGGCCATTTCTCGGTCTCCCGACCACTGGCTTCACGTTTGACGATTCGACCGCCGGCTTCGACGAGCTCTTCCAGGAGCTGCTCCGTGACGGTCTTGGCCTTCTTCCGTGGAAGGGGCCTGGTTCGTTGCGGTGGCACGGGCGCAACCGACCTGGCGCTGGATTTCTCGCTCTTGGCCACGTCGGGTGACTGGCTTCCAGCCCGTGGCGCTGGTGCGGTGTCTTTGCTGCAAGGTTGTTCGGGCGGATGGGATCCGTGGTCCAGGTATTGCTGGCCGGCCTTGGTGAGGGCGACGGACCATTGCCCCTGTCGCTTGGAGACTTTGACTAGTCCGCGGCTGTGCAGGGCTTGGCAGCTGAGTTTGTGCCCGGTTCCTTCCCACACGCCGTCAGGGCAGCCTCGGGCGACCCATTGCAGCACCTGTTGCTGCCGTTCGTTGAGCTGTCGTGGCACCTGAACTCCCCACCGTGCGAATGCCTGCACGGGCATGCTCGCAGCCGCACTCCGCCTGGCGTGGGTGGAAGGGCAATGGGGTTGGCAGGCGGCATGAAGATTCGGACAGATGTAGGCATGGCCGCGTGTGGTGGCTAGGCTCGCAGTCGTTCGTTGGTGGCCGCCGTGGACGCTTGCTGGTCGGCCTGCGACGGGTGCTGGCCATTTCGCGATCATCCGACGGGGTGGCCGCCGGGCGTACGAGCGCCCGTACTAGCCTGGCCATCCGTGCTGAGGCGTTCCCGTGTCTCGTGCAGGGGAAGGCTGGTTAGGGGTGTCGGCCCCGCTCGGCTGCGGCCAGGAGGGGACTGGCGAGTGGATCGTGTGAACGTGAGCCGCTCGTGCTTCCGGTGATGGGTGCCTGAGGGTAGGCAGGGGCGTGCAGGCGCACCGCGGACGAGGGCGTCAGTTCGAGACGAGAGCGGGTTGGTTCATGTCGGTCGTGGAGCGAGAGCAGATGGATGTCGTCGCAGGTGCGCTGGCTCCCTGCGACCTCGTGCCCCGCGAGGCGAAGCTCGCGCTCGTCGAAGCCTTCGGGACGGAAGCTGTTGTGGCCTATCGGTATGACGCGCTCGAGCGGGAGCGGCGGGCAGCTGAAGGGATGCCGCCGCTGACGCGACCTGACGTGCTGGATCTCCTCATGGCGCTGCCCCTGGGCGAGGCGGTTCCTGCCGGCTCCTTGAGCGAGAGGGAGCGGCGGGTGCTGAAGTCCCTTCCGAAGGGCGCGGCGGTCCGCAGGGATGGGTCGATCACCCGTCGCGCGGCGCAGCCTGTCCATATCGACATGGCGTTCGTGCCCGGCCGTAGCTGGGAGTCGGCGATGGAGAAGGCCGAGCGATTTACTCCGTTCTGTTCTCGCGCGGTGGTGGTGGACGGCGTATTGCGGCGCAAGGATGATGCTGTGCTGCGTGCGGACTTTTACGGCATCGGCCTGCTCACGCTTCAGGGGGACTCGGTGGAAGTGGTGGTGCCGCCGCGTCCCTTCGTGCGCAGACGTCATACCGTCGCCGGCTGGAAGTTCCTGGAAGACGTCCACCGCCAGCTCCCCTGAGCGTCCAGCCCGCGGCTCGCTACGGGGCGACGGGGAGTGTCGCCCATGCTTTGAGCGGCGAGGGCGCCTGGAATCCGGACCTGGGGCTGGCGCCCAGGCCGATGCGCTGGTTCTCCAACGCGTAGCGGTCGATCGCGGCCGCACATTTGTCGCGCCACCACGACTTGCGCGGAGTGCCTGGCTGGTAGCAGGCCATCTCGGTGACCCAGTCGCTCCACGTGAGGACGGTGTGATTGTCGGCCTCGCGCCGGGTTTGGCCGTCCGGCAGGAGGAAGCGATCGAGACCGCGTCCGTCGCACTCCTCACAGGAGCAGGTTGCGGGATCCACGTTGCTGTACAGCCTGGCGAGGGACTCGGCGCCCTTGAAGCACATGAGCTCCGGCATCAGCACGTTCGGGTAGGTGGGGCCGGCCTTGTTGGTCTGGGCCTTCTCGCCGGGCGGGATCGCGTGGCGGAGTGAACTCTGAACGCCGATGCCGGCGCAGAGGGCGCCGTGCGCGATCGCATCAAGCGCAGCGAGGTCGGTCCGCAGGAGCGCCACGTGCTCGACCCCGGCCAGCAGGCGGCGCAGATTGGCGGGGATGTCCTTCGTCTGCTCCAGCGGATCGAACTGGCGGAAGAGGACGAGGGCCTTCGGGTGCCGGATCTTCGTGCAGACCGCGATGAGTTGACCGATGTTCTCGCGGTTCAGCCACGTGACGTCGATCGGGAGCGTCACGATGGTGTCGGCGCGTTCGATCTTGTTGGCCTCGCGTATTACTGCCTTGAGCGTCTTGGAGTCCGCGGGCGGAATGTAGCCGGTCGGGGTCAGTGCTGCGCTCGCTCCGCGTGCCTTCTGGAAGGCCAGCGAGGTGTCCACTGAGGCGAACAGCTCGTCGGTGGGCACCATGAACGGCTCGTCCGCGGTCGCGACGTAGGTGGTGTAGGGGGCGCTGTCGATCAGCAGGGTGCCTTCGTAGCCCGCCGTGCTGCGAAGGTGGAAGGCCCGCTCGTCGGCTTTGGCTCCGGTCATCACGACGCCGCTGAAGTCGTCATCGAGCGCGTGCCGCGGGCGCGGAAGATTGACGGCGTTTTCGTGGAGCAGTACCCGCCCCTGGAGAAGCGGCACGGCGGCAACGGTGTGGTCGAGCGTCTTCAGGGCGGGCGGTCGCCGCCTCGGGGAGGGGGTGTTGCTCATGAATCACCTCACAGAAGAGTCCGGCACGTCCTTGTGTCCGGACGGAGAAGAAGCGCACAAGTAGATCTCGTGGAACTCCTCGCGACCCAGGCCCGCCAGGTGGGCGGTCTCGGTCGGACTGAGGTGGAGCTGCTGCTCAAGCCGGGTGACGGCTTGAGCGAGGTGGCGCGGGGTTTCGCGCCGGATGGTGGTCGGCTCGGCGGTGCGGTAGCCGAGGGCGGACAACTCGACCATGAGCGTGCGGTAGTGCCATTCGCTGATGACTCCCAAGTCCATGGCTCGCCTGATGAGAGCCGCCATGGACACCCCCCACCGGGCCTTGAGGTCCAGCAGGCGGGACACGTCGATGCCTGGCTTCAGCTCGGGCAGGACCGCGTCATGGGGCATGAGGAACTCGGCGGCGAACCGGTTGGCCTGGTCCTCCTGCACGCGCCCCTCACCAGGCTCGCCGTGCATCACCAGGTGACCCAGCTCATGGGCCAGGCTGAAGCGTGAACGATCCCCGGGCGCATGCGAGTTGAGCAGGATCAGCGGATACCCGCCGGGGGGCCACTGGCTCACGGCGTCGAGCTCGGTGGTACAGAGATCCCGGACTACGACCAGAGCGCCAGCATCTTCGAGCAGGGCGACCATGTCCTCGATCGGTCCCGCGGGGACGTCCCACTCCTCACGCATCGTCTCCGCCGCGTCCGCGGGAGTGTCGAAGTCGTTGACCTCCACACGCCGAAAGCGATCGTTGCGATGGAGGTCTGCTGCCCGGGCCAAGGAGTCGACCTGGAGCCGGGTGAGCGCCAACGTTGCATGGATCCGACGCAGAGCGGGCGCCCCCATGGAGGCGCGCTTGCGGTGGTGTACCAGTCCGACACCTGTCCCGGCCGTGTCAGTGGTGCGGCACAGCGTGTCGGCGGTGTAGCGAAGGGCGTCGGCGAACAGTTGCACGCGCCCGTCCCTGACGGGGATGCGGCCGGCTTCAGCCCGGCTGACGTACCCCTGGGTGATGCGGCTGCCGTCAAGATGCGACATCTCGTCAGCAAGATCGGACTGTGTCCAGCCGCGCGAGTCACGGGCCAGCGTGAGCATCCCGGGATCCGCAACCAAGCTCCTCTGGTTGCGCACGTGCCCACCTCCAGCCCTGGCGAGTCCAACTCCCCAGAGAGTACACGGTTATATGCCTCAGAATATTCCGCACCTGATCCGAGGCCCGTCACAGCTCCATGCGTACCAGACTCCACTGACAGCCCAACTCCACTGCTCCATCGCGCCTTTCGACGCCGACATTGTGGTGCGGCGCCGCTGATAAGTGACCGCACCCCCGTGCCGGTGCCACCCCGCGCTGGGCGAGCCGGCGGTGTTCGCAGGGGCTGAGCCGCAGATCACGTCGCCGTGTCCGTACTCGCCTCCGGGCCCGCACGGGCGACGAGGCCTCCCTCGCCCCCAAACGCACAAGCGGTGACCAGCACATGCTGGTCACCGCTTGTGGTCAGGCCAACGGCCTCGGATCAGACGTTGAGCAGGTCTCTCAGTTCGCGCTCGATGGCCGCCTTGGGCTTGGCACCGACGATGGTCTTGGCGACCCTTCCGCCGACGAAGACGTTCATCGTCGGGATGAGCATGACGCCGTACGCGTCGGCCGTTTCCGGGTTCTCGTCGATGTTCAGCTTGACGATCTTGATCCGGTTGCCGTGCTCGGCGGCGATGGCTTCCAGAGAGGGGGTCAGTTGGCGGCAGGGGCAGTAGGCGTCACGGGTGCGGCCGGGGTGGTATCCAACTGGTGGGTGCGCGCCACTCTTACAGGACCTTCACGACACCGATGGCTTCGCCGGAAACAATCCGGGCTCCCTCACCGTTGAGGCCTGCGAAGCACGAGCTATGGGGGTGTCGGGGCTGAGGCTGTTCGATGTGGCCGGGGGAAGCGCGGCAGAGATAGCCGCACGCCCTGCAGAGGTGGAGCGTCACCTGCAGGACGTGGTCGAGGCGAACATGGAGGCCATGCTGGGGGTCCGGTTCCTGGCCAGCGAGTACAGCACCGGACCAGTTCATCGCGGCCGGATCGACTCGCTAGGCCTGGACGAGAACGGCTCGCCGGTCGTGGTCGAGTACAAGCGAGGCCGCGACGCCGGCGTCATCACCCAGGGGTTGTTCTACCTGGCGTGGCTGACCGACCATCGGGCCGAGTTCCAGCAGTTGGTCCGCGAGCGTCTCGGGGCAGACGTCGCTTCCCACCGCTCCCCAGAGGATGGCGACACGGGCCACTGTGTGGACCAGCCCCATCCACATCGAGGCCCCCATCAAGCCCAGCCCAACACGCATGCTGGTGTTCTCGGCCTGGCGTGCCGCCCTTGTCCATTGGTAGCCGCAAACCGCAGTCGTGATGAATGGGAAGAAGTAGAAAACGGTCATGTAGGCCGCGGCACCCCATTCCCCAGCATGATCGATTAGAAAACTGTGGCTCGGTGTGGTGCGGTCCAGCACGGTGAAGAATAGGACCGTGAGCAGAATCACGCCTATTGCGCCTGCCTTATAGGATGCGCGGGCGATCCAGCGCGAGACCGCGACGTGCCGGGGCACGACGGTCTCCGAGCTCTTCCCATAGCTGGTTGCGACGTAAGTCAAGGCTGCGAGGATGGCGGCAGTGCTGGCAAAGTGTCTGAGCGGGGCGCTCAGGTCGACTACGGGGATTCGATCCACCGCACGCATCGCTGCTGGCGTGTAGAGCCATAGAGCTACGGCGAATCCGGCGTACCCACCCCAGAGGGCCCGGCGGTGAGCATCGGCGTACCGAACTGCCGGGAATCGCCATACGGCGATGACGGTCATCACTGCCGCAGTCAGGTATTTGATGAAATCGAACACGTAACCAGTGCATATCTACGGGCTGGCTGGATGCTCACCAACCCGGAAGGCCGGCTGACCACAGCCGCGATTTTACGGGAGGTGGACTGCGTGGTGGCTAAATCACAAATCCGGAAACTCCGTCCTGGTGATCGCCGGTAACTCGCGGTTAGACTCGGCGCCGCGGTGGAGCAACGGGGTGAGAAAGTGAGGATTCAAGGAGGCTAACCATGTCGTCTCCCCCGATCGGCTGACGGCGCGCCAACCGCTTTATCAGCGATGCCGAAAGCTCGGCCCGTTTTTCCTCGGGGCTATCGAAATTCACGCGTCCTTGGACCAGAGTTGTTGGGAAACGCCGAAGAACTTCCTCGCGGATGTGTTCAGGTACGTATCGCTCAATCTCGGCAGCCGTCAGGGTGGTTCCGTGGTCCAGCCACTCATGCGCGAGCTCATGGAGGATAATGTGCTCGGTCTGGCAGCGACTTGAACGGCGGCGGTAGAGGATAATCGTGAACTCCAGCGCTTTGACCCGAAGGCCACATGCTGTGCCCAGGCCCCCATCAGGATCATCCATTGGCACCAGCCGAATCTGGCGACTCAGCGCATGTTCCATATTTCGCACCAGCGCCTCGACGCTGAAGGGAACGGGAATAGGGAGATCGGCGAGTAGCCTCTCGCATTCCTTCACGAGAGCGCGCCGTGAAGGGTCCCGACGCCAACGCATAGTCACTTCCTTGAAGTACCACTGGGGTGTCCGCTGGCGGTCCCCCGATCCCGATATCCGCATGTGGGACGCTAGTGGCCAGGGGCTCGCACTTGAAGTGTGCGGTGGCCGGGCGGTGCATCCAGTCGACGGGCTGATCTTACTAGGCGGAAAGCGCGGGCCGCACAGACCTAGCGTGTTATGAAGGTCACCCAAGTGCAATAAGCACATCATCCCGGTGTCAAGATCGAAAATTCGGACCGGGCTTGATCCAATTTGGAAGACATCGGAGATCGCGGGCTCTGACCCCGAAAGGATGATCTCCATCATGGAGAGCGCGGGGAAGGAGAAGCCGCACCCACGTTCTTTGTTTACGCTGGCGTTCAAGGCCGAGAACATCGAGCTATGCAGGGGTAGTGACCGCTCGGCCGGTCAGATCGCCAAGAGCGTCGCCCGCACCGAAACCCGGTGCGGGACCGCGTGTAGTAGGCCGAGGTCGACGCAGGTGAGCGGGATGTCACCCCTCGATGCGGCCAAGGTCCTGATGGCGGCCGTCGCACGTGCGGGGCATGAGCCCTCTCGGCGGCAATGCGACCGAGGCCGTGTGGGGGACGCCCACCCCGCCGATCTAGGGAGGGACGGGCACTGAACGAGCTGCGTGTTCGGCTGAGCGGGAAGTCATTGAGTTCGGATGAAGGCGGTGATCTCTGGGTTCCCCGGTTGGTAGCCGTCGGACGTGTCAACCAGCAGCGTGGGCACGTCGAGGGAGATGTCGGCGAACTGTTCCGGCGCATAGGTGCCAGCGGCGCTGTCGGTGAGGAGCTGCCGGTCGCCGTGCGCTGCCCGGTGCCGTTCAGAGTTGGCGCGTTCGGCCATCCGCTCGACGATGGCTGAGGTGGAAGTGGTGCAGCGGATGATCCGAAGGCTGGCGATGTCCGCGAGGGGTTCGAGTCCGGGGCGCCAGAGTCGGTCCTGGTAGGCGGCCTCGGCGACGACGGCCTGGAGGAGCACGCTGAGGGTGTCGAAGGCATGCACGGCAGGAATGTTGAGGTCGTCGGCTCCGGGCTGGTCGATCCCGGTGCTCATGACCATGCCCTGCTTGATCTCGTCGCGGATGATCGCGGGGCAGCCGAGCTCGTCGGCAAGGCTGTGCGCGAGGGTGGTCTTGCCGCTGCCGGGTGGACCGCTGACCACCACGAGGGTCGGCTGTGCTGGCATTCGCTGAGCTCCCGAGGGGCGAGCGGGTACGTCTCGCCTGATCAGGCGAGGGACCGTGCCGGGGTCTGGATGAGCTGGAAGGCGATTAATCCGGCTGTCGGCTTAGTTTCTCGTACGCGGCCGGGTGCTGGTGGGGCATTGAGGCGGCGGGTCGGCGTTCGACAAGTCGGTCAACAACATCAATACGCGGAAGTCAAGCGTTAGCCTCGCTGTTTCGCTTGGGGTGACGAGGTGACGCTGTGGGGTTGATCGAGGCGGTATCGGGTGGTGGGCATGGTGGGGACCCGGCGCGTTGGTTGGGTTCTCCAAGGTCTTTCGTGTCGTAGGTGGCCGGGGCGGCTGGTCAGTTGGCGGGGCGGGGTAGGGCGGCCAGACGGTGGAAGGCGGCGGCGAGTTGGTGCCGCCAGGGCCAGGTTGCTGCGATCCGCAGGTGGAGGCAACGGCCGCCGCGGGTGAGACGGGCAGCGGCGTACAGGATTCGGTAGCGGAGTTTCTTGGGTTCGGCGGTAGCCAGCTCGCCGTCCAGCAGCAGGACGCGGGTCCAGGCCAGAAGGTCGATGGCCGCGAGGCTGAGCTCGAGCCAGGCGGCGTTGACGGAGAACAGGCGGGATGGGAAGCGTCCGAAGCCGGTGGTCTTGCCGCACCGGATGTGGTCCTCGACGGTGGCATGTCCGCGGTGGCGGACCTCCAGGAACTGCGCGGAACCGCCGCCGGCGAAGGGGGTGTCGGTGAGGAAAACCTGGTGCCGCAGGCCCTCGTCGCAGTCGAACAGGGACAGCTGGGCGCCGGGGTGCGGGCGCTCGCGGCGCACGATGATGCGGGTGCCGGCCGGGTAGCCGTTCAGGTCGACCATGCCGGTCAGCTCGGCGACCTCGGCAGACTCACGCAGGGTCCCGTCGGGGTCCAGGGCCGGGTGCCAGACCTGTTCGGGCAGACGAGCTCTTACCCTGGGGAACCGACGAAATGTGACACGCGGGGTGACGGAATACGGATTGGGTGTCTGCGGTCGGTGTTTGGCTCCCACAGGGCTGCGCAACTACTGAGTGCCCCATAAGAATTCCTCACGCACTGTGCGGCTAGTACACACGGGGCAGATATGTACTGCTCTACCGTGTTTCGCTGATAATGCGGTCGGCTTGTTGCTTATGATCCGCGCAGGAGACCGTTGCCGGGGGTGCACAGGTGCGGATCGTGGTGCTGGTGCTTGCCGGCGCAAGTGCGGTGCTGGCGGTCTTGCTCGCGCTGGCGGCGAACGCCGCCACGTCCAAACAGCGTTGGCCCGGCCTGTTGGATGAGCTTCGGCAGCACCCGTGGCTATGGGTCGGCGTGCTGGGCTTGCTGGCGGTCGTAACGGCAGTTGCCGCGATGTGGAAGCAGGAGCACCCCCCGGCGGTCCGCGACGATCCGCCGCCTCCGCTGCCTCCGGCCGTTCCTAGCTGGTTCGTAGACCGGGCCCAGACCCACGCCACGGTGGAGGCGGTGTGCCGCGACGGCCACGCGGTCGGCATCACCACCTCCCTGTGGGGAGCTGGAGGGTTCGGTAAGACCACTCTGGCAAAAGCCGTGTGTGCCCACAGACGCGTGCGGCGAAGGTTCCGTTCGCGGATCTATCCCGTCACCATCGGCCGGGATGTCCGCGGACGTGCAGCCGTGGCCGCCAAGGTCTCGGAAGTCACCCGGTTCATCACCGGCGACCCCACCGAGTTCGACGATCCCGACCTGGCAGGCGCCCATCTGGGCCGGCTCCTCGACCAGCGCCCCCGGACTCTGCTAGTTCTCGACGACGTTTGGGAAGACGAGCAGCTCGCTCCCTTTCTCCAGGGCGGCCGCCGCTGTGTACGGCTGGTCACCACCCGTAATCCGTCTCTGCTGCCAACTGGCGCGCGCCGCATCCGGGTCGACGAAATGTCCCACGACCAAGCCAAGGCCGTGCTGACCTGGGACCTGCCGACCCTGCCCGACGCCCTAGTCGAGGGCCTGCTCCAGGCTACCGGTCGTTGGGCCTTGCTGCTGCGCCTGACGAACCGCCTGATTGCCGAACAGTGCGCCGCAGGCGCCGATCCCGCCGCCGCCGAGCGGAGTCTTCACAGGCTGCGCGCGCACGGGCCTGCTGCCCTGGACGAGTCTGCCGCCACCTGGAACCTTGAGGACGCCCACCTGCGCCGCCAGGCGGTTCAGGCCTCGATCGAGGCCGCAACCAGCCTGCTGCCGCCCAGGGGCCCGGACCGCTTTACCGAGCTCGGCATCTTCGCCGAGGACGAGTTCATGCCCATCCTTGTCGTCGCTCTGCTGTGGCAGGCCACCAGCGGTCTGACCGAGGACCAGACACGCACTCTGTGCCGGGACCTGGAACGCCTGTCTCTGATCACCCTCGACCCGCAGGGCGGCGGCAGGGTCAGCCTGCACGACGTCATCCGGGACTACCTCCGCAGAAATATCGGCACGGCAGGTCTGGCCCGCCTCAACGGCCTCCTGATCGACGCCGCCACCCTCCCCCCAGCCCAGCCCAGCCCAGCCCAGCCCAGCCGCTAGCTTGACCTTTAACGTCCGAGGTCGAACGGTGCCTCGTACTTGATCACTCGGTTCGGTAACCGCCGTACGCGGAAACGGCCTTCGTCTGGATC
>NZ_JBIAVJ010000019.1:0-203254 GCF_042894025.1 Streptomyces sp. NPDC001549
TCGTTCTGTTCTTGCGTTTCCGACTCTATCAGACTCTTTCGTGTCCGACTTCCTCGGTGCTTTCCAGGTTATTCGCTTTCGCGCTTTCCCTTTCCAGCGGCTCCAACCTTACCAGAACATTTCCGCACCGTTTCCGGCTGGGATTTGAATTGGTGGCCTTGGAGAGGCCTTTCCCTTTCGGGCGGATCAGACTTTATCAGGTCTCCCTGGGTCTTGTATTCCCACCCGCCCGCATGACGCGTCCGGACACACGTGTGTGCCGGGGTGCCGTGCGAGGTGGAGACGTAAACGTACTGGAGCGGGGCCCCCGGATGCAAATCCGGTTGCCCCGCTCCCGTTCGGTCGCTACGGCGAGGGTCAGACCTCGACGACGACCGGCAGGATCATCGGGCGGCGGCGGTAGCCGTCCGAGACCCACTTGCCCATCGTGCGGCGGATGAGCTGCTGGATCTGGTGCGGCTCGGCGACGCCGTCGGCCGCGGCGCGGGCGATGGCCTCCTCGATCTTCGGGATGACCGAGGAGAAGGCCGAGTCGTCGATGCCGGAGCCGCGGGCCTGGATGTTCGGGCCGCTGACGATCTTGCCGGTGCTGCTGTCCACCACGACGTAGACCGAGATGATGCCCTCGTCGCCGAGGATCTTGCGGTCCTTCAGGTGGACCTCCGTGACGTCGCCGACCGAGAGGCCGTCCACGTACACGTAGCCGGCCTGGACCTTGCCGGAGATCCGGGCCTTGCCGTCGATCAGGTCGACGACCACGCCGTCCTCGGCGATGACGATGCGGTCCTTCGGGACACCCGTCATGGCACCGAGCTCGGCGTTGGCACGCAGGTGGCGCCATTCACCGTGGACCGGCATCAGGTTCCGCGGCTTGCAGATGTTGTAGAAGTACAGCAGCTCGCCGGCCGAGGCGTGGCCCGAGACGTGCACCTTGGCGTTGCCCTTGTGCACGACGTTGGCGCCCCAGCGGGTCAGGCCGTTGATCACGCGGTAGACCGCGTTCTCGTTGCCCGGGATCAGGGACGACGCCAGGATCACGGTGTCGCCGGGGACGATCCGGATCTGGTGGTCACGGTTGGCCATGCGGGACAGGGCCGCCATCGGCTCGCCCTGGGAACCCGTACAGACCAGCACGACCTCGTCGTCCGGCAGGTCGTCGAGGGTCTTGACGTCGACGACGAGACCGGCCGGGACCTTCAGGTAGCCCAGGTCACGGGCGATGCCCATGTTGCGGACCATCGAGCGGCCGACGAAGGCGACCCTGCGGTCGAATTCGTGGGCGGCGTCGAGGATCTGCTGGATGCGGTGCACGTGGCTGGCGAAGGACGCCACGATGATCCGCTTCTGGGCACTCGCGAAGACCCCGCGGATGGCGTTGGAGATGTCGCGCTCGGGCGGGACGAAGCCCGGGACCTCGGCGTTCGTGGAGTCGGAGAGAAGGAGGTCGATGCCCTCTTCGCTCAGACGTGCGAAGGCGTGCAGGTCGGTGAGGCGGTTGTCCAGCGGGAGCTGGTCCATCTTGAAGTCGCCGGTGGCCACGACCAGGCCGGCGCCGGTGCGGATGGCCACGGCCAGGGCGTCCGGGATGGAGTGGTTGACCGCGATGAACTCGCAGTCGAACGGGCCGAGGGCCTCGCGCTCGCCCTCCTTCACCTCAAGGGTGTAGGGGCGGATGCGGTGCTCCTGGAGCTTCGCCTCGATGAGGGCCAGCGTCAGTTTGGAGCCGATCAGAGGGATGTCCGCCTTCTCCCGGAGGAGGTAGGGGACGGCGCCGATGTGGTCCTCGTGGCCGTGCGTGAGGACGATGCCGTCGATGTCGTCGAGGCGGTCCCGGATGGACGAGAAGTCCGGCAGGATCAGGTCGATGCCCGGCTGCTCCTCCTCGGGGAAGAGGACGCCGCAGTCGACGATCAGCAGACGGCCGTCGTACTCGAAGACGGTCATGTTGCGGCCGATCTCGCCGAGGCCACCCAGGGGGGTGACCCTGAGGCCGCCCTTGGGCAGCTTCGGCGGCGGACCGAGTTCCGGATGCGGATGGCTCAAAAGTGTCTCCTCACCACGCACGCCACGTACCCCGGAAGGCACGTGGCGCGCATGTCATTCGTGCACTTGCTGTTGTCAGTTCCGTATTTGTTTGTTCGTTCTTATTCAGTTGTGAAGTCTGTTGTCAGAGCTGTACCCCGCCGGCGGCAAGATCGATCTTGAGCTGGGCCGTCTCTTCGGCGGTCAGCTCGATCAGCGGGAGCCGCAGCGGGCCCGCGGGCAGGCCCTGCAGGTTCAGCGCGCCCTTGGTGGTCATCACACCCTGGGTACGGAACATGCCGGTGAAGATCGGGAGCAGCTTCTGGTGGATCTCGGTCGCCTTCTGGACGTCCCCGCCCAGATAGGCCTCCAGCATGGCGCGCAGCTCGGGGGTGACCACGTGGCTGACCACGGAGACGAATCCGGCCGCGCCGATCGACAGGAGCGGCAGGTTCAGCATGTCGTCGCCCGAGTACCAGGCCAGGCCGCTCTGCGCGATGGCCCAGCTTGCACGGCCGAGGTCGCCCTTGGCGTCCTTGTTGGCAACGATACGGGGGTGTTCGGCCAGCCGGACCAGGGTTTCGGTGTCGATCGGGACACCGCTGCGGCCGGGGATGTCGTAGAGCATGACCGGCAGCCCGGTGGCGTCGGCGATCGCCGTGAAGTGCCGGAAGAGGCCTTCCTGCGGCGGCTTGCTGTAGTACGGGGTGACGGCGAGCAGGCCGTGTGCGCCGGTGCGCTCGGCCTGGCGGGCCAGCTCGAGGGTGTGGCGGGTGTCGTTGGTGCCGATGCCGGCGACCACGTGGGCCCGGTCTCCGACGGCTTCGAGTACGGCTCGTACGAGGTCGTTTTTCTCCGCGTCGGTGGTGGTCGGCGACTCACCGGTGGTGCCGTTGATGATCAGGCCGTCGTTGCCTGCGTCCACCAGGTGGACGGCGAGACGCTGCGCGCCGTCGAGGTCGAGTACGCCATCCGCCGTAAACGGCGTGATCATGGCGGTGAGGACCCGCCCGAAGGGGGTCTGCGGAGTCGAGATCGGAGCCATGGGTAACACGCTACTCGCTGCCATGCTCGCGGTGTCCCCTCGGGGGACGTCAACGGGGTGTTGGACGCCGGCACTGCCTGCTCGGGGGTTCAAGCAGTGCCGGGTCCGTTTGATCAGCCTAGATGAACTTTACGAAACGCCGCAATACGGACACTTAGGACTTGACGTCGCATATCTGTACGCCACAGGTGTACCGGCCCTTACGGGGCAACGCGACCGTTGCCGTTGTAGGCCGCGTACGTCAGCGGCATGAGCTTCGCCCAGTGCTGCTCCATCTTCTCGCCGACCATCTCGATCTCCCGCTGCGGGAAGGACGGGACCGCCGCGAGCTCGTGCTGCGTACGCAGGCCGAGGAAGTGCATCAGCGAGCGCGCGTTGCAGGTGGCGTACATCGAGGAGAAAAGACCGACCGGCAGGACCGAACGGGCAACCTCCCGGGCCACGCCTGCCGCGAGCATCTCGCGGTAGGCCTCGTAGGCCTGCACGTAGGAGTCCTCCATGACGCGGCCGGTCAGTTCCTGCTGCGCCTGGGTGCCCTCGACGAAGACGTACTTGCCCGGGCGGCCCTCCTGGACGAGCTTGCGCTCGGCGTCCGGGACGTAGAAGACGGGCTCCAGCTCCCTGTAGCGGCCCGATTCCTCGTTGTAGGACCAGCCCACGCGGTGGCGCATGAACTCGCGGAAGACGAAGATCGGGGCGCTGATGAAGAAGGTCATGGAGTTGTGCTCGAACGGGCTGCCGTGGCGGTCGCGCATCAGGTAGTTGATGAGGCCCTTGGAGCGCTCCGGGTCCTTCTGCAGCTCCTCCAGCGACTGCTCGCCGGCCGTGGAGACGCGAGCGGCCCACAGTACGTCGGAGTCGGCAGCGGAGTGCTTCACCAGCTCCACCGTCACGTCACTGCGGAAGCTGGGTTTCAGATCTGAAGCGGCGGTTTCGCTCACCGGGGGTCCTTCCAAACGTGCGTCCTGGGGCGCGCCCACTCTACGGCGCCCCTCGCACGGCCTGCGCAGACGCACGCGGCGCGCGGGGTCCGGGCAGGGGCCGCGCGGGGCATCGTACAGCTGACGCACCGCCATGAATTTTTCCTAATGTCCCGAAATCCGGCACCGATTGACGGGCCCGTACGTCCTACCTAGGAGAACGCACCCCCCTCCACCCCGAGGAGATTCACTCTGATGTTCCTACGGCGCGAACCCGTCCCGTTCGCCTTCGCCTCCGAGGCCGACCGTTTCCGAAGCAACGTCACTCCGCCGCCGCGCGAGCGTCTGGGCAGGACCCAGTTGGTCGCCCGTACTCTGGTCGGACTGACCGTGGTTGCGGGGCTCGCCGGCTCGCTGCTCCTCGGTATGCCCGCACTGCAGCCGAGCAAGGCGCCGGAGAAGTCGCAGCAGTCGGAGGCGTCCCAGGGACGGTAGCCTCACGGGCACAGCCCAACCGAACGTGCATGTGAGTGAGGTCCAGCCGTGCCCCTGCCCTTCCTGACGGCCGACGGCGTATCCGATGTGGATGACGACGGCGACGGCGACGAGATCCTGGCCCATGCCGACCAGGACCGCTGGCGGCGGCCCTACCGGCCCGGCCCCTGGCGCGTGGGCATCGGCGCGCTGCTGCTCCTGCTGTCGGCCTTCATGCTGCTGGCCACGATGATCGTCGCCTTCGCGGGCGGCTGGGGCGGAGCCCTCGTCTGCCTGATCGCCGCCCTCGCGGTCGTCGGGTCGGCGGTGCAGACCCTGCGTGTCGGCGTGTGGGTGAGCCCCGCGGGGCTGCGCCGGGTGGGGTTCTTCGTGACCCGCACCACCGCGTGGAGCGAGATCGGCGAGCTCCGTACGGTGCAGCAGCCGGTGCGCTGGCTCGGGCTGCCGAGGACCGTACAGGGGCAGGCGCTGACGATGTCCGCGCAGGGCGGAGCGGAGGCGCCGGTGCTGCTGACCGACCACAACGCCGACTTCCTGTCGCGGACCGAGGCCTTCGACCGGGCTGCCGACACGGTGGGTGCCTGGGCCGACGAGTACCGGCCCGTGGCCGCCTGACCGGCCTGAACCGCCCCCGGGAAGCCCGTACAGGGATCAGACCTGTACGGGCTTCTTGTCGTGCAGGGCGATCGCCCGCTGCATCGCCTTGCGCGCCCGCGGGGTGTCCCGGGCGTCGTGGTAGGCGACGGCGAGCCGGAACCAGCTGCGCCAGTCCCCCGGCGCGTCCTCGGTCTCGGCCTTGCGGCGCGCGAAGACCTCGTCGGCGGAGTCCCGCAGGATCCGCCCGTACGTGTCCCGCTCCAGCTCGTCGACGGGCAGCCCGCCCTCGGCCTCCAGCTCGGTCGCGAGGAGGTTGGCCCGCGTGACGAACCGGGTGTTCTGCCAGAGGAACCAGACACCGATGACCGGCAGGATCAGCACGGCCACCCCGAAGGTGACCGTGAGCAGGGTTCCGTGCTGGATCAGCATCAGGCCCCGGCTGCCGACCAGGACGAAGTAGACCACCAGGACGGCGGCCGTGAGGAAGTACGTGATCTTCGCGCGCATCGTCAAATCAGTCCGGTCAGCCCAGGTCGAGGAAGTGTTCCAGGCCGAAGGTGAGGCCCGGGGTCTGCGCCACTCGGCGCACACCGAGCAGGATGCCCGGCATGAAGCTGCTGTGGTGCAGGGAATCGTGACGGATGGTCAGGGTCTCGCCCTCGCCGCCGAGGAGCACCTCCTGGTGGGCCAGCAGGCCGCGCAGGCGGACGGCGTGCACCGGGACGCCGTCGACGTCCGCGCCGCGCGCGCCGTCGAGGGCGGTGGCGGTGGCGTCGGGCTGGGCTCCGAGGCCGGCCTCGGCGCGGGCGGCCGCGATGAGCTGCGCCGTACGGGTCGCCGTGCCGGAGGGGGCGTCGACCTTGTTCGGGTGGTGCAGCTCGACGACCTCGACGGACTCGAAGTAGCGGGCGGCCTGGGCGGCGAACTTCATGGTGAGGACGGCGCCGATGGAGAAGTTCGGGGCGATGAGCACACCGGTCCCCGGCGAACCGTCGAGCCAGGTGCCCAGCTGCGCGAGGCGGTCCTCGGTCCAGCCGGTGGTGCCGACCACTCCGTGGATGCCGTGACGGATGAGGAAGTCCAGGTTCCCCATCACCGATGCCGGGGTGGTCAGCTCGACCGCGACCTGGGCGCCGGCGTCGGCCAGCGTCTCCAGCTTGTCGCCGCGGCCGAGGGCGGCCACCAGTTCCATGTCGTCGGCGGCCTCGACCGCCTTGACGGCCTCGGCGCCGATGCGGCCCTTGGCGCCGAGGACTGCCACGCGCAGCTTGCTCATTTTGCTTCCTTACTCACGTACGGAACTAGGCGACCGCTTCGTCGAGACGGGCGGCCTGCTTCTCCTTCAGCGGGCCGATCACCGCGAGCGAGGGCCGCTGGGCCAGTACATCCTGTGCGACCGAGCGGACGTCGTCCGGGGTCACGGCGGCGATCCGGGCCAGCATGTCGTCGACCGACATCTGGTCGCCCCAGCACAGCTCGCTCTTGCCGATGCGGTTCATGATCGCGCCGGTGTCCTCCAGGCCGAGGACGGTGGATCCGGAGAGCTGGCCGATGGCCCGCTTGATCTCGTCGTCGGCCAGTCCTTCGGTCGCGACCTTGTCGAGCTCGTCGCGGCAGATCCGGAGCACGTCGTGCACCTGGTTGGGCCGGCAGCCCGCGTACACGCCGAAGAGGCCGGTGTCGGCGAAGCCCGAGGTGTACGAGTACACGCTGTAGGCGAGGCCGCGCTTCTCCCGGACCTCCTGGAAGAGGCGCGAGGACATGCCGCCGCCGAGGGCGGTGTTCAGCACGCCCAGCGCCCAGCGGCGCTCGTCGGTACGGGCGAGGCCGGGCATGCCGAGGACCACGTGGGCCTGCTCGGTCCTGCGGTTCACCAGGTCGACGCGGCCGGCGGTGCGGATGCGCTTGCTGCCGGTGCGCGGGCCGATCGGCTCGGCGTCGGCGCGGGTCAGCGCGCCGGCCTTCTCGAAGGCGGCGCGGACCTGGCGTACGACCTTGTTGTGGTCGACGTTGCCGGCGGCGGCCACGACCAGGTGCGTCGGGTCGTAGTGCTTCTTGTAGAAGCGGCGGATCCGGTCGGCGCCGAGCGCGTTGATCGTGTCGACGGTGCCGAGGACGGGACGCCCCAGGGGGGTGTCCCCGTACATTGTCTGCGCGAACAGGTCGTGCACCATGTCGCCCGGGTCGTCCTCGGTCATCGCGATCTCTTCGAGGATGACGCCGCGCTCGGCGTCGACGTCCTCCTCGCGGATCAGCGAGCCGGTGAGCATGTCGCAGACCACGTCGATGGCCAGCGGCAGGTCGGTGTCGAGCACCCGGGCGTAGTAGCAGGTGTACTCCTTCGCTGTGAAGGCGTTCATCTCGCCGCCGACCGCGTCGATCGCGGAGGAGATGTCGAGGGCGCTGCGCTGGTGGGTGCCCTTGAAGAGGAGGTGCTCCAGGTAGTGCGTGGCGCCGTTCAGCGTGGGCGTCTCGTCACGGGAGCCGACGTGCGCCCAGATGCCGAAGGTGGCGGAGCGGACGGAGGGCAGCGTCTCGGTGACGATGCGCAGTCCGCCGGGCAGGACCGTGCGCCGGACGGTGCCGATGCCGTTGCTGCCCTTGAGGAGGGTTTGGGTACGGGCGACGGCCCGCCCCTCCGAAGAGGGGCGGGCCGTCACACGGGAACTACGCGACATCACTTGTCGGAGTCGTCCTTGTCAGCGTCGTCACCGGCGGCCTCGCCGTCGATCACGGGGATCAGGGAGAGCTTGCCGCGCTGGTCGATCTCGGCGATCTCCACCTGGACCTTGGTGCCGACCGCGAGCACGTCCTCGACGTTCTCCACGCGCTTGCCACCGGCGAGCTTGCGGATCTGCGAGATGTGCAGCAGGCCGTCCTTGCCGGGCATCAGGGAGACGAAGGCACCGAAGGTGGTGGTCTTGACGACCGTACCCAGGTAGCGCTCGCCGACCTCCGGCATGGTCGGGTTGGCGATCGAGTTGATCGTGGCGCGGGCGGCCTCGGCGGCCGGGCCGTCGGAGGCACCGATGTAGATGGTGCCGTCGTCCTCGATCGTGATCTCGGCGCCGGTGTCCTCCTGGATCTGGTTGATCATCTTGCCCTTGGGGCCGATGACCTCACCGATCTTGTCCACCGGGATCTTGACGGTGATGATCCGCGGGGCGAACGGGGACATCGCGTCCGGCGTGTCGATCGCTTCCATCATCACGTCGAGGATGTGGAGGCGGGCGTCGCGGGCCTGCTTGAGGGCGGCGGCCAGGACGGAGGCCGGGATGCCGTCGAGCTTGGTGTCCAGCTGGAGCGCGGTGACGAACTCCTTGGTGCCGGCGACCTTGAAGTCCATGTCGCCGAAGGCGTCCTCCGCACCGAGGATGTCGGTGAGGGCGACGTAGTGGGTCTTGCCGTCGATCTCCTGGGAGATCAGACCCATGGCGATACCGGCGACGGGGGCCTTGAGGGGCACACCGGCGTTCAGCAGCGACATGGTGGAGGCGCAGACCGAGCCCATGGACGTCGAACCGTTGGAGCCGAGGGCCTCGGACACCTGACGGATCGCGTAGGGGAACTCCTCGCGGGTCGGGAGGACCGGCACGATCGCGCGCTCGGCGAGCGCGCCGTGGCCGATCTCGCGGCGCTTCGGCGAACCGACGCGGCCGGTCTCACCGACGGAGTACGGCGGGAAGTTGTAGTTGTGCATGTAGCGCTTGCGGGTCACCGGGGAGAGGGTGTCCAGCTGCTGCTCCATGCGGAGCATGTTGAGGGTGGTGACGCCCAGGATCTGGGTCTCGCCACGCTCGAACAGCGCCGAGCCGTGCACGCGCGGGATGGCCTCGACCTCGGCGGCGAGGGTACGGATGTCCGTGAGCCCGCGGCCGTCGATGCGGACCTTGTCCTTGATGACGCGCTCGCGGACCAGAGCCTTGGTCAGGCTGCGGTAGGCGGCGGAGATCTCCTTCTCGCGGCCCTCGAAGGCCGGGAGGAGCTTCTCGGCGGCGATCTCCTTGACGCGGTCCAGCTCGGCCTCGCGGTCCTGCTTGCCCGCGATGGTCAGCGCCTGGGAGAGGTCACCCTTGACGGCGGCCGCGAGGGCCTCGTACACGTCGTCCTGGTAGTCCAGGAAGACCGGGAACTCGCCCTCGGGCTTGGCGGCCTTGGCGGCCAGGTCGGCCTGGGCCTTGCAGAGGACCTTGATGAAGGGCTTCGCGGCGTCGAGGCCGGAGGCCACGATCTCCTCGGTCGGCGCCTCGGCGCCGCCCTTGACGAGGGCGATGGTCTTCTCGGTGGCCTCGGCCTCGACCATCATGATCGCGACGTCGCCGTCCTCCAGGACGCGGCCCGCGACGACCATGTCGAAGACGGCGTCCTCGAGCTCGGTGTGCGTCGGGAAGGCCACCCACTGGCCGCGGATCAGCGCGACGCGGACGCCGCCGATCGGGCCGGAGAAGGGCAGGCCGGCCAGCTGGGTGGACGCGGACGCGGCGTTGATCGCGACGACGTCGTACAGGTGGTCGGGGTTGAGCGCCATGATCGTGGCGACGACCTGGATCTCGTTGCGCAGGCCCTTCTTGAAGGACGGGCGCAGCGGGCGGTCGATCAGACGGCAGGTGAGGATCGCGTCCTCGGAGGGGCGGCCCTCACGGCGGAAGAAGGAGCCGGGGATCTTGCCGGCCGCGTACTGCCGCTCCTCGACGTCCACCGTCAGGGGGAAGAAGTCGAGCTGGTCCTTGGGCTTCTTCGACGCGGTGGTGGCGGACAGCACCATGGTGTCGTCGTCCAGGTAGGCAACGGCGGAGCCGGCGGCCTGGCGGGCCAGACGGCCCGTCTCGAAGCGGATGGTGCGGGTGCCGAAGGAACCGTTGTCAATGACGGCCTCGGCGTAGTGGGTCTCGTTCTCCACTAGCGTTTTCTCCATTTTCGTCGTCTCCGTCCGCCGCCCGTGTGGCGGTGGACGGTTGCGGAGAAGCGCTCCTGGCGTGCGGGCCGGTCTTCGATCGAAGCATCCGGTTCGTTGCCCCCTGGGGCATTCCGGGTGCCACTACCGAGGACCGGCGGCGTGGGAGGGCGCTCCTCCTCTTCAGTGGTGCGCGTCTTCCTCAGACGCGCACGTGCGTCCGTTCCAGACTACAAAGGGTCCGGTCCTGTCCGCACGTACAGCAAAGGGAGCGGCCCCCTGATGTGGGAACCGCTCCCTCCACGGCGTCTTACTTGGCGCCGGCCGCACCGCGGCGGATGCCGAGGCGCTCGACCAGCGTACGGAAGCGCTGGATGTCCTTCTTGGCCAGGTACTGCAGCAGGCGGCGACGCTGGCCGACCAGGATCAGCAGACCACGACGGGAGTGGTGGTCGTGCTTGTGCGTCTTGAGGTGCTCGGTCAGGTCCGAGATGCGGCGGGAGAGCATCGCAACCTGGACCTCGGGGGAGCCGGTGTCGCCCTCCTTGGCACCGAACTCGGTGATGATCTGCTTCTTCGTAGCGGCGTCGAGCGGCACGCGTACTCCTCGTTTTAGGTCTTCGTTGCCACCGAGTGCCCCAGGTCTGAGTCTCTGGGGAGCTTCCGTTACTCGGGAGGCGGGGTCCGCTGAGCGCAGTCCACAGACCCTTGGGAGAGGATCCGGGGGACGCGTACACAAACGGCCGTCACACAGCGTACCAGGCTGCCGGGACGCAACGTCTCAGCTGGTGAGAGCGCGGGCCCGGGAGTAAACGTCCAGCACAGCCAGGGTAAGGGGCACGAGGCTGAGCAGGACCGCCGCCTCGGTGAGGTCGAGCAGCCTTCCCCAGAAGGGTGACAGGCCCTTGCGGGGGATGACAAGCGCAATTCCCGCGAGGAGGGCCGCGCCGGCGGCGACGGCGGCGGTCAGCCAGATCGTACGGAGGTCCAGGCCGCTGCGGTCGTGCTCCCGCAGGAGGGCTTCGAGCAGGTCGGTCGGCGGGTGCAGGGCCATGCCCAGGATCAGCAGCGCGATGGCGACGAGGCCCGCGGTCAGGGCGCAGACCACCTGGGAGGTGTAACGGAAGAGGCGGGCGCGCAGCAGCATGGCGAGGCCGGTGGCGAGCGCCAGCAGGCGGCCCCAGGTGTTCTCGGAGAAGCCGAGGACGGCGGCGGCGCCGACGGCGACGGCGGCGCAGCCGCCGACCAGGCCGAGCAGCATCTCGTGGCCGCGGCGGGCCTGGGCGGCGATGGCCTCGGCGTCGAGCGGGGCGGCGCCCGGCTCGTGCTGGTCGGAGCCGGTCTGCTCACCGCGCGGCTCGGTCTCGTAGCGGTCCGGGGTCTCCGCGTAGTCGGTGTACTCGTCCGTGGCGCTCTGCGGGGCGCTGTAGCCGATGGGCAGGCGGGCGAAGCGGGCCGAGAGGCCGGGGAGGAAGGCGACGAGGCCGATGGCGACGGGGGCGCAGACGGCGGCGGTGTAGGTGGCGGAGGCCTCGGTGGCGATGGCCACGAAGGTGGCGAGGGTTCCGGTGGCGGCGACGAAGGTGGCCGCGACGAAGGGGGCGTCGCCGCTGGGGGTGAGCGCGACCAGGGCGACCGAGGCGATCAGGGCGCAGACGCAGCCGAGCAGGAACTGGAGGCGCCCGGGTCCCTGGCCGACGGCCGGGGCGATGATCCCGGAGCCGGCGATCATCAGCTGCGGGAGGGCGCCGAGGCCGAGCGCGACGGCGGAGAGGCGGTCGCGGTAGACGCGGGCGCGCACTCCGGCGACGGCGGTGAGCAGGATGCCGACGGCGCCCGCGATGATCCCGGGCAGGCCGTGCATGTCGTGGCGCAGCGGGTCGGCGTACCAGAGGACGAAGCCCAGCATGACGAGCAGCACGGCGGCGCCGGCCAGGCCCGCGCCGCGCAGCATGTCGTCGCTCCAGCGGTGCCGGTCGCGGACGACGGCGGAGGCGACGGCGTCGGACACGTCGTCGAACACGGCGGGCGGCAGGGACTCGGCGAAGGGGCGCAGGCTCAGCACCTCGCCGTCGAGGACCTGCTGGCCGGCGAGGGTCCGGGCGCCGTCGAGGACGGCGCCGGAGCGGCGTACGAGGTGGAAACCGGTCGGGGCGCCCACCGGCTGGGTCTGGCCGGTGAGGCGCAGCAGCTCGGGATAGACGTCGGCGACGGCGATGTCCTCGGGGAGGGCGACGTCGATGCGACTGTCGGGGGCCACGACGGTGACCCTGCAGAAACCCGTCGTTGCGGCCGTACTCACCTGTGTGACCCCCCTGGTTGACGCTCGCACCGGCGGACGATTCGCGGATGCGCATACTGCGCGCGCCACCCTACCGGGCTTATGACCGACTGTCGGCAAGTAGGATCACCGTCGCGTGGGGGAGACCCCCTTCGCGCCCGGGACTTGGGGGCGCCGGTTGCGACGTCCCGTCCGTTTTCGAGGGATTGATGCTCCGGTGAGCCAGATCGTCGTCAAACGCCCGCCGCGGTCCCTGCCGCCCGAGGTTCCCGCAGAGGAGCTGCGGCTGGAAGCTCCGCCCGAACTTCCGCGCGGGCAGCAGGAGGGCATGCTGATGCAGCTCCTGCCGATGCTCGGCATGGGCTCCTCCGTCGTCTTCTTCTTCATGCCGGGCGCGGCCCCCTTCATGCGCATCATGGGTGTGCTGATGCTGGCGTCGACGGTGGCCATGGTCGTGGCCCAGTTGGCGCGCCACCGGCGCGGTACGCAGGGGCAAATGGCCGATGTGCGCCGGGACTACCTCAAATATCTCGCGCAGACACGTCGTCAGGTACGCCAGACCGCGCGGGCGCAGCGCGACGCGCAGCTGTATCTGCACCCGGCCCCCGAGCAGTTGTGGTCGGTGGTGGCGGAGGGCTCCCGGCTGTGGGAGCGGCGGGTGGGCGACCAGGACTTCGGGCAGGCCCGGGTCGGGCTGGGCGCGCAGCGCCTTTCGACCCCGCTGGTGGCTCCGGAGACCGCGCCGGTGGACGAGCTGGAGCCGCTGACCGCGGGCGCGATGCAGCGGTTCCTGAAGGTGCACTCCTCGCTGGACGGGCTGCCGATGGCGCTGTCGATCCGCGCCTTCTACCACGTGACGGTGTCCGGGGAGCCGGAGTCCGCGCGCAGTACCGCGCGGGCGATGGTGGCGCAGCTGGCGACGCTGCACTCCCCCGAGGACCTGATGGTGGCCGTGGTGGCCGCGCCGGGCGCGGTGCCCTCGTGGGACTGGACGAAGTGGCTGCCGCACACGCAGGTGCCGGGTCAGGTCGACGGAGCCGGTACGAAGCGGCTGTTCGGCGATGACCTCGCCGAGCTGGAGGGGCTGCTGGCCTCCCGGCTGGAGGGCCGGCCGCGGTTCAGCCGCGAGGTGTCCCCGGTGCTGGACCAACCGCACCTGGTGGTCGTGCTGGACGGTGGCATGGTGCCGCCGGACTCGGTGTTCGCCGCGGCCGAGGGCCTGCAGGGCGTCACCATCGTCGAGGTGGTCGCGGGCGAGCTGGACGAGCCGCGCGGCGGGCTGTCGGTCGTGGTGCGGCCGGGCCGGCTGCGCCTGGAGTCGGGCGCGGGGGTCGCGTACGAGGGCGTGCCGGACACGCTGTCGCTGCCGGCGGCGGAGGCGCTGGCCCGGCAGCTGGCGCCGATGCGCACCGGCGGCGGGGACGACGACGAGCCGCTGCTGGCCAATCTGGACTTCACCGACCTGCTGAACCTGGGCGACGCGGCCGCGGTCGACGTCGCGCGGACCTGGCGGCCGAGGTCGGCCGGTGAGCGGCTGCGCGTGCCGATCGGTGTCGGCGAGGGCGGCGCCCCGGTCATGCTGGACCTGAAGGAGGCCGCGCAGGAGGGCATGGGTCCGCACGGCCTGTGCGTGGGCGCGACCGGTTCCGGCAAGTCGGAGCTGCTGCGCACGCTGGTGCTGGGCCTGGCCGTCACGCACACCTCGGAGACCCTGAACTTCGTACTCGCCGACTTCAAGGGCGGTGCGACCTTCACGGGCATGGGGCAGATGCCGCATGTCGCAGCGGTCATCACCAACCTGGCGGACGACCTCACGCTCGTGGACCGCATGGGCGACTCGATCCGCGGTGAGCTGCAGCGCCGTCAGGAGCTGCTGCGTTCGGCGGGCAACTACGCGAACATCCACGACTACGAGAAGGCCCGCGCGGCGGGTGCCCCGCTGGAGCCGCTGGCTTCGCTGGTGCTGGTCATCGACGAGTTCAGCGAGCTGCTGACGGCGAAGCCGGACTTCATCGACATGTTCATCCAGATCGGCCGCATCGGCCGTTCGCTGGGTGTGCACCTGCTGCTGGCCTCGCAGCGCCTGGAGGAGGGCAAGCTGCGCGGTCTGGACACGTATCTGTCGTACCGGATCGGTCTGCGGACCTTCTCGGCGTCGGAGTCGCGGACCGCGCTCGGTGTGCCGGACGCCTATCACCTGCCGTCGGTGCCCGGTTCGGGCTATCTGAAGTTCGGTACGGACGAGATGACCCGCTTCAAGGCGGCTTACGTCTCGGGCACCTACCGTTCGGGCGGGCCGGACCTGTCGGTGGGGCAGTTCCCGGTGGAGCGGCGGCCCGCTCTGTTCACGGCGGCCCCGGTGCCGGTGGTGTACGCGGCCCCGGACCCGGCGTACCTGGCGGCGCAGTCCGTACGCGAGGACGACGCGCTGGCGGACACGGTGCTGGACGTGATCGTGAGCCGGCTGGAGGGTCAGGGGGTGCCGGCGCACCAGGTGTGGCTGCCGCCGCTCGACCAGGCGCCGCCGCTGGACCAGCTGCTGCCGGCGCTGGCGCCGAGCCCGGAGCGCGGGCTGCACGCGGACGGGTACACGCGGCCCGGCGGGCTCGTCGTCCCGCTCGGCCTCATCGACAAGCCGTTCGAGCAGCGGCGCGAGGTGCTGTACCGGGACTTCTCGGGTGCGGCGGGCCACATGATGGTGGTCGGCGGTCCGCAGTCGGGCAAGTCGACGCTGATGCGGACGCTCATCGCCTCGTTCGCGCTCACCCACACCCCGCGCGAGGTGCAGTTCTACGGGCTGGACTTCGGCGGTGGCAGCCTGTCGTCGGTCGCCGAGCTGCCGCACGTGGGCGGGATCGCCTCGCGCCTGGACCCGGAGCGGGTCCGGCGTACGGTCGCGGAGGTGGGGGGCATCCTCAACCGCCGCGAGGAGTTCTTCCGCTCGAACAACATCGACTCGATCGGCACCTACCGGCGCCGGCGGGCGGCCGGTGACCTGCCCCAGGAACCGTGGGGCGACGTGTTCCTGATCGTCGACGGCTGGGGCAACTTCCGGGGCGAGTACGACGGCCTGGAGCAGGTCGTCACGGACATCGCCTCCCGCGGTCTGGGCTACGGCATCCACGTGGTGATCACCGCGGCGCGGTACATGGAGGTGCGGGCCGCGCTCAAGGACCAGATGCTCAGCCGTCTGGAGCTGCGGCTCGGCGACACGATGGACTCCGAGTTCGACCGCAAGGTCGCGGCGAACGTCCCCACGGGGATGCCCGGGCGCGGCCAGGTCGCGGAGAAGCTGCACTTCCTGGGCGCGCTGCCGCGGATCGACGGCTCGCACGAGGCCGCTGACCTGTCGGAGGCCACGGCCTCCTTCGTGGCCGCGGTGAAGCAGAACTGGGCGGGTCAGGCGGCTCCCGGTGTACGGCTGCTGCCGCGGCTGCTCCACTCCGACCAGCTGCCCAAGGGCGGGGAGTACCCCGGCCGCGGGATCGCGATCGGCATCGACGAGACCGACCTGGAGCCGGTGTTCGTCGACTTCGAGACCGACCCCTTCCTCCTGGTCTTCGGCGAGAGCGAGTCGGGCAAGACGAACCTGCTGCGGCTCATCGCCAAGCAGATCTCCGAGCGCTACACGCCGGACCAGGCGCGTCTGGTCGTCGGCGACTACCGGCGCGGCCTGCTCGGTGCACTGCCTGAGGAGCACCTGCTGGAGTACGCGCCGATGGCGAGCTCCCTGCAGATGCACATGGAGGCGCTGGGCGGGGTGTTCTCGCGGAGGCAGCCGCCGACCGACGTCACTCCGCAGCAGCTGCGCGACCGCAGCTGGTGGACGGGCCCGGACGTGTTCATCTTCATCGACGACTTCGACCTGGTCGCCACGAGCCAGGGCAATCCGCTGGCGCAGCTGGTGGAGTTCCTGCCCTTCGCCCGTGACACGGGTGTCCGCTTCATCATCGCGCGCAACTCGGCGGGTGCCTCGCGTTCGATGTACGAGCCGTTCATGCAGCGGATCAAGGAGCTGGGCGCGCAGGGCCTGGTCCTGTCCGGCGACCCGTCCGAGGGCGATCTGGTGGGCACGGTGCGGCCGCGTCCGATGCCGCCGGGCCGGGCGCTCTTCGCCTCGCGCAAGCGGGGGACGTCGCTGGTCCAGCTCGGCCGGATGCCGGGCGGCATGTGAGCGGATCCCCCGGTGGCCGGCTGCGACGCCGGTCGCCGGGGGATCGGCACATCGGCACATCGGGGCATCGGTGGAAACCTGTCCCGGCCGGTGGCGCAGCCCCGATAATCGGCGGTGAAGAACGCGCCACCGAGGGAAAGGCCGCCCATGGGCACCCAGCAGGAGAAGGACGAGCTGTACGCGCTCGACATCAGCGGTGTGGAGTGGGAGGGGCCGCCCGGGACCAGCCCGGACGAGGAGCGGGTCGAGATCGCCCGGCTTCCCGAAGGGGCGGTCGCCATGCGGTCCTCGCTGGACCGGGAGACGGTGCTGCGTTACACGGCCGCCGAGTGGGAGGCCTTCGTACTCGGGGCCAGGGACGGTGAGTTCGACCTGGACCGCCAGCACCCCTGAGGGGTCTGGAACGCGCCGAAGGGGCGCGCCCGGTGCGGGCGCGCCCCTTCGGCGCGTGCGGATCTGAAGCAGCGTGCTACCGGGCTCAGAAGGCCTCGGTGAACAGGCGCGAGGCCTTCACGTCGGTGGCGCGGTAGTCGCCCTTGCCCTGCTCGATGAGGCGGGCGACCTCCTCCAGCTTCTGCTTCATGTGGTCGGCCTTGCTCTTGTACTTCGTCTGGAGGTTGACGTACTCGGCGTGCGCATCACCGTCCCAGGTGTCGGTGACGACCTTCAGGGCCGACTCCATCTCCTTCAGGTCCAGGACGATGTTCGAGGAAACGGCCCGGATGCGGTCCGCCATCTGCTGGACCGTCTCATACTTGACCTTGGTGTGCCCGTCAGCAGTCATGTTCTTCTCCTTCTCGCTGCGCTGCGGTGACTGGTGAACGACGCCTGCGTCAGACGCTGTTGAGGCCGGAGTTGTTGCCCGCGCCACTGCTCGACTTGATGGCGTTGAACGCCGCACGCACCTCGTCGTCCTGCGCGTTGCTGAGGTTCTTGGTCTGCGCCACCGCGTTGTGCAGGACCCTGAGCAGGCGGCGGATCTCATCGTGGTCTTCGTTGACCAGGCTCTGCGCGGCACTGAACGCCGAGGCACCCACACCGGTCCAGCCGGCGCTCACGGTGGCGAGGATGTCAGCGAGCTCGCGGGCCTGCTTGGTGACGGCGCTGGCCGTCTCCTCGATCTTGTTCTTCGCCTTGACGACCGGATCGTCTGCAAGTCCGAAGGTGTTCGTGCTCATCGAAGCTCCTCACTTCTCAATTCGCCGGCAGCACCGGCGGATTGCGCAGCGGAGCGGACGTGCCCGGCGCGGTTGTGAGCCACGCGCCCGGGTGTTCCCCCTCCGCTTCACGCGATCCCCCGATCACACTCGTGAAGCCTGGTGTCACTCTAGCCAGTTCATCTGACAGCCCCAACACCAGTAGGGCGCTTCCGTAGATGAACTGTGACCGTTCACTGCAAACGGCGCCTGCGGTTGCGGGCGTCCCGGACGACCGTCGCGGTACCGGCGATGACGGCGATCAGGACCGCGCCGATGCCGAGAGCGTACGTGCCGAACCGCTCCTCGCGCTCCTGGGCCGTCTCGGTGAGTCGCAGCGGCGCCGCCTCCGGGGCCGTGGCCGGGGGCGGGCCGGGGTCGGGGACCGGGGCCTTGGGGGCCTGCTGGTCGTGGGAGAGCGCGCGCACCGGGTCGACGACGCCCCAACCCACGTAGTCGTCACGGCCGTTGACCGCGCGTTCGGCGGTGTTCTGGATCTGCCAGACGATCTGCTGCGCGGACCAGTCCGCATGCTTGGCGCGCAGCAGGGCGGCGACGCCGGCGACGTACGGCGCGGAGAAACTGGTGCCGTTGTCGATGCACTGGCCGAAGCCGGGGACGGTGGAGACCATGTCGACCCCGGGCGCCGCCACCCCGATGAAGTCGCCGGGCTGGGAGAACCCGGCCCGCTCGTTGTTGCGGTCCGAGGCTCCCACCGCGAGCACGCCGGGGAAGGCCGCCGGGTAGGTCTTGCGCTTCTGGCCGCTCATGCCGTCGTTGCCCGCCGAGGCCACCACCACGACGTTGGCGGCTATGGCCTTCTGGACCGACTTGCCGAGATCGGAGTCGGCGGACAGCTGCGCGTCGGTGTCCTGGGAGATGTTGATCACTTGGGCGCCCTTGGCCACCGCGTGGTCGATGGCCTGGCTCAGGTTCGCGGCGTTGCCCTTGCCCTGCCCGTCGTTCTGCCGGATCGGGATGATCGTGGACTCCGGGGCCAGGCCGACGAAGCCGGTGCCCTGCTGGGGGCGGGCCGCGATCAGCCCGGCGACCTTGGTGCCGTGGCCGATGGTGTCGACCGTGCCGTCGCCGCCCTTGGGGTCGACGAAGTCCTTGCCGGCTCCGGTGTCGATGGCTGCGCTGAGCTGCGGGTTCGCCCGGTCCACGCCGGTGTCGATGACCGCGACGCGGACGCTGTTGCCGCTCTTGTCCTTGCCCTTGGTCTGCGCCCAGAGCTCGTCGAGCAGCAGCCGCTGCAGGGCCCAGGGCCGGTCCTCGATCTGCTTCTTCATCGGGAAGGTGCACTCCCCCGCGCCGTCGAGGCTCAGCCCGTACGGGAGTTGCGCGTACGGGGGCTGGGGGGCGGCGGCTGGGGCCGCGGCGGCGGCCGTGCCCGTGCCGCCCGAGGCCAGGGTGAGGGCGAAGGCGGCGGCCAGGAGGGTCCGCCGGGGCGCGTACGTCTGGGTCATCGGCGGCTTCCTCACGAACCCTGGGGCTGGCGGGCGGAGTTGGTGTCCAGGCGCGGCCCCTTGGAGAGGAACTCCGACCAGGCGATGGGCACCATGGCCGGGCTGACGCTGCCGTAGCCGAGCCGGACCTGCGCCTGGCTGGCCTCGGGGCGGACGTCCGTACCGGCCTTCGACTGGTCGGGGGCGCCGATCTTCGACTGCTCGGCGTCGCTGTCGCCGTTGGCCTGGACGGCGTACCGCAGACCGGTGTCGGTGACCAGGAAGAGGGAGCCGCCGGCCGTGGTCTGCTTGCCCTGGACCTGGGTGTACAGCAGGCCCGAGCCGGGGGTGACGTACGCGCTGGTGCCGCTGGCGGTGATGTCGATCGGGAAGCCGGTGCCGGCCCACGTGCTCAGGGTCTGGTTGCCCTGGCCGTCGACCGAGCGCAGGACGCTGCAGACGGTGTCGCGGTTGTTGGACCCGCTGGACTGGGTGCCGGCGGGCGGCGTCGTCTGGTTGATCCGTTCGGTCTTCTTCTGGGGCCACTTGACGTCGGCCGCGAACGGGGCGGCGTCCGGGTTGATCGACTGGAGGTCGATCTCGCGGGGCTTGCCGTGCATGTTGAGGCCGTCGGTCGCGGGAGCCGAGATCAGCAGCCAGGCGACGAAGTCGGAGACCGGTGCGACCTTCCCGGGCAGCACCACGTAGTGCTGCGCACCGGATCCGGTCTGCGCCTTGAGCACCATCCCGACCTTGTTGTCGGTGGTGCCCAGACCCTTCACCCCGGCGTCGGTACCGGCCTTGCCGGGCAGCGGCGGGAAGGACAGGTCGTCGCCGGAGTTGAGGGTTCCCAGCCATTCCGGGCTGACCTGCTGCGGGGTGGCGCCGGTGCCGACCAGCGCGTTGGTCATCGTCCCGGCCGCCGGGGTGCCCTCCGGGAACTTGTACTTCGTCCCGGCCGCGTCGACCAGGTAGCGCTCCTGGCCCGAGGCCGTGCTCTGCACGTACAGCGACTGGGTGTCGGTGAGTCTGCGGGCGTCGTCCGTCTTGACCGCCTCGCGGTCGGCGAGCACGAAGGTGGCGGTCTGCACGCCGCGGCCGTTGCCACCCGGCTGCTGGCAGACGGCCCAGCGCTTGGCCTTGCCCGCGTCCTCCTTGGAGGGGAGCCGGTCGGGGGCGTACGGGATGCCGATGATGGGGCCGCGCGGCGGGTTGCCCGCGTCCAGGACCTTGTCCTCGACCTGGATCACCTTGAACTTGGCGGGATCCAGCAGGAGTCGGGCGGAGGCGAGGTTCAGCACCGGGTGCAGCCGGGTCTGGTCCTTGCCGCCCACCTTCGTCGTCAGGACCACGTACCGGGTCGTCGAGTCCTTGCCGACGATGACCCTGGTCCCCGGTTCCGCCCAGCCCTTGGGGGCCGTCGGCTTGAACATGCCCCAGGCGCCGAATCCGGCGAGCACGAGCGCGCCGACGATCAGCCCGGGAAGGACCGCGCGCAGCGGACGCGGCGCGCCTTCCTCGGTACCCGTGGCGGATGGCTGGAGGAACGCGGCCACCGTGCGCCGCTTCGCAAAGGTGTACGCGTTGAGCTCATCACGTCGTGATGCCATGACCGCCTGCTTCTCCCCGCACGGCCCGGCCGGTGAGTACGGTCCCCGGGCCTCGATTGTCGGACCGGGCACCTACTATGCCTCTTGACGGACGGTATGAAGGGGCCGGGTAGGGTGAGGCTGCCGCCCAGCCCCTTCCGCACCGGGTCAGTCAGGGCTTGTTGGGGTGGATTGGGGAGATTCCGGGGTCGTGCGGCACGTGCCGCGCAGCGCCGGGACTCATGGGGTCTGGCCCCGGAGAGGGGAAGTGCGCGAGTGATGGCCACCGCGACGGAGCAGCAGACCGGCGCGCCCGCACCGGCACGTGTCGGGGTGACGCCGCATCCGAAGTCGAGCCCCGGCCGCTTCGGTCCGTTCCGACTGCAACAGCTCGTGCTGCTCCAAGTCGCGGCAGCCGCCCTGCTGGTGGCATGGGTGGTCGAACCGCTGCTGCTGGTTCCCACCGGTGTCCTGGCGCTCGTCCTGGTGGTGCTCGCGGTCGTACGCCGTCACCAGCGCTCCCTGCCGGAGTGGATCGGCGGCGCGCTCGCGCTGCGTGCACGCCGGCGCCGGGCCGCCTCCTTCCCGGTGCCCGCGGGCACGGAGCCGGGGCTCGCCCCGCTGGTCGAGGCCGATCCGGCACTGCGCACCCTCACCTTCAGCGACCGTGACCGGCGTCCGGTCGGGATGGTCGGCGACGGGACCTTCCTGACCGCGGTCGTCCAGATCGACACGGACGCCACCGCGCTGCGGCCCGACCGGGCGACGCGGCCGCTGCCGCTGGCCGTCGTACGGGACATCCTCGAAGTGGACGGCATCCGGCTGGAGTCCGCGCAGCTCGTGCAGCACACCCAGCCGGCGCCAGCCCCGCACCTGCCCGCGCAGTCGATGGCGACCCGCAACTACGCGCCGCTGCAGGCCCGGACGGGCACCCCGGCGGTCCGGCTGACGTGGATCGCCCTCAAGCTCGACCCGGAGCTGTGCCCGGAGGCCGTCACCGCGCGCGGCGGCGGGCTCGCCGGCGCGCAGCGCTGTCTGGTGCGTGCGGCGGACCAGTTGGCGAGCCGGCTGGCCGGGGCCGGGTTCACGGCCACCGTGCTGACCGAGCAGGAGCTGACGGCGGCGCTGGCCACCTCCTCCTGCGCGAACCCGATGGCGATCACCCAGGCCGGGCGGTCGAACAGCACCGGGCGGCGGACCGAGGAGACCTCGCGCACCTGGCGCTGCGACGACCGGCGGCACACGACGTACTGGATAGGCCGCTGGCCGCAGCTGGGCGGCGCCGGTGCGGCGGCGCTGCCGCAGTTCGTGGCGCTCCTCACCTCGCTGCCCGCCCTCGCGACGAACTTCAGCCTGACGATGGCCCCGGCGGAGCGACAAGGCGTCACCTTGAGCGGACACGTACGGGTGACGGGGCGGAGCGACGAGGAACTGGTCGCTGCACGCCGGGAGTTGGAGAGGACGGCGCGGGGCGTGAAGGCCGGGCTGGTCCGGCTCGACCGTGAACAGGTGCCGGGGCTGCTGGCTTCGCTGCCGCTGGGAGGGGCGCGATGAGGGGCGGATTCGGGCTGGTCGGCCCGCGGCGGGAGCGGCACGTGGTGCCCGCGGCGGACCTGGACCTGCTGGCGCTGCCCGTCGGGGACGACGGGGTCGTCATCGGCGTGGACGCCGAGGGCCGGTCGGCGGTGCTCGGCATCAACCGGCCGACGCCGTACGAGGTGACGCTGATCGGCGGCCTGTGGACGGCGCAGGTGCTGGCGCTGCGCGCGGCGGCCACGGGTGCGCGCGTGGCGGTGGAGACCGGGCGCGGGCAGGTGTGGTCCGGGCTGGCCCAGGCGGCGGGCGGCGGGCAGCAGTGCGTGACCCTGCACGAGGTGGGCCGGATCCCGCCGCAGGGCGCCTCGGCGGGCAGCCCGGTGCTGGTGATCCGCGACTGCGGGATGCGGCCGCCGCGCGGGCGCGTGGTGGCCGGGCCGTGGCAGTCGGTGCTGACCCTGCTGCCGTACCTGAGCCCGACGGCGCCGCGCCTGCTTCAGCAGTCGTCCCTGGTGGGAGTGCAGCGGGTGTCCCCGGACGAGGCGGAGCAGATCGGCAGCCTGATGCGGCTCCCGAGGCAGGCGGTGGACTCCCTGCCGACGCTGGGCGACGGGGTGACCCTGTGGTGCACGGCGCGGGACCGGCAGTTCGTGATGACCCAGGGGACGGACGCCGAGACGGGCCTGCTGGGCGGGGCCCGGCGCATCGACTGACCCGGCCCCCTGAGGGGGGCGGACAGTGGTGTCGGGGCGCGATTAGGGTGGGTCCGGGCGCGGCGAGGTGGGCGCCGGACCAGTGTTCGACAGACCAGGAGGACCAGTGAGCGGCGATCGGAACGAGAGGCGCGGCGGGACGTGGGACGTCCCGACGGACGATCAGTCCGACGCGGAGCCCGAGGTGACGGGCGAGTTCACCATCGACTACACCCCGCCTGCCTGGTACATGCAGGGCGGGGCCCCGGCCGCGCAGGTACCGGGACTCCCCGAGGGCAGCGGCTTCGAGCCCCACCGCCCGTCGGAGCTGGAATCACCCTCGACGATGCGGATCGCTCCGCCGGCTCCGCGGACACCGTCCGACGGCGCGGGTCTGCCGGTTCCGTTCCCGCCCGCTCCCGCGGCCCCTGCCGAGCCGGCCCCGGCGTACCAGGCTCCGGCGCTGCCGTACTCGACTCCGGCACCGGCTCCCGCCCCGGCCGAGGTACCCGCACCGGCACCGGCACCGGCACCGATCGAGCCTCCGGCCCCTGCTCCGGCTCCCGTCGAGTCGGCCCTGCCGTACGCGACCCCCGCTCCGGCTCCCGTCGAGGCGTCGGCTCCGGCGCCTGCTCCGGCTCCGGCGCCTGCTCCGGCTCCGGCTCCGGCTCCGGCTCCGGCTCCGGCTCCGGTCGAGTCGGCCCTGCCGTACGCGACCCCGGCTCCGGCTCCGGTCGAGGCGTCGGCTCCGGCTCCGGCTCCCGTCGAGGAAGCTCCGCCCGCGCTCGAAGCCCCGGCTCCGGTCACGCCGTTCCCGGCACCGGCCCCGGACGCCGACGCGCCCGCGCCCGCCGCCGAGGAGGTCGCTCCGGAGCCGGCTCCCGTCGGCATCCCGCCCGTGACGCCGTTCCCGGCCCTGCCGCCCGTCGATGTGATCACGCCGTACCCGGCCCTGCCGTCGGCCCCCGTCGCGGAGCCGGTGGCCGACCCGGTGGCGGAGGTTCCGCCCGCGCCCTGGGCCGGACCGCAGGACACTCCCGCCGAGGGAACGCCCGTACTGCCGCCCGCCGAGACGCCCGCAGCGGCGCCGACGCCGGTCAGCCCCGCGGACGCGCCGCCGGCCGTCGTGGAGACCCCGTTCGGGGGGCCCGTCGGCGAACTGCCGTCGCCGCCGCCCGCGTTCGGGACCCCGGACGCCTACCCGTTCCCGCCCCCGGCTCCCGCGCCGCAGCCCCAGCCCCAGCCCCAGCCCCAGCACTACGACCCGCGCACCGCCGGGCAGTGGTCGGCCGGGCCCGGGCAGCAGCAAGCCCCGCAGCACCAGCAGCACCCGCAGCCGCAGCCGCACGACCCGCGCTACTCGGCCGGCCAGACCGGCGGCGGAGCGCCCCTCGGCTACACCGCCGCCGTCGAGCTGTCGTCCGACCGCCTGCTGCGCAACAAGCAGAAGCCCAAGAACAACAACAACGGCGTCGGCGGCCGGTTCCGCTTCGGCGGCAAGGCGGCCGAAGCAGAGCGCCAGCGCAAGCTGGAGCTGATCCGCACCCCGGTCATGTCCTGCTACCGCATCGCCGTCATCAGCCTCAAGGGCGGCGTCGGCAAGACCACGACCACCACCGCCCTCGGCGCCACCCTCGCCACCGAGCGCCAGGACAAGATCCTGGCCATCGACGCGAATCCCGACGCCGGTACCCTCGGCCGCCGGGTCCGCCGCGAGACCGGTGCGACGATCCGGGACCTGGTCCAGGCGATCCCGTACCTGCACTCGTACATGGACATCCGCCGGTTCACCTCGCAGGCGCCCTCCGGTCTGGAGATCATCGCCAACGACGTGGACCCGGCCGTCTCCACGACCTTCAACGACGAGGACTACCGCCGCGTCATCGAGACGCTGGGCCGCCAGTACCCGATCATCCTCACCGACTCGGGCACCGGCCTCCTCTACTCCGCCATGCGCGGCGTCCTGGACCTGGCCGATCAGCTGATCATCATCTCGACCCCGTCCGTCGACGGGGCCAGCAGCGCCAGCACCACCCTCGACTGGCTCTCCGCGCACGGGTACGCCGACCTCGTCTCGCGCTCCCTCACCGTCATCTCGGGGGTCCGCGAGACCAGCAAGATGATCAAGATCGAGGACATCGTGCAGCACTTCGAGACCCGCTGCCGCGGTGTCGTCGTGGTGCCGTTCGACGAGCACCTCGCGGCCGGCGCCGAGGTCGATCTCGACATGATGCGGCCCAAGACGCGCGAGGCGTACTTCAACCTCTCCGCACTTGTGGCCGAGGACTTCCTGCGGGCCCAACAGCAGGCCCCGCAGGGACACTGGGGTGCACCGCAGCAGCCCCAGGCTCCTCAGCAGCCCTACGGGCAGCAGCCCCCTCAGCAGCCGCAGCCGCAGCCGCACGGTCAGCCCCAGGGCCAGCCCCCGTACCAGCAGCCGCCCCAGCCCCAGCAGCCGCAGCCCTACGGCCAGCCGTACCCGCAGCCCGGCCAGCCCTGGCAGCAGCCCCAGCCCCCGCAGCAGCCCCAGCCCCAGCAGCCCCCGCGCGACCCGCGCCTCGGCTGACCGGCCGCACAGCGAAAGGGCCCGTACCACCCCGGGGGTGGTACGGGCCCTTTCGCTTCGTTCGTCAGCGCTTCAAGTCGTACGTGTCCGTCAGCACCCGCGCCCGCTTCACGTCGTCCGCGATCGCTTCCAGCAGCCCGTCCAGCGACTCGAACTTCGCCATCCCCCGCACGTACGCGAGGAAGTCGACGGCGACGTGCATCCCGTACAGGTCCAGCCCCACGCGGTCGATCGCGTACGCCTCCACGGTCCGCTCGGTCGCGTCGAACTGCACGTTCGTCCCCACCGAGATCGCCGCGGGCATCCGCTCGCCGTCCGCCGTCAGCCAGCCCGCGTAGACCCCGTCCGCCGGGATCGCGGTGTGCGGCTGCGTCTCGACGTTCGCCGTCGGGTAGCCGAGCTCGCGCCCGCGCTGCGCACCGCGCACGACCACGCCCTCGACGCGGTGCGGACGCCCCAGGATCTCGGCCGCGCCGTCCATGTCGCCCTCCGAGACCAGCCTGCGTGCCAGCGTCGAGGAGAACGGCACCCCGCCGCCCGCCTCGCCCCGCTCGACCAGGTCCACGACGTCCACCTTGTAGTCGTACGTGGAGCCCAGCTCGCGCAGGAAGTCGACGTTCCCCGCGGCCCGGTGGCCGAAGCGGAAGTTCGGGCCCTCGATGACGGCGCGCGCGTGCAGCTTGTCGACGAGGACCTTCACGATGAAGTCGGCCGGGGACAGCTGGGAGAACTCCGCCGTGAAGGGCAGGATCAGCAGCGCGTCCACGCCCAGCCCGGCCATCAGCTCGGCGCGCCGGTCGTACGGGGCCAGGATCGGCGGGTGGCTGCCGGGGCGGACCACCTCGCTCGGGTGCGGGTCGAAGGTGACCACCACGGAGGGGACGCCGAGCTCACTCGCCGTGGCCACCGCCCGCCCGATGATCAGCTGATGTCCCCGGTGCACGCCGTCGTAGGAGCCGATGGTGACGACGCTGCGTCCCCAGTCCTGGGGGATGTCCTCCAAGCCACGCCAGCGCTGCACTGTGACCGCTCCTCGCCCGAACCCGTTTAGTCCTTGAACTGATTGCCGATTGCAGGTCTAAGACTGCCATGCCGGTGGCCGGTGCCCCGCATCGGCATCTGACTGGGAACGCCTCCGTGTCTGTCGTCACGTCACATCCGCGGCCGCCCTGCTCAGGGTCTCCACCGTCCGGCGGGCGCTCGGCCCGAGCAGGGCCGCCGCCTCCGCCTCCGCCGTCGCCAGCCAGCGGGCCACCAGCGCCCCGAAGGCCGGTTCGGCCCGGGCCAGCTCCACCGTCCGCCGTTCGAAGACCGCCGCCCCGCCCGGGGCCCGCAGCAACTGCCGCCCGGTACGCCGCAGCAGCTCGCGGGTACGGTCCTGCGGGCGCCCGGTGGCCCCGGCCGCGACGGCGCCGAGGAACACGTCGAGCACGCCCGGATCGGCCTCCTCGCGCAGCAGGGTGTCGGCCAGCTCCCCGCGCAGCGGGTGCGAGGCCGCCCCGCCGGGCGCCGCCAGCACGACGGCCAGCTCGGCGCGCACCCCGGACGGGGCGCCGAAGAGCAGGTCCAGGACCAGCGGCCGTACCACCGAGGCGGCGGCCGGGCCCTGGTCGAGCCGCCGGTCCACGAAGAAGGCGGCGTGCGGCGCGTCACCGGGGCTCCGCGCGAGGTGCTCCCGTACGAGCTCGGCCGCGCGCCGGGCCAGCCCCGGCGTGGTCAGCGCGGCCAGGGCCCGCACCACCTCCCCGTCCGCCCGGGCGCGCAGGGCGGCGAACACCTCGTCCGGGTCGGGCAGTACGGGCAGAGCCGCGACCAGCGCCGCCGCCGGCAGCCTGGAGCCGGACTCGGGATCGCGGAAACAGGCGAGGGCGTCGGGCAGGTAGCGGCCGCGCACCTGCGGATCGCGGAGCAGGATCGCGAGGGCGCTGCCGTGCAGGGTGGCGTCGGCGGGGCGGGCGAGCAGCGCCTGGGCGGCGTGGCGCAGCAGCTCGCGGTCGGCGGGGGTGCGCACGTGCGGGGCGGAGGCGAGCCCGTAGGCGGCGGCCGCGACCCGCCGCCCGGGCCGTTCGTCGTGCGCCCAGCGGTCGACGGCCCGGCACAGGGCGGAGGGCTCCTCCTCGGCGAGTACGGCGAGCAGCTCGTCGGCGCGCGGGTGCGCGGTGGTGACGAGCGCCTCGGTGAGGTCGTCCACGGCGAGGCTGCGGTGGGTGTGCAGCAGGGCCTGCGCGGCGGTGGCGACGGTGGCCCCGGGGCGGCCGCGCAGCCGGCGCCCGTCGGTGAACCAGGCGCAGAGCAGCGGCTGCGCGCGCTGCGGGTCCCGGGCGAGGCGGCGGGCCGCGGCGTCGAGGTAGCGGTCGCCCGGGACCGCCTCGGCGGGGTCGGCGGGCAGCAGCCGGCGCAGCAGGTCGAGGCGGTCGGGCTCGGGCAGCCGGAGCCGGTTCCAGAACCAGCCGCCGAACTCCCCCGGGCCGGCGCGGGCCACGTGCTCGGCGAGGGCGTGCAGGACGGGGAGGTGGGGCCGGGCGTCGGGGGCCCGGAGCAGGGTTTCGCGCAGCAGCCGGGCGGCCCACCAGGCGCTGTCCGGGGCGGCCCGCTCCGGTTCCTCGGTGAAGCGGTTGAGCCGGTCGACCAGCCCGGTGAGCTCGCCGCGCAGCCGGTCGGGGGCGAGCCTGCGCAGGGCCTCCAGGACGGGCCCGATCCGGTGCCGGGGTACGGGCAGCCCCGGCTCGTCGGGGCCGTGGACGAGCAGGCCGAGGGCCGTCGGGACGTCCAGGTGGCCGGCCTGGATCCAGTCGGCCAGCTCCTCGTGGGCGAAGCGGTAGCCGGGCCCGGCGGGCACCAGCAGTCCCTCGGTGAGCACGGCGGAGGCCCAGCCGGTGCGCCAGGGGAACAGCTCCTCGAAGGAGGCCCGGTCCAGCTGCCCCTGCCCGGGTCCCAGAGCGCGCCGCGCGGCCTCGTGGACCCGGCCGGCCACGCGCGCGGCGAGCCGCCTGACCCCGGGCCCGTGCACCTTGGCGCCCCCGGCGTCGGCGCAGGCCGCGGCGATGCGGACGGCGGTGCGCAGGCACAGCAGGTCCAGGTGCGCGGCGAAGACCTCGTCACGGCCGGGGCGGCCGGCGGTGACCTCGGCGGCCCGGATCCCGGCGAGCAGGTACAGGGTGAGCGGGTGCCGGGCGTCGGCCTCCCGGACGGCGTCGGCGGGGATGCCGAGGCGGGCCCGGGCGGTCTCGGCCTCGGCGTCGTCGAGGTCCGCGAGCGGGAGGGCGGGCGGCAGCCGCCGGGCGGGGCGGGCCGGGGTGTGCAGCGCCCCGGGCGGATAGAGGGCGCCGGCCCCTTCCCAGTACTCGGGCCGGGCGGCGACGACCAGCCGGGTCCCGGTCGTGTGCAGCCACCCGGTGGTGGCGGTGGTCCAGGGGCCGAGCCGGTGGGCGAGCTCCGGCGGCATCTCCTCCGGGGCGTCGAGCACGATGAGCAGGCGCCGGCCGGCGCGGGCGACCACGTGCGCGAGGTGCGCTGCGGCTCCCGCCGGAGCCGGTTGGCTGCGCCGCTCGGCCGGGGTGGTTCCGCCGGGGCCCGGCTCCGGCCGGCTGCACCCCTCGGCCGGTGCGACTCCGCCGGGGCCGGGTACCGGTTGGCTGCGCCGCGCGTCGGGCGGGGTTCCGCCGGGGCCGGACACCGACTGGCTGCATCGCTCGCCAGGGCCCGGCGCCGGTTGGCTGCGCCGCGCGTCGGGCGGGGTTCCGCCAGGGCGCGGGCCGACGTCGCCCTGCGAGAAGGGCCCCGACATGCTCCCGGCCCCGGCGGAGCCCGTGCGCGGGGCGGCATCGACGATCCGGGCCGCCGCTGTCAGGGCCCGTGTCGCCGCGTCGGCCAGGGAGGTGTCGGTGGCACGCAGGTCCGCGCCGCGCAGCCACAGGGTCGGCGCCGGGCAGGCGCCCCGCGCGCGGCGTACGGCCAGGGCGGCGAGGGCCGTGGTGCGGCCCGTGCCCGGGTCTCCCACGAGGCCGAGGACAGGGCGGTCACCGGTGGTGAAGGCGGCCAGTTCGGCGGCGATGCCCGGGCGCTCCACGGGTTCCGGCTCGTCCGGGGGGAAGGAGGCTCCGAGCGTGGTCGCGGTCAGTTCCAGCGCCCCGGCGAGGTTCAGGTCGGCGCCGTGGCCGGGCACGGTCGCGGCATTGCGCTCCAGCAGTGCGGCCAGCGGGCCGTCCGGATCGGCGTCGGCCGCCGCCCGCAGGGCCACCGCGAAGCCGCCGGAGCGGTGCTCCGCCCGCAGGGCGGTGCCCACCACGGCGAGCACCGCTCCGGTCCTGGCATCGAGGACCGGGCCCCCGCAGGCCTCCCCGCCCAGCAGCAGCGCGTCCCGGCCGTCGGTGCCGATCGCCAGCTCCACGGCCACGCCCGCGGGCACCGCGTGGGACCGGTCCGCCGCCGGGTAGCTGACCTCCGCGCCCCCCAGCACCCGCGCCTGCCGCCATCCCCGCGCGGGCAGCCGTACGTAGGTCCCGGGGTCGATCACCTCGCGCAGCGCCACCGGAAGCGGCCGCATCCCGAGTCCGTCGGTCCGCACCAGCGCCAGCGCGAGCCCCGGCAGGGCGGTCACGTCCGCCGCCCCGGCCAGCCAGGTCCGCCCTGCGGGTCCCGGCGCGTGCAGCACCACCCGGGTCAGCCCGTCGACGGCCTCGTGACTGGTGACCACCGTCCCGCGGTCGTCGGCGACGAATCCGCTGCCGCGCGTCCGCCCGGCGGGATCGCAGATCTTGACGAGCTCCGCCATGGCCGCACCACTCCCCGCACCGCTCCCCCGCACCACCCCGTGCTCACGACGGTAGGCAGGTGAAGATCAGCACGAAAAGCACGCGAGGCGAAAGCGCCCCCTTACGCTCCCTCCATTCACTCCGAGCGCCTGCTCGGACGGGTGAATACAGGAGTCAGGGTGGATAGAGACCTACCCGAGGGGGGTCGTGGAGCGGTGAGCGGCAGTCCTTGTGCGCTCACCGCTCCACGTCAACACCCGATCGTCAGACGAAGACCGCGAGGGACTTCGCCTTTCCGTTCTTGCTCTCGACGAGCCCGAGCAGCTGCCCCTGCGGCCCGAAGACCGCGACCGTGCGGCCGGCCTCGTACTCCTGCGGCATGTCGATCCGCACGCCGTTCGCGAGCAGCGACGCCCGCCGGGCGTCCAGGTCCCAGCGCGGGAAGGCCGCGGCGGCCGCCTCGCCGATGGGCATGACGGTCAGCTCCTCCTGGAGCTGGTCCAGGGTCCGTGCCTTGTCGAGCTTGTACGGGCCCACCCGCGTGCGGCGCAGCGCGGTCAGGTGCCCGCCGACGCCGAGGTCGGCGCCCAGGTCACGGGCGAGGGCGCGGATGTACGTACCGCTGGAGCAGACGACGGAGACGACGAGGTCGACGACCTTCGTGCCGTCCTCGGCCTCCGCCTCGCGCATGTCGTACACCTGGAACGACGAGATGGTCACCGGCCGGGCCGGGATCTCGAAGTCCTCGCCGTCGCGGGCGCGCTTGTAGGAGCGCACGCCCTTGATCTTGATGGCGCTGACCTTGGACGGGACCTGCATGATCTCGCCGGACAGCTTGGCGATACCCGCGTCCACGGCTTCCCGGGTGACCCCGGTGGCGTCCGTGGAGGAGGTGATCTCGCCCTCGGCGTCGTCCGTCAGGGTGTCCTGGCCCAGACGGATCGTGCCCAGGTACTCCTTCTCCGTGAGCGCGAGGTGGCCGAGGAGCTTGGTGGCCTTCTCCACGCCCAGGACCAGCACGCCGGTCGCCATCGGGTCGAGCGTGCCGGCGTGGCCGACGCGGCGGGTCTTGGCGATCCCGCGCATCTTGGCGACCACGTCGTGCGAAGTGAAGCCGGACGGCTTGTCGACGATGACAAGGCCGTCCGGAGTCTTCCCTGCGTTGGTGCTCATTCCGCGGCTGCGTCCTCGTCGGAGTCGTCGGCGTCCTCACCGGGCTTCTTGTACGGGTCGGCGTCGCCGGCGTACTGGGCGCCGGAGGAGACCTCGCGTACCTGGGCGTCGGAGGAGCGCGCCTTGTCGAGGAGGTCCTCGATGGTCTTGGCGTTCTCCGGGAGGGCGTCCGCCACGAAGGTCAGGGTGGGCGTGAACTTGGTGCCCGCCGCCCGGCCGACCGCGGAGCGCAGGACGCCCTTGGCGCTCTCCAGGCCCGCTGCCGCGCTGGCCCGGTCCTCGTCGTCGCCGTAGACCGTGTAGAAGACCGTGGCCTCCCGCAGGTCGCCGGTGACCCGGGTGTCCGTGATGGTCACGTGCGTACCGAGGCGGGGGTCCTTGACACCGCGCAGCAGCTTCTCGGCCACCACCTCCCGGATGAGGTCCGCCAGCTTCTTCGCCCGCGCATTGTCGGCCACTGGTCCGTCTCCTTCTTATGTCTTGCTATCAGTCTTCATCACCGTGGAGGCGCCGTCGTACGGACAGCAGCTCCACTTCCGGACGTGCCGCGACCAGCCGCTCGCAGCGGTCGAGTACGTCCGAGAGGAACCCCGCGTCCCCACTCACCAGAGCGACCCCTATCCAGGCCCTGCGGTGCAGGTCCTGGTCGCCCACTTCAGCCGCGCTCACGGAGAACTTGCGTTGGAGCTCGGCCACGATGGGCCGGACCACGGAGCGTTTCTCCTTCAGCGAATGAACGTCGCCGAGGAGCAGATCGAAGGACAGAGTCCCCACGTACATGCAGTTCCGGATATCCCGCCGGTGCGGGTTCGGTGGCCTGCCGGCCGTCGCTCGGCAGGGTCACCAGAACCGTACACGCAACGGCCGGGGCCGATCGACGGATATTCCGCCGACCGGCCCCTGTGTTACGAGTTACGACACGGTGCGAACCGCCTCGCGCTTACGCGCGGGGCTTCTCGCGCATCTCGTACGTCGCGATGACGTCGTCGATCTTGATGTCGTTGTAGCTGCCGAGGTTGATACCGCCCTCGAAGCCTTCGCGAATCTCGGTGACGTCGTCCTTGAAGCGGCGCAGACCGGAGATGTTGAGGTTCTCCGCGATGACCTTGCCATCGCGCAGGAGCCGCGCCTTGGTGTTGCGCTTGACCTCGCCGGACCGGATGAGGACACCGGCGATGTTGCCCAGCTTGGACGAGCGGAAGATCTCGCGGACCTCCGCCGTACCGAGCTCGACCTCTTCGTACTCCGGCTTGAGGAGACCCTTCAGGGCCGCCTCGATCTCCTCGATGGCCTGGTAGATCACCGAGTAGTAGCGAACGTCGACGCCCTCGCGGTCCGCCATCTGCGCGGCACGGCCGGCCGCACGGACGTTGTAACCGATGACGATGGCGTCGGAGCCCATCGCCAGCGAGATGTCGGACTCGGTGACCGCACCCACACCGCGGTGCAGGACCCGGATGTCGACCTCTTCACCGACGTCGAGCTGGAGCAGCGAGGACTCGAGAGCCTCGACCGCACCGGACGCGTCGCCCTTGATGATGAGGTTGAGTTCCTGGACCAGACCGGCCTTGAGCACGGAGTCGAGGTCCTCGAGGGACACACGACGGACGCGCTTGGCGAAGTTGGCGTTGCGCTCACGCGCAGCACGCTTCTCGGCGATCTGACGGGCGGTGCGGTCCTCGTCCACGACGAGGAAGTTGTCGCCGGCGCCGGGGACGTTGGTGAGACCCAGGACCAGGACGGGGGTCGACGGACCCGCTTCCTCGACGTTGTTGCCCTTGTCGTCGAGCATGGCGCGCACGCGGCCGTAGGCATCGCCCACGACCATCGTGTCGCCGACGCGGAGGGTACCGCGCTGGACGAGGACGGTGGCAACGGCACCGCGGCCGCGGTCGAGGTGGGACTCGATCGCAATACCCTGAGCGTCCTGCTCCGGGTTGGCACGGAGGTCGAGCGAGGCGTCGGCGGTGAGGACGACGGCCTCGAGCAGGGAGTCGATGTGCAGACCCTGCTTGGCGGAGATGTCGACGAACATCGTGTCGCCGCCGTACTCCTCGGCGACCAGACCGAACTCGGTGAGCTGACCGCGCACCTTGACCGGGTCGGCACCTTCGACGTCGATCTTGTTGACCGCGACGACGATCGGGACGCCGGCGGCCTTGGCGTGGTTGAGCGCCTCGATCGTCTGCGGCATGACGCCGTCGTTGGCCGCGACCACGAGGATCGCGATGTCGGTCGACTTCGCACCACGGGCACGCATGGCGGTGAACGCCTCGTGACCCGGGGTGTCGATGAAGGTGATGCGACGCTCTTCGTCGTTGACCTCGGTGGAGACCTGGTACGCACCGATGTGCTGCGTGATGCCGCCGGCCTCGCCCGCAACGACGTTCGTCTTGCGGATGGCGTCGAGCAGTCGGGTCTTACCGTGGTCGACGTGACCCATGACGGTCACGACCGGCGGACGCGGCATGAGGTATTCCTCGCCGCCCTCGTCCTCGCCGAACTCGATGTCGAAGCCCTCGAGGAGCTCGCGGTCCTCTTCCTCCGGGCTGACGATCTGGACGACGTAGTTCATCTCGCCGGCCAGCATTTCGAGCGTCTCGTCGGAGACGGACTGCGTGGCAGTGACCATCTCGCCGAGGTTCATCATCACGGCGACGAGCGACGCCGGGTTGGCGTTGATCTTCTCCGCGAAGTCGGTGAGGGAGGCACCGCGCGACAGGCGCACGGTCTCGCCGCCACCGCGCGGCAGCATCACGCCGCCGACGGACGGGGCCTGCATGGCCTCGTACTCCTGGCGCCTCTGACGCTTGGACTTGCGACCACGACGGGCCGGACCACCGGGACGGCCGAAGGCGCCCTGCGTGCCACCACGGGCACCGGGACCACCGGGACGACCACCGAAGCCGGGACGACCGCCGCCACCGGCACCGGCCGGACCGCCGCCGAAGCCGCCGCCACCGGGACGCGGGCCGCCGAAGCCGCCACCGCCGCCGGGACGCGAGCCCGGACCGGCCGGACGACCGGCGAAGCCGCCGCCCGCGGGACGACCGGCACCGCCACCGGGACGGGCACCGCCCGCACCGGGACCACGGCCACCGGGGCCGCCACCGGGACGGGGACCGGGACCACCGGCAGCGGGACGCTGCGGCATCATGCCCGGGTTCGGACGGTTACCACCGGGAGCACCACCGGGACGCGGGGCGCCGCCCTGCGGACGCGGCATGCCGCCCGGGGTCGGACGACCTGCACCGGGACCCTGCGGACGCGGAGCGCCGCCGGGACCACCCTGCGGGCGGGGAGCACCCTGGCCGCCGCCGGCGCCGGGGGCACCGGGACGGGGCGCGCCGGCCGGACGGGGCGCCTGCGGGCGCGCCATGCCGGTGGAGCCGCCGGAGGTGAAGGGGTTGTTGCCCGGACGGGGACCCGCCGGACGGGCACCCTGCGGACGCGGCGCCTGGGAGCCGGGGGCTCCGGAGGGACGCTGCGTCTGGGCACCGGGAGTGGCGCCGGCCGGGCGCGGAGCGCCGGGACGGGCACCGGCCTGGCCGCCCTGACCCTGGGCCGGACGCTGCTGCGCCGGACGGGGGCCGGGAGCCGCGGCGGGACGCTCGGTGCGCGCCGGGGCGGCCGGAGCCGCCGGAGGCGCGGAGAACTCGGTCGCCACGGGCGCCGCCGGAGCGGGCTTCGGGGCGGCCGGAGCCTTCGGGCCGGGACGCGGGCCGGAGGCGGCCGGAGTCACCGGGGTGCTTGCGGCCGGAGCCTCGGCGACGACCGGCTTGGGGGCCGGCGCTCCGGGCTTCGGGGCAGCGGGACGTGCCGCAGCGGCCGGGGAGGGCGCTGCGGGCTTGGCGGGCGCAGCCTTGCGGGGCGCGCCGGGCTTAGCAGCGGACTTGCCGGCGTTGCCGCCGGGCCCCTGCAGTGCGTCAGTCAACTTGCGTACAACCGGCGCCTCGATCGTCGAGGACGCCGAACGGACGAATTCACCGAGTTCTTGGAGCTTGGCCATGACGACCTTGCTCTCCACCCCGAACTCCTTGGCGAGTTCGTATACCCGGACCTTAGCCACTTCGCTCCTTTTAGGTCCGGGTTACGCCGGACCGTCGCTACTTCATGGGCGTACTCATCGCGTACTCATCGAGTGCTCATCGCAATCTCGACCTACTTCCAACTCGCGAGGTACCTGACCGCACGGGGTATCCGTGCCGTACTACTTCATTACGGTGTGCCCGGCCTCAGCGGCCACGGCATTGCGCAGGTTCTCCGTGTCGAGCGCTCCGGCGGACCGAAGGGCCCGGGGGAACGCACGTCGCCGGATCGCCTGGTCGAGGCAGACCACGGCAGGGTGCACGTAGGCACCCCGTCCCGGCCGCGTACCGCGTGGATCGGGGACGCAAGCGTCCCCATCCGCCACGACGCGCAGCAGATCGTTCTTGGCCGCTCGCTCCCGACACCCCACACAGGTGCGTTCGGGGCATGCGCGGGCTTGCGTCCGGCCAGACACGCCTAAGTCTACCTCCCCGCACCGACCTCTCTCCCGACAAGTGGCGGGGGAAAGATCGAACGGCTGTCGTGTTGTCTTGTTATCCGCTGCCGGAGCGGCGGTCGTGCACCCTGTCTACCGTCCGGGCAAGCCCGGACGGTACCGGTTTATTCCCCGTCCCGGTCCCGGTCGGCGTCGGGCGCCGTCTCGGTGTCGGGGCGGATGTCGATGCGCCAGCCGGTGAGCCGCGCGGCGAGGCGGGCGTTCTGGCCCTCCTTGCCGATGGCCAGCGACAGCTGGTAGTCCGGCACGGTCACCCGGGCGGACCGGGAGTCCCAGTCGACGACCTCGACCTTGCTCACCCGGGCGGGTGACAGCGCGTTCGCGACCATCTCCGCCGGGTCGTCCGACCAGTCGACGATGTCGATCTTCTCGCCGTGCAGTTCGGCCATGACGTTGCGCACACGGCTGCCCATCGGGCCGATGCAGGCGCCCTTCGGGTTGAGGCCCGAACGGGTGGACCGGACGGCGATCTTGGTGCGGTGACCGGCCTCACGGGCGATCGCCGAGATCTCGACGCTGCCGTCGGCGATCTCCGGGACCTCCAGCGAGAAGAGCTTCTTCACGAGGTTGGGGTGGGTGCGCGAGAGGGTCACGGACGGACCGCGGACACCCTTCGCCACCCGCACGACGTACGCCTTCAGGCGCAGACCGTGCGTGTACTCCTCGCCGGGGACCTGCTCCTGCACCGGCAGGATGGCCTCCAGCTTGCCGATGTCGACGAGGACGTTCTTGGGGTCCTTGCCCTGCTGGACGACGCCGGTGATGACGTCGCCCTCACGGCCGGCGAACTCGCCGAAGGTCAGGTCGTCCTCGGCGTCGCGCAGACGCTGCAGGATCACCTGCTTGGCGGTCGTCGCGGCGATCCGGCCGAAGTCCGACGGGGTGTCGTCGAACTCCTTGGGCTCCTGGCCCTCTTCGAGATCCCTCGGGTCTTCCGTCGCCCACACGACCACGTGACCGTTGGTGCGGTCCAGCACGACGCGAGCGCGGCGGAAGCTCCCCTCGGTCCGGTGGTACGCGATGAGGAGGGCCGACTCGATCGCTTCGACGAGCAGGTCGAAGGAGATCTCCTTCTCCCGGACCAGACCCCGCAGGGCACTCATGTCGATGTCCACGGCTACGCCTCCTCTTCCTTCTTGTCCTTGCGGTTGAACTCGATCTCGACACGCGCCTTGGCGATGTCGGTGAATGCAATGCGCCGGGCGGTCGCCTTGCGGCCCTTCACACCCGGTACTTCGAGGTCCAGGCCCTCGTCGTCGACGTCGAGGATCCGGGCGACCAGTTCCCCGGCACCCTTCTCGCCCTCGGCGGACAGCTGGAACTTCACGAGGCGGCCGATGGCCCGTACGTAGTGACGGTGCTCGGTCAGCGGGCGGTCGGCGCCCGGCGAGCTGACTTCGAGGACGTACTCGTCCTCACCCATCACATCGGTTTCGTCGAGCTTGTCGGAGACCTCGCGACTCAGCTCGGCACACGCGTCCAGCTCCACGCCCTCGTCGGAGTCCACGATGATCCGCAGCATCCGGCGCTTGCCCGCCCGCGACATCTCGATCTCTTCGAGGTCCAGGCCCTTGGCGGCGACGAGCGGCTCCAGCAGTCCGCGCAGCCTGTCGCTCTGGGTGGTGCTCATCCGGGTGACTCCTCGGCCGCGTGTGCTGTTGTGATTTCCGTCGTGTGTCAGGTCAAAGGGTATCCGGTGTCGGAGGGTGTTGCCGTCCGCCCTGTGGACAGGGCCCCGGGTACCGTGATCACACCCTGCCCCGCCATCTGCCCCGTCATCACCCGGAGGACGTCGCCGTGCCCTGGACTCTGCCTTCGAGACCCTCGCGCAGGAGCCTGCTCGCCGGTACGGCCGGTGCGGCCGGCGCCGCGCTGCTCACCGGGTGCTCCGGCGGCCGTGCGACCGACGCCGCCCTCACGATTCCACTCGAACGGCGGATGCGGGAGACGGCCGTACGTGACAGTACGCGACTGCTGGAACGTTACGACGCCACGGCGGCCGCCCATCCGGCCCTGTCCGCCCGGCTCGCTCCGCTGCGCGCCGCCGTCGCCGCCCACACCGCGGCCCTGTCCCTCACCCCTTCGGCCCCGCCGTCCCCCTCCCCGTCCCGGTCCGGCGGTACGGGGGCCGCCGCGCCCGCGCCCGCGGCGAGCGGCGAGCCGGTGCCGCCGGCGCCCGCCGAGGCCCTGACCGCGCTCGCGGACGCCGAGCGGAGCCTGTCCGAGTCCCGGACCATCGACCTGGCCGGGGCCCCCGGGGAGCTGGCCCGGCTGCTGGCCTCGGTGGCCGCCTGCGGCGCCGTACACGCGTACCTGCTGACCTCGAACCCCGGAGCCACCTCGTGAAGCCCGAACCCTCGCCCGTCGGCCGGGCCCTGGAGGCCGCCCAGGCCGCGCTCGCCGCCGAACACGCGGCCGCGTACGGCTACGGGGTGATCGGTGCCCGGTCCGCCGGCGACCGCGCCAAGCAGGCCCGGGAGGCGTACGGCGGCCACCTCGCGCGGCGCGACGCGCTCGCCCGGACCGTACGGGAGCTGGGCGGCGCGCCCCGGCCGGCGGAGGCCGCGTACGCCCTGCCGTTCGAGGTGCGCACCCCGGCCGACGCCGAGCGGCTGGCCGCCGGGATCGAGGACCGGGTGGCCGGCGCGTACTCCGACCTGGTGCGCGCGACGGAGGGTCCGCTGCGCCGCGAGGCGGCCGACGCCCTGAGCGCGGCGGCAGTGCGCGCGGCACGCTGGCGTGGTGTCGGCGTAGCCTTCCCTGGGCTCACGGAACGCGCTGACGAGGCGCAACGGGCCCAGCACAGCTGAAAGGGACCACGCACGCATGGCTTTCGAACCGCCGCAGCGGCTTGTACGGGCGCTCGGCGAGCTGCCGGAATCGGCGCAGGACACGGACTGGCTGGGGCAGTTGCCCCGACTCACCGAGGCCGCGCTGTCCCGGCGCGGGGTGGAGGCCCGGCGGGTGCAGGCCCCGGGCGGCCGCAGCAGCCTGGTGGTCCTCGTCACGTACGCCGACGGGACCCCGGCCGCACTGAAGCTGGCACCCCCGCACGCCCGGCCCGACCGCGAGCTGGCCGCGCTGGCCCACTGGGGCGGTTTCGGGGCCGTACGGGTCCTCGACACGCGGCATCACGACGACGACGGGGCGCTGCTGCTGGAACGGCTGCACCCGGAGGTGTCGCTGCGGTCGCTGCCGGAGGCGAAGGCCCTGCTGGAGGCGAGCGGCACGCTGCGCAGGCTGTGGGTCACGCCGCCGGCCGGGCACGGGTGGGAGACGGTGGCGGAGCGCACCGAGTGGCAGTCGGAGGCCCTGCGGGCGGCCCCGGCGGAGACCCGGGCCCTGGCGGACACCGCGCTGGCCCTGCGGGCGGAGTTGGTGGCGGCCCCGCCGGAGGAACTGCTGCTGCACGGGAACTTCCGGCAGGGCAAGGTACTGGCGGGCGAACGGGCTCCGTGGCTGACGGTGGGCCCCGATCCGCTGGTCGGCGAGCGGGCCTACGACCTGGCGCGGCTGGTCCGGGACCGGCTGGAGGACCAGGTGGCCTCCTCGGCGGGGGCGGCGGGAGCCCGGCGCCGGGTGAACAAGCTGGCGGACGCGCTGGAGGTGGACCGGGAGCGGCTGCGGGGCTGGACGCTGTTCCGGGCGGTGGAGTCGGGCAACCGCGCGCTGGCCGCAGGGCGCCGCAGGGACGCCGAGCTGCTGCTGGAGTTCGCCGCCTGGCTGTAGGGGGCGTCCGGTCGATCAGACACTCCCTTGGGCATACCGTAGGTAGGAAGGTATGTCCGGCAGGGGGCCGTCATGGTCGAAGAACTGCTGACAGCGGCCATCGCCACGGGTGTGGGCGTCGTGGTCTACGTGGGCGCCGCGGCCCGGGTGGTGAAGCAGTACGAGCGGGGTCTGGTCTTCCGCTTGGGCAGGCTGCGCGAGGAGGTCCGCGGGCCCGGCTTCACGACGATCGTTCCCTTCGTGGAGCGGCTCCGCAAGGTGAACATGCAGATCGTGACGCTGCCGGTGCCCGCGCAGGAGGGCATCACCCGGGACAACGTCACGGTGCGGGTGGACGCGGTCGTGTACTTCAAGGTCGTCGACCCGGCGAGCGCGATCGTGGCGGTGGAGGACTACCGCTTCGCCGTCTCGCAGATGGCGCAGACCTCGCTCAGGTCGATCATCGGAAAGTCCGACCTGGACGATCTGCTGTCGAACCGGGAGATGCTCAACCAGGGCCTGGAGCTGATGATCGACAGCCCGGCGGTGGGCTGGGGCGTGCAGATCGACCGGGTCGAGATCAAGGACGTCTCGCTGCCGGAGACGATGAAGCGGTCGATGGCCCGCCAGGCGGAGGCGGACCGTGAGCGCCGGGCGCGCGTGATCAACGCGGACGCGGAGCTGCAGGCCTCGCACAAGCTCGCCGAGGCGGCGGAGGTCATGTCGGAGCAGCCGGCGGCGTTGCAGTTGCGTCTGCTCCACACGATCGTGGCGGTCGCCGCCGAGAAGAACTCCACGCTGGTGCTGCCGTTCCCGGTGGAGCTGCTGCGCTTCCTCGAGCGCTCGGCCCCTCCGCCTGCGGCGGCTCCTGCGCGGGACAGACCGGCCCCGGCCGGCCCGGCTTCCGAAGGCCCCGGGCCGGCCGAGGTCGACGCAGCCTCGGCTCCGGACGCGCTCGACGGAGCCCCGGCGCCGGACGCGCTCGACGGCTCGGTGGACGGGCTGATGCTGGACGCGCCGCCGCCGGAGCATGAGCCGGACGGGCTGCGCGAGTAGCCGCTGCGCGGGGCCTTCTCCCCGCCCCGCCCTTTCGCCATCCCCCAGACTCCGTCCGGGGGGACCCCAGCCGGGCCCTGCCCGGACCCGGCCCTTAAGCGCCGGACGGGCTGGAAGATCCGGCCTCGCCGGCGTTTGAGGCGCGGGGTCCGGGGCGGAGCCCCGGGAGCCGGGCCGCAGCCGGCGCTACGACGTCAGGCGGGACAGGGCTTCTGCCAGGGGGAGTTCCTCGCGGGTGCCCGACGCGCGGTGCTGGAGTTCGACCACCCCGTCGGCGGATCGGCGGCCCGCCACCAGGATCCACGGGACGCCGATCAGTTCCGCGTCCGTGAGCTTCACGCCGGGCGACAGGCCGGGGCGGTCGTCCAGCAGTACCCGCAGACCCGCCGCGGCCAGGGCCGTCGCCGCCTCCTCCGCCAACGCGAGCGGCACCGCCTTGCCCGCCGCCACCACGTGGACGTCGGCCGGGGCCACCGCCGCGGGCCAGCACAACCCGCGTTCGTCCGCGGTCTGTTCGGCCAGCGCCGCCACCGCACGCGAGACGCCGATGCCGTACGAGCCCATCGTGACCCGGACCGGCTTGCCCTCGCGGCCCAGGACGTCCAGCCCGAAGGCGTCGGCGTACTTGCGGCCCAGCTGGAAGATGTGCCCGATCTCGATGGCCCGGTCGAGCTTCAGCCCCGCCCCGCAGGACGGGCAGGGGTCGCCCGGCTCCACGACCACCACGTCCAGGTACCGGTCGACCTCGAAGTCCCGCCCGCAGACCACGTTCCGGGCGTGCGTGTCCGCCCGGTTGGCCCCCGTCACCCACGAAGTGCCGGGCGCGACCCGGGGGTCGGCCAGGTAGCGGACCTTCTCCAGACCCTGCGGGCCCACGTAGCCGCGTACCAGGTCCGGGCGGCCCTCGAAGTCCTCGGCCGTCACCAACTCCACCACCGCCGGGGCCAGATGCTCGCCCAGCTTGCCGAGGTCCACCTCCCGGTCCCCCGGCACGCCCACGGCCGTGATCTCGCCGTCGACCTTGACCAGGAGGTTCTTCAGCGTCGCCGAGGCGGGTACGCCCAGGTGCGCGGCCAGGGTCTCGATGGTCGGGGTGTCCGGGGTGTCCACCTCCTCCAGCGCCGGGTGCTCCGCGGTCACGGGAGCCAGGGCGAAGGTCACCGCCTCCGTGTTCGCCGCGTAGTCGCAGGACGGGCAGTCCACGAAGGTGTCCTCGCCCGCCTCGGCCGGGGCCAGGAACTCCTCCGACGCCGAGCCGCCCATCGCGCCCGACACGGCCGACACGATCCGGTGGTCCAGGCCGAGCCGCTCGAAGATCCGGACGTACGCCTCGCGGTGGAGCCGGTAGGACTCCTCCAGCCCCTCGTCGGACACGTCGAAGGAGTACGAGTCCTTCATCTGGAACTCGCGCCCGCGCAGCACCCCGGACCGGGGCCGCGCCTCGTCGCGGTACTTGGTCTGGATCTGGTACAGCATGACCGGCAGGTCCTTGTAGGAGGTGCACTGGTCCTTCACGACGAGGGTGAAGATCTCCTCGTGCGTCGGCCCGAGCAGGTAGTCCGCGCCCTTGCGGTCCTTGAGCCGGAACAGCAGGTCCCCGTACTCCGACCAGCGCCCGCTGACCTCGTACGGCTCCTTCGGCAGCAGGGCCGGGAGCAGCACCTCCTGGGCCCCGATCGCGTCCATCTCCTCGCGGACGACGCGCGAGACGTTGTCCAGGACCCGCTTGCCGAGCGGCAGCCACGTCCACACCCCGGCCGAGCTGCGCCGGACGTAGCCGGCGCGGACCAGGAGCCGGTGGCTGAGGGTTTCGGCGTCGGCCGGGTCCTCGCGGAGGGTCTTGGCCATGAGACGGGACATGCGCTGCACGTATTGCGTAGACATGCCGGGAGGTTACCGGGGGCCGGGCGGCCCGTGGTACCGGTTTCAGGGCCTGCTCAGCGGCAGGGTGGCACCCATGACGGCGTACGGCAGGCTCGCGCTCGGGAAGTGGACCTGGCGGGCGAGGTCGGTGTAGCCGAGGGCCCGGTAGAGGCCGCGGGCGGGGCTCTCGGTGTCGATGGCGGAGAGGATCGAGCGGGGCTCGGCGGCGTCGTCGGTGATGCCGGTGATGAGGGCGCGGCCGACGCCGTGGCCCTGGAAGCCGGGGTGGACGTGCAGCTCGGTGATGACGAAGGAGCCGTCGAGCCAGTCCTCGTGCCCGCCGGCCCGCAGGTAGGGCTCGACGATGGTGGACCACCAGTGGGTGCGGTCGTTCGGCATCCCGTACACGAATCCGGTGAGCGCTCCGTCCTCGGCGAACGCCCCGAGGGCACGGGCTCCGCGGCAGGTCATGTGGCGCTGGACGATGTAGCGCCGGATGCCGACCTCCTCCTCGCTGAGGCCGAAGGCGACGGCCTGCACGCGCAGGGCCTCGTCCACGCGGGCGGCGAGGTCGAGGGGACCGATTCGGACTCCGGAAGGCAGCATGCGGCGACCTTACTTCGCGGTACGGGGCTGCCGGAATGCCACAGCAGGGGTCCGTGGCCCGCCTTTCGGATCAGGTGCGGCCGGGTGCCGGAACCGGGTGTCAGAAGAGGACGCTCATGAACGCGCCGACCTCGCGGAAGCCCACGCGGCGGTAGGCGGCCCGGGCGGCGGTGTTGAAATCGTTCACGTAGAGGCTGACCACGGGAGCGACGTCGCGCAGCGCGTACTCGACGACGGCGGCCATCCCGGTCTCCGAGTGGCCGAGGCCGCGGAACCCGGGGTCCACCCACACGCCCTGGATCTGGCAGGCGCGGGCGGTGGCGGCGCCGATCTCGGCCTTGAAGACGACCTTGCCGTCGTCGACGCGGGCGAAGGAACGGCCGCTGGCGACGAGCTCGGCGACGCGGGCCTGGTAGAGCAGCCCGCCGTCACCGGCCATCGGCGAGATGCCGACCTCCTCGGTGAACATGGCCACGCAGGCGGGCATGATCAGGTCCATCTCGTCCTTGCGGATCCGGCGGACCTGCGGGTCGGCCTCGACCGTGGTGGACGGGCGCTCGATGACCATGAGCGGCTGATGGGAGCGGACCTCGCGGGCCGGGCCCCAGCTGGGCTCCAGGAGCTGCCACAGCAGCCGGGTGGCCTCGGCGGGGCCCACGATGGAGGAGCAGCGGCGGCCGGTGCGGCGGGCCCGGTCGGCAAAGGCGCGGACGGCGTCGGGTGCGGCGCAGACGGGGACCAGGTTGGCGCCCGCGTAGCAGAGCGAGCGGAGCTCGCCGTCGGCGTACCAGCCCCACATCTCTCCGCCCAGGCGCCAGGGGTCGAGTCCGGCGACCTGGACCCGGGAGGTGACGAAGGCGTTCTCGACCGGCTCGCGTCCGAGGATGTCCATCGCGGCGTCGAGATCACTGGGCTCAAGGACCCGGGTGGTGGTCTGCGTCAACACTGGGGCCTCACCATGCAAGTCTGCTGATCTCCGCACTGTACCCGGCGGGGCCCGGGGATGCCGCGTCCGAGGTCACGAAAGAGCCCCGGCCCGCCCCCGAGCTGCGGGAACGGTGCCGGGGCCACTGACGAAGCCCGCAGGGTCGAGCGAGCCGAAGGGGCGGCACGAGCCAGCAACAGGCGCCCCGGAGGCGAGCCGAGCCCGGAGGGTCAGACGCCGATCGCGACCGTGGGCTCGCCGCTCGTGATGCCGTCGGCCTCCATCTGCGCCGCGATCTTCATGGCCTCTTCGATGAGGGTCTCCACGATCTTCGACTCCGGGACGGTCTTGATGACCTCGCCCTTCACGAAGATCTGGCCCTTGCCGTTGCCGGAGGCGACGCCGAGGTCGGCCTCACGGGCCTCGCCCGGGCCGTTGACGACGCAGCCCATGACCGCGACGCGCAGCGGGACCTCCATGCCCTCCAGGCCCGCCGTGACCTCCTCGGCCAGCTTGTAGACGTCGACCTGGGCGCGGCCGCAGGACGGGCAGGAGACGATCTCCAGGCGGCGCGGCTTGAGGTTCAGCGACTCCAGGATCTGGATGCCGACCTTGACCTCCTCCGCCGGCGGGGCGGAGAGGGAGACGCGGATGGTGTCGCCGATGCCCTCGGAGAGCAGTGCACCGAAGGCGACGGCGGACTTGATGGTGCCCTGGAAGGCGGGGCCGGCCTCGGTGACGCCCAGGTGCAGCGGGTAGTCGCAGGCGGCGGCGAGCTGGCGGTAGGCGTTGACCATGACGACCGGGTCGTTGTGCTTGACCGAGATCTTGATGTCGCTGAAGCCGTGCTCCTCGAAGAGGCCGGCCTCCCAGAGCGCGGACTCGACCAGCGCCTCGGGGGTGGCCTTGCCGTACTTCTTCAGCAGGCGGGCGTCGAGGGAGCCGGCGTTGACGCCGATGCGGATCGGGGTGCCCGCGTCGTTGGCGGCCCGCGCGATCTCCTTGACCTTGTCGTCGAACTGCTTGATGTTGCCCGGGTTCACGCGGACCGCGGCGCAGCCGGCGTCGATCGCGGCGAACACGTACTTGGGCTGGAAGTGGATGTCGGCGATGACCGGGATGTTCGACTTCTTCGCGATCACGGCGAGGGCGTCGGCGTCGTCCTGCGTCGGGCAGGCCACGCGGACGATGTCGCAGCCGGAGGCGGTCAGCTCGGCGATCTGCTGGAGCGTGGCGCCGATGTCGGAGGTCCGGGTGGTGGTCATCGACTGCACGGAAATCTGTGCGTCGCCACCGACGGCCACGGAACCGACCTGGATCTTGCGGCTGACCCTGCGGTCGGCAAGCTTCGTCGGCACGGCCGGCATTCCGAGAGAGATGGCAGTCATCTGCTGTGCAACCCCAAGGTGTGGATCAAGGTCCCGAGATCGGCGGGCTCCAGGCTTCGAGATTACGCCAACCAAGGCGCGGCCCGTGCATCCGAGGGGTGCGCCACCCGAACGTAGGGAGCCGGGCACGATCCGTGCCCGGCTCCCGCGGTCCTGGGGCAGAGCCCCCGCAAACTAGGTGATCTTGATCGGGTTGACCACGTCCGCCACCATCACCAGCAGGGTGAAGCAGATGAACAGACCCGCGACCACGTACGCGACGGGCATCAGCTTCGCCACGTCGAAGGGGCCGGGGTCGGGGCGCCGGAAGATCCGCGCGACGGTGCGCCGGAAGGATTCCCACAGGGCGCCGGCGATGTGCCCGCCGTCGAGCGGGAGCAGCGGCAGCATGTTGAACAGGAACAGCGAGAGGTTGAAGCCGGCCAGCAGGTTGAGGAAGAAGACCAGCTGGTGCTGGGCGGGGATGTCGAGGGTGAAGATCTCACCGCTGACCCGCGCCGCGCCGACGACGCCCATCGGGCTGTCCTGCTTGCGCTCCGCCCCGTTGAAGGCCGCGTTCCACAGGTCCGGGACCTTGGTCGGGAGTTCGACCAGCGACTGGACGCCGGCCTGCATCATCTCGCCCATGCGGTCGACGGACTGGCCGAAGGACTGCGGGACGTAGCCGGAGGCGGGGGCGAAGCCGAGGAAGCCCGCGGTGACGTACTCGTCCTTGACGTACCTGCCGCTGCCGTCCGTCTTGGCGACCTTGTTCTCGATCAGGTTCGCCTTGAGGTCCACGCGCTGCCCGGCCCGCTCCACCGTGATCGTGGCGGGGCCGACGGTGGCGCGGATGTCCTTCTGCAGGGCGGACCAGTCGCCGACCGATCGGCCGTTGAAGGCGACGATCTTGTCGCCCGCCTTCAGGCCCGCGGCCTTGGCGGGGGCGGCCGGGTCGCCGGGGGCGCACTTGTCGCGCTTCTCGCTCTGCTGGATGACGCAGTCCGAGACGGTGGCGACCGAGGTGGTCTGGGTGTTGAGCCCGAAGGTCATCAGGGTCGTGAGGAAGATCGCCACGGCCAGGATCAGGTTCATGAACGGCCCGGCGAACATCACGATCACGCGCTTCCACGGCTTGCGCGTGTAGAAGAGCCGGGTGTCGTCCCCGGGCTGGAGCTCTTCGTACGCGGCCGAGCGCGCGTCCTCGATCATCGACCGGAACGGCGAGGTGGAACGGGCGGTGACCTTGCCGTCCTCGCCGGGCGGGAACATCCCGATCATGCGGATGTAGCCGCCCATCGGGATGGCCTTGATCCCGTACTCGGTCTCGCCCTTCCTCCGCGACCAGACGGTCGGCCCGAAGCCCACCATGTACTGCGGCACGCGAATGCCGAAGATCTTGGCCGTGGAGAGGTGCCCCAGCTCGTGCCAGGCGATGGAGACCAGCAGGCCGACCGCGAAGACCACGACCCCGAGCACCGTCATCAGTAGTGTCATGCGCGCGCCTCCACGGCGGCCCGAGCCGCCATCTCCCGCGCCCGGGCCCTGGCCCAGGCCTCCGCTTCAAGGACGTCCTGGACCGTCAGGGAGGTTCCCGACTCAGGTGTCCCGTGCTCATCGACCACGGCAGAGACCGTATCCATGATTGCTGTGAACGGCAGCCGACCTGCCAGGAATGCTTCGACGCACTCCTCGTTGGCCGCATTGAACACGGCCGGGGCGGTGCCGCCGAGGGTGCCCACGTGCCGGGCGAGGCCCACCGACGGGAAGGCCTCGGTGTCCAGCGGGAAGAACTCCCAGGTGGAGGCCTTGGTCCAGTCGAAGGCGGGGGCCGCGTCCGGGATCCGCTCGGGCCAGCCGAGGCCGATCGCGATGGGGCCGCGCATGTCCGGCGGGGTGGCCTGGGCGAGCGTGGAGCCGTCGGTGAACTCCACCATGGAGTGCACGTAGGACTGCGGATGGACCACGACCTCGATGCGGTCGAAGGGGATGTCGTAGAGCAGGTGCGCCTCGATGACCTCCAGCCCCTTGTTGACCAGGGTCGCGGAGTTCACGGTGATCACCGGGCCCATGGCCCAGGTGGGGTGCGCGAGCGCGTCCTGGACGGTCACGCTCGCCAGCTCGGCGCGGGTGCGGCCGCGGAAGGGCCCGCCGGAGGCGGTCACCACGAGCTTGCGGACATCGGCCCGGGTGCCGGCGGCGAGCGCCTGGAAGAGCGCCGCGTGCTCGGAGTCCACCGGGATGATCTGGCCGGGCTTCGCCAGGGCCTTGACCAGCGGGCCGCCGACGATCAGCGACTCCTTGTTGGCCAGGGCCAGGGTCCGGCCCGCCCGCAGGGCGGCGAGGGTCGGCGCGAGGCCGATGGAACCGGTGATGCCGTTGAGGACGGTGTGGCACTCGGAGGCGGCGAGTTCGGCAGCGGCGTCCGGACCGGCCAGGATCTCGGGCAGCGGCTCGGAAGCACCGTACCGGGCGCTCAGCGCCTCTTTCAGGGCCGGTACGACGTCCTCGCGGGCGACGGCCACGGTCGTGACCCGCAGCAGGTGGGCCTGCTCGGCCAGCAGCTCCACCCGCCCGCCGGCGGCGGACAGCGCGGTGACGTTGAACCGGTCCGGGTTGCGCAGGGCGAGGTCGATGGCCTGGGTCCCGATGGACCCGGTGGACCCGAGGATGACGATGTCCCGGAGGCCGGCCGCGGGGTCGAAGAGGAGGTGCGGATCGGCGAGGGGGGCTGGGCGGTCGCTCATGCCCCCATTGTTGCCGCAAGTCATGAGCGGCCGGACACGGAGCCCCCTTCCGTTACCCGCAGAAGCAGGTGCGGGAGCGTTCCGGCGAACTCAGGGAGCGTCCGGGCGACGCTCCACCAGGCTTCGGGGTCCTCGTCGAGGGCCAGGGCCAGCAACTGGTCGGCCTCGGCGTGGGAGGCGAGGACGGCCGCGGGGCGGTCGTGCCGGTCGGGATGGTCCACGTCGCCGAGCCAGTGGTCCTGGTCGAGGGCCCAGCAGGCCGGCAGCTTGTGCCGGATCACGTCATGGCCGGTGAGCAGGCCGCGGTCGATGCAGTCGCGCACCCAGCGGATGTCCTCCTCGACCCTGTCCATCGGCACGGCGAGGCTCGTCAGGGCCAGCTCGCGCTCCACGCCCCCGTAGGGCGGGGCGGCCGTCGGGGACAGGTGGCGCACCGCGCGGACGAGGTCGGGGCCGGGCTCACCCGCGTCGGCCGCCTCGGGCACGGTGCCGTCGGCCAGGGCGGCGACCAGCGCGGGCAGCGGGCCCCGGTGTCCGGGGGCGTGCCTCAGCAGCTCCGCCCACAGCCGGGGATCGTCCCCCAGCGGGCGCAGGGCCCGCAAAACGGCCGTCTGCATGCCGGCCTGTTCGGGCAGGGTCCAGCGCAGGCCGTCGGTGTCGGGGAGGCGGGCGAGCAGCAGGGTCCGGTGCGCGGGGGCGACGTGCGTGACGAGTTCCTCGTGCGTGACCCGTCCCATCCGCACGGCGCGGACGGCCGGCCGGTGCCAGGAGCGCCCGTCCGGCGGCGCCGCCGGGGTGGCCAGGAAGGCGTGGACGGTCTCCAGGGGCAGGTCCGCGACGAGCAGCAGGGCCTCGACCGCGCCGGTCGGCAGCGGCTCGCGGAGGTGCTCGGCGAGCAGCAGCTCCGGGTCGGGCCGGTACCGCAGCGCCAGGATGTCCAGCGGGACCCGCGGCCCGCGCCTGCCGTGCCGGCGCAGCAGGCCGGCCAGCTCGGCCGCGCCGAGCGGTCCCTCGCCGGGGTCCCTGCCGAGTTCGGCGCGGAGCACCGGGAGGAGTTCGGGCGGGGTGCGGCGGCGGGCGTAGCGGGCGGGTCCGGGCAGGCCGGGCAGCGGCCGGCCCACGACCCTGGGGTTGCGCGCGATGAAGGTCCGGTCGGCCGCGCCGCCGTGTCGCAGCAGCAGGGTGACGGTCGAGGCCGACAGCCACTCGTCCCGGCACAGGTATTTGCGGGTGGGCTCGTCCAGCCTCCCGATCATGTCGGTGACGATGTGGTCCGGTGCGTGGCGCAGCAGGTGCGCCACGCACCAGGCCAGCCGTCGGCTGGTGCGGTCTTCCTCGGCCGTCGGCATCGTTCTCGTCCGCCTCGTGCTGTGCTCGTACGCGTACCAGTACTCGTACTCATCCTCGTACGTCTGTCCGACGTCCGGCGATGATCGCAGGTCAGCGGATGGGGCGGTGCACGTTTTTCTGTGTCGAGGGTCCGGGCGCCGCGTCCGCGATCCAGGGGCCCTCCCCGGAGGGGTCGAGGACGCCCTCCTCCAGCCAGGTGTAGGTGCCGGACAGGACGCCCGCGACCACCTTGCGGTCGAGGTCGTCGGTGTTGGACCAGAGCCGGCCGAAGAGCTCCTCCACGCGCAGCCGGGACTGCTCGCAGAAGGCGTCGGCCAGCTGGTAGGCCTCACGGCCGTGGGCGCCGGTGGCGCGCAGGTGCTCGGCGCGGACGCAGGCCGCGCTCATGGCGAAGAGCTCGGCGCCGATGTCGACGATCCGGCCGAGGAAGCCCTGTTTGGTCTCCATCCGGCCCTGCCAGCGGGACATGGCGTAGAAGGTCGAGCGGGCGAGTTTGCGGGCGCTGCGCTCCACGTAGCGCAGATGGGTGGAGAGGTCGGGGTGGCCGCTCGGATGGAAGGCGCGGTAGGTGCCGGGGACCTGGCCGGGGCCGGTGGCGAGCTTGGGCAGCCAGCGGGCGTAGAACCCGGCGGCGCGGGCTCCGGCCTTCGCCTTGTCGCCTAGTGCCTTCTCGGGGTCGATGAGGTCGCCCGCCACCGAGAGGTGGGCGTCGACGGCCTCGCGGGCGATCAGCAGGTGCATGATCTCGGTGGAGCCCTCGAAGATCCGGTTGATGCGCAGGTCGCGGAGCATCTGCTCGGCGGGGACGGCGCGTTCGCCGCGGGCGGCCAGGGACTCGGCGGTCTCGAACCCGCGCCCGCCGCGGATCTGGACCAGTTCGTCGGCCATCAGGCAGGCCATCTCGGAGCCGTAGAGCTTGGCGAGGGCGGCCTCGATGCGGATGTCGTTGCGGTCCTCGTCGGCCATCTGGGAGGCGAGGTCGACCACCGCTTCGAGGGCGAAGGTGGTGGCGGCGATGAAGGAGATCTTGGCGCCGACCGCCTCGTGCCGCGCGACCGGCCGGCCCCACTGCTCGCGTACGCCCGACCACTCGCGGGCGATCTTCAGGCACCACTTCCCGGCGCCGACGCACATGGCGGGCAGGGACAGCCGGCCGGTGTTGAGCGTGGTCAGAGCGATCTTGAGCCCGGCACCCTCGGCGCCGATGCGCTGGGACGCGGGGACCCGGACCCGGTGGAAGCGGGTCACGCCGTTCTCCAGGCCGCGCAGGCCCATGAAGGCGTTGCGGTGCTCGACGGTGATCCCCGGCGAGTCCGCCTCGACGACGAAGGCGGTGATCCCGCCGCGGTGGTTCTCCGACTTCGGGACGCGGGCCATGACCACGAGGAGGTCCGCGACGACGCCGTTGGTGGTCCACAGCTTCACGCCGTCGATGACGTACGCGTCGTCCCCGTCCGGGACGGCCGTGGTGGCCAGGCGCGCCGGGTCGGACCCCACGTCGGGCTCGGTGAGCAGGAAGGCGCTGATCGCGGTGGTGGCGCAGCGGGGCAGGTAGGCGTCCTTCTGCTCCTGCGTGCCGAACATCTTCAGCGGCTGGGGCACGCCGATCGACTGGTGGGCGGAGAGCAGGGCCCCGATGGCCGGGCTCACCGAGCCGACGAGGGCCAGCGCCTTGTTGTAGTAGACCTGGGTGAGACCGAGGCCGCCGTACTTGGGGTCGATCTTCATGCCGAGGGCGCCGAGCTCCTTGAGACCGCGCACGGTCTCGTCGGGGATCTTCGCCTCGCGCTCGATGAGGGCCCCGTCGATGCGGGTCTCGCAGAACTCCCGCAGCCGGGCCAGGAAGGCCTCGCCCCGCCGGACGTCCTCGTCGGCGGGGAGCGGATGGGGGTGGATCAGGTCGAGCCGGAAGCGTCCGAGGAACAGTTCCTTGGCGAAACTGGGTTTGCGCCAGTCCTGTTCCCGGGCCGCCTCCGCGACCTGCCGTGCCTCGCGCTCGGTCACCTTGGGCTGTGTTGCGGACATGAGGGGACTCACCTCGCCGCCGAAGTCGGAAGTCGGGGGTCCACCGGCATTACCAGCCGGTGCTACCTGTGAGTCGTACCCGCTCGGGGCTCCGGGAAAGCCAGCGAACGCGGAGACCGCCCGAGCACCGGCGCAGTTGGCCTACAACACCACCCCTGACCTGCGGGGTCTCCCGACGCCCCCAGGTCGCTTCGTACCGGCCCACGGCGGCCGGTCAGGTCCGGTGCCTCCCACGGACGCCGGACGCCCGACACGGCACCGCCCCGGCACGGGAGCCGGGACGGCTCATGCCGGGACGGTCGGGCCACGAACACAAAAGGATTCACGGCTCCGAAGTAGTCTCACCAAAAACCCTCCGGCGGCTGCCGCCGAAGTCCTACCAGGCCCAGTACTGGTCCGCGTAATAGCCGCAGGTGTACTGCATCGCCGCATTGCCGTTCGCAGTACCCTGCACCACGAGGCACTTGTTGCTGTTGTAATTCACGTACCACGTGTAGCTGGAATTGAGGTGGTAGGCGTACCACTTCTGGTCATTCAGTCCGGTGCACGTGTACTGGAATACGGGCGCCCCGTCCGCGTTCCCCTGGGCCGTGAGGCACTGCCCGCTGTGATCGTTGCGGATCTCGGCGGGGACGCCGGAGGTGTTGACGGACCAGCTCTGGTCCTCATAGTTCCCACAGGTGTACTGCGTCGCGCGAGAACCGTTGGAGCCGTTCGCCATGACGACCAGACACTTGCCGCTGTTGATGTTCTGCAGTCCGTAGTGTCCGGGCGGGTTGATCACGCTGAAAGGCGTGACAACGTCGGCCGACGCGGCGGCCACCGGAAGAAGCGCCGCGAAAATGGTGAAGAGCGCCGCTAAGACACCGAGCCGCTGCTTTTTCATAAATCCCCCCTGCACAGAGGAGCCGAATTTCGACCCTCCCCGGCGGGGGGATTACCAAAGGCTATCGGGCGACTACAACGGTTTTATTTCCTCGCATGTGCCGGGCTCGCCTGCTATGCGAGCCGGGATGTGGACGCAAAAGACGGCCGGAGCCCCCGCACAGTAGGCTCCGGCCGTCGGCTTTCGGGCCGTACGAGATCAGATGTCGAGGCCGGTCAGGACCAGGACCCGCTCGTACGTGTAGTCGTCCATCGCGTAGCGGACGCCCTCGCGGCCCACACCGGACTGCTTGACGCCGCCGTACGGCATCTGGTCGGCGCGGTAGGACGGCGCGTCGCCGATGATCACACCGCCGACCTCGAGCTCGCGGTGGGCCCGGAACGCGGTCTGGACGTTGCGGGTGAAGACGCCGGTCTGCAGACCGAACTTCGAGTCGTTGACGGCGGCGAAGGCCTCGTCGGTGTTCTCGACCTTCTTCAGCGTCAGGACCGGTCCGAAGACCTCCTCGGTGGCGAGCTTGACGCCGTCCGGCACGTGGGCCAGGACGGTGGGCTCGTACGAGGCACCCGCGCGCTTGCCGCCGGCGAGCAGCTTGGCTCCGCCGGCCACGGCCTCGTCGACCCAGGACTCGACACGCTGGGCGGCGGCCTCGGAGACGAGGGGGCCGACATCGGTGGCGGAGTCGGACGGGTCGCCGGTGACCTGGGCCTGGACCTTCTCGACGACCTTCTCGACGAGGCGGTCGTAGACGGAGGCGTCGGCGATCACGCGCTGCACGGAGATGCAGGACTGGCCGGCCTGGTAGTTCGAGAAGGTCGCGATACGGGTCGCAGCCCAGTCGAGGTCGGCCTCGGAGGACCAGTCGTCCAGGACGACGGCCGCGGCGTTGCCGCCGAGCTCCAGGGTGCAGTGCTTGTGGGGCACCGACTGCTGGATGGCGTAGCCGACGGTGTCGGAGCCGGTGAAGGAGATGACGGGCAGGCGCTCGTCCTTGACCAGGGCCGGCATCTTGTCGTTGGCGACCGGCAGGACCGACCAGGAGCCGGCCGGGAGGTCGGTCTCGGCGAGCAGCTCGCCCAGGATCAGCCCGGAGAGGGGCGTGGCCGGGGCGGGCTTGAGGATGATCGGCGCGCCGACGGCGATGGCCGGGGCCACCTTGTGGGCGCACAGGTTCAGCGGGAAGTTGAACGGCGCGATGCCGAGGACCGGGCCCTTGACGAAGCGGCGGGTCAGCGCGAGACGGCCGACACCACCGGCGTCGGTGTCGAGGCGCTGGGCCTCTCCGCCGTTGAAGCGGCGGGCCTCTTCGGCGGCGAAGCGGAACACGGACACCGCACGGCCGACCTCACCGCGGGCCCACTTGACGGGCTTGCCGTTCTCGGCGGAGATCAGCTGGGCGATCTCCTCGGTGCGCTCGGCGAGCCGCTTGGACACGTGGTCCAGGGCCGCGGCCCGTACGTGGGCGGGGGTCGCGGAGAACTCCGCCGTCGCGGCGTACGCCGCGGCCACGGCCTCTTCGACCTGCTCGTCGGTGGGCACGCTGACGGTGCCGACCAGGCGGCCGTCCCACGGGGAGTGGACGTCGAAGCTGTCCTCGCCGGTGGCCTGGCGGCCGGCGAGCCAGAAGGCGTGGGTGGAAGTCATGCGAATCCCGGCCCTTCGGAAGTGTGCGGTGGGTCCTGACCCCTCCACCGTAGAACTCCGGCGGCGTTTCGGCGTTTGTCCCTGATGGAGCGGCGGGTCGTCGCGCTTCGCCGCTTTGTCACTGTCCAGCCGGCCCGGTGCGCGCCCCCGGGAGTCACTACGCCTAGGACGGGGCCGAGGTCGCCTTGAGGGCGAGCCACAGCTCCATGCGGACGTCCGGGTCCTCCAGGGAGCGGCCGAGGATCTCCTCGACCCGCTTCATCCGGTAGCGCAGGGTGTGCCGGTGCACGCCGAGGTCGGCCGCGGCCGCGTCCCACTGCCCGTGGCGGGAGAGCCAGGCCTGGAGCGAGGCCACCAGGTCGCCGCGCCCGGTCGCGTCGTGCTCCCGCAGGGCGCGCAGGGTGCCGTCCGCGAAGGCCCGTACGGCGTCGTCGGCCAGCAGCGGCAGGACCGAGCCCGCCGCCATGTCCTCGTGCTCCACCATCGGCCGGCCGCGGCGCCGGGCCACGGCCAGGGCCTGGTCGGCCTGCTTGAGGGCCGCCGCCGCACCGCCCGGTCCGGCCGGCGCGGACAGGCCGACCACCAGCTCGTCCGGCTCCGGCCCGGCCGCGTCCCGGCCGCGCCGCGCCTCCAGGACCTCCGCGTGGTCCATGCACGCCTGTACGGCCGAGCCCCCGTCGGAGGCCAGGACCACGAGCCGGCCCTCCTCCGGGACGACGAGCAGCGCCTCCCCGGTCCGGGCCGCCGCCGACTCCACCGTGTCGGACAGCAGCGCCAGGCCTTCCGGCTGCGCGGTCCCCGCCAGGGCCGGCTCGGCCACGACGATCCGGAACGGTGCCTCCAGCAGGGCCCCGTACAGGTCCCCGGCCACGGCCCGCGCGTGGTCCGCCTCGCCCGCGAGCAGCATCCGCAGCACCGCCGCCCCCAGCCGGGACTCGGCGTCGTGCAGCGAGCGCGAGCGCTCGGTGGTGAGGGTGAGCAGCGCGACCGCGGAGTGGACGGCGTACCGCTCGGCCGTGCCCAGCGGGGCCGCGGTACCGACGGCGAGCGCGCCGCGGGCGCGCCGGCCCGTGCCCAGGGACTGGAGTTCCACGCGGTCCTCGGAGCCGCCGACCACGGCGCTGGCGGGGGCCGGGCGCTCCCGCAGCCGTTCCACGTCGGGCGTCAGCCGGGCGGCGCGGCGCGCGGCCCAGTCGGGGGCGGCCGCGACGACCGCGCCCGAGGTGTCGTACAGCGCGGCCCAGCCGTGCACGTGCGCGGCCAGTTTCACCAGCAGCTCGGTGGGGCCGTCGACGGAGAGCGCGGCCCGCGTCAGCTCCCGCTGGGCCTCGAAACCGGCGGTGACGGCCCGGTACTGGTCCGCCGCGAGGGCCGCGGAGACCGCCTTGCTGATCGCCAGGAAGGGGGTCCGCCGCGGTACCTCCAGCAGCGGCATGTCCTCGGTCCGCGCGGCCTCGACCAGTGCCTCGGGGATCTCCTCGTAGTTGACGCCGATCGCGAAGCCGATGCCGACGACCCCGGCCGCGGCGAGGCGGCGTACGTAGGCGCGCATCTCCTCCGGGTCCCCCGCGTCCAGCTTCATCGCGGTGATCAGGAGCAGCTCCCCGCCCTCCATGTAGGGGACGGGGTCGGCGAGCTCGCTGACGTGGGCCCAGCGCACCGGGGTGTCGAGGCGGCCCTCTCCGGCCCGGACGCTGAGCTTGAGCGCCGAGTGCTGGACGAGTGAGGCGAGGGTGAGCGGCATCGGTTACCAGTGGCCTTAGCGGGAGGGGCGAGCGGGAGGGTCAGGAGGCAGACCGCCGACGGTTTTCGCCGTGTCGTACGAACGACTCCCCTCGATTCTGCCACCTCGTACGGGTCGGGGTGCGGGTCAGGACGTTCCGGCCAGGCGGACCAGCAGCGGAGCCGCCCGCTCCCCGCGCACCGAAGTCAGCGACAGGACCGCGTGCCCCGGCGGCACGGCGTGCGCCAGGTCCGATGCGGACCACCGCTCGCGCTCCACCTGGCGCACGGTCACCGCGTCCGTGGTGACCGCCTTGCCGGTGACGAGCTTGCGGAAGGAGTGCATCAGGCGGGTGAGCGGCTGGTCGGCGAAGACGGTGCGGTGGGTGACGTCCCGCGTCTCCACCCACTCCGTGCCCCAGGCCTCTGCGAAGCGCTTGCCGTCCCAGGTGGTGACCCCGGAGAAGGCCATACGGCAGCCGACCGCCCCGAGCAGCGGTGTCCGCAGCGCCTCCGGTACGTCGTCCAGCGTGCGCAGCGTGAGCAGGACGCCCGCATGCGCCGAGCGCAGCCGCTGGACGCCGCGGACGGTCTCGGCGGTCAGGGTGTGGGAGGCGTCGTCGAAGGCGAGGAAGGCGAAGAGGGAGCGGTCGGTGCGGGCGCCCGCGGCGGCGTTGAACTGGGCGAGCAGCAGCCGGGCCAGCATCCGGGAGGCGTCGGCGTGCCCGCGTTCGGGCAGGTCCACGCGGACCCGGATCGGGTGCTCCAGGGCGCGCAGCGAGAACGGCCGGCCCTGGCCGGTGGTGTCGAAGAAGCCGGCGAAAGCCGGCCGGTCCAGCAGGGCCACCCGGTCGGCGAGGGCGGGGCCGGGGTCCGCGGGGGCGCCGTGCTGGCGGGCCCGGGCGTCGAGCTCGCGCAGCATGGCGTGCTGTCCGGCGAGGTCGCGGCGCAGCGCGTCGAAGGCGGTGGGGACCTGGTCGAGCAGCTCGCGCAGTTCGGGCACGGTCGGGAAGCGGTCGTACGCCGCCCGGAAGGGGCCGAGGAGCTGGGCGAGGGCGGTCGCGGCCCGGCGTACGTCGATCCCGGGGACGTCCCCGACGAAGGCCTCGGCGAGCAGGGTGGCGGCCTCGTCGGGGTCGGTGGCGCCGCCGTAGAGGTCGAGGTCGTAGACGGAGGCGGGGTCGCCGACCCGGACCACGACGTCGAAGGCGGCGTCCGGCCCGAGCTGGGCGCCGGCCGCGCCGACGGCGACGACGGCGGCCTGGCCGGCGAGGGCCTGGAGCGAGAGCGACTCGACGACGGGCCGCACCAGCCGCCGGGTCTTGCCGGTGCCGGAGGGGCCGACGGCGAGCAGGGAGGTGCCGAGCACGTCGGGGTCGAGGGCGAGCGACGTGCCGCGGCGGGAGTACGGGTTGCGGGCGCCGTCCTCCACGGTGCCGAGCAGCACCTGCCGGGCCAGCAGATCGTGCCGGGCGGCCCGCGCGGGCAGGTCCCGCGCCCCGGACGGGTGCACGCAGGCGGCGGCGCCCTTGTCACGCACGGCGTCGGCGAAGGCCCGCATCCGCGAGGGGTCGACGCGCACGGAGTCCCAGGCCCGCCGGATCCGGGCGTAGTCCACGTCGTTCATCCGCCCACCCCCGGCCTCCGCCTCCAGCCGCTCGGCAACCTCCCCCAGCCCGGCGGCCCGCAGCTGCGGCCAGCGCGCGGGGTCGTCCTCCTGCTCCCCGGCAGGTGTCGCCCGGGTGCGGTCCGGGCCGGCCGGATCCGCGGCAGGCCGGATCCGGCGCAGCAGGCGGACCGCGCCGCCGAGCCAGGCGAAGGCCAGGACGACGGCCACGTCGATCGCGGTCTTCGCCGTACTGTCGAGCGCGAGGTTGGCCTCCTGGTCCGTGCCGTAGGGCAGGAACGCGAAGACCAGCTGCCGGAGCGGCAGCTGGTGGTTGTCGACGAGGAGGAGCGTGACCCACGCGAGCGGTACGACCGCGAGGGCGGGAGCCCAGGGGCCGCGCTCGACGACCAGGCGGCTCCATGCGGTCCGCCAGCTGCCGAGCCGGCCGAACCCGCAGAGGAGCGCCGAGACGAAGAGCAGTTCGTAGACCGGCTTGGCCCGCATCCCGCCCGTCCCCATGACGGGTTCCCCGTTCGCGGCGTACCAGCTGTCGGGGGTGAAGAGGTTGAGCGGTGCGTCCCAGAAGGGGATGTACGTGTTGCGCATCAGGGACCAGACGAGGACGCACGCCAGGAACGAGACGAGTGCTCCGGTGGCAAGAGCCCGGTCGGGGGTCGTCGGTGGCTCCACCGCCTCCCGCGGGAGGTGGCCGTAGCGCCATACGCCCGGCTCGGCGACCGGCCGGGGGGTGCGCAGCCAGTCGGCGACGGTCGGCCCCCGGTCCGGCGCGTGGCGCGGCTTCGGGGGGTGCGCCGGCGGGGCGGCGGCAGGTCTAGGTACGCGATCCGAGCGGGTTGCCCGTCCGTCGTACGTGCCCTCGGTGTCCATGAAACCCCTGCCCCCTGCCCGTGCCTGCGCTGCGTCGCTCAATGTAGTTGCCCGGCGTCGGCCGTGGGCCCGTACCCGCGCTCCGATGCGCCGCGCCGTCCACAAGACGCGCGCCTGGGTCCTTCCTATGGCCGTCACGGACAAGGACACGCGGTGATCACTACCGAACGGAGCATGCAGGACCACCGCTCCCGGGCCTAGCCTGCGGACAAAGAGACAAGTGCGTCCGAAAACACCCCCCAGGAGCCCCCTATGACCGCTGTTCCGCAGGAGCGCAAGATCGTCACCGCGATCCCCGGCCCCAAGTCGCAGGAGCTGCAGGCCCGCCGCCTCCAGACCGTGGCCGGTGGCGTGGGCTCCGTGCTCCCCGTCTTCACGGCCCGCGCGGGCGGCGGCATCATCGAGGACGTCGACGGCAACCGCCTGATCGACTTCGGCTCCGGCATCGCCGTGACCTCGGTCGGCGCCTCCGCCGAGGCCGTCGTGCGCCGCGCCTCCGCGCAGCTCGCCGACTTCACCCACACCTGCTTCATGGTCACCCCGTACGAGGGCTACGTCGAGGTCTGCGAGGCCCTCGCCGAGCTGACCCCGGGCACCCACGCCAAGAAGTCGGCCCTGTTCAACTCCGGCGCCGAGGCCGTCGAGAACGCCGTCAAGATCGCCCGTTCGTACACCAAGCGCCAGGCCGTCGTCGTCTTCGACCACGGCTACCACGGCCGTACGAACCTCACCATGGCGCTGACCGCGAAGAACATGCCGTACAAGCAGGGCTTCGGTCCGTTCGCCCCCGAGGTCTACCGCGTCCCGGTCGCCTACGGCTACCGCTGGCCCACCGGTGCCGAGAACTGCGGCCCCGAGGCCGCCGCCCAGGCGATCGACCAGATCACCAAGCAGATCGGCGCCGAGAACGTCGCCGCGATCATCATCGAGCCGGTCCTCGGCGAGGGCGGCTTCATCGAGCCGGCCAAGGGCTTCCTGCCCGCGATCGTGAAGTTCGCCAACGACAACGGCATCGTCTTCGTCGCCGACGAGATCCAGTCCGGCTTCTGCCGCACCGGCCAGTGGTTCGCGTGTGAGGACGAGGGCATCGTCCCGGACCTGATCACCACCGCCAAGGGCATCGCGGGCGGTCTGCCGCTCGCCGCCGTGACCGGCCGCGCCGAGATCATGGACGCCGCGCACGCGGGTGGCCTGGGTGGCACCTACGGCGGCAACCCGGTGGCGTGCGCCGGTGCGCTCGGCTCCATCGAGACCATGAAGGAGCTCGACCTCAACGCCGCGGCGAAGAAGATCGAGTCCGTCATGAAGGCCCGTCTGACGGCCATGCAGGAGAAGTACGACATCATCGGCGACATCCGCGGCCGCGGCGCCATGATCGCGATCGAGCTGGTCAAGGACCCGGTGTCCAAGACCCCGTTCCCGGAGGCGGCCGGCGCGCTCGCCAAGGCCTGCCACGCCGAGGGCCTGCTCGTCCTCACCTGTGGCACCTACGGCAACGTGCTCCGCTTCCTCCCGCCGATCGTCATCGGCGAGGACCTGCTGAACGAGGGCCTGGACCTCATCGAGGCCGCGTTCGCGGCCATCGGCACGGCCATCTGATCGAACGGCTAGAACGTGCGCACGCAGCGACCGGCCCCTACCGGCGGTAACGGGCGGACGCTGTGAAGAAGCTGTGGGGGGCCGATGGCGGGAGCGCGATCCTGCTGCCGGTCCCCCTTTCACTGCCGTACGGTTTCTGCAGATGAGTGAGACACCCCGCTCCAGGGAAACCGGGGGCGACACCAGTACTGGGCTTCCCCAGCACCGTACTGGGCATGCGTTCGCGCACACTCCTCACCGATCGGACAGCCGTTCGCCCCAAACCCCCCGGGGCGCCCGGCAACCCGATCCGGGCGGCCGTCCCGGAACCATCCCCCCTGTTCCGGGACGGCCGGCCACTCCTCTCCTGATCGCCGCGGTCTGCGGCCTCCTCTTCTCCCTGGTCACCTGGCAGGTGCTGGTCTCCGGCCCGCTGCTGACCCCGGACCACGCGCTGAGCCGCGCCCTGGTGCGCACGGTCCCGGACTCCGTCACCGAGCGCCTCTCCGACCTCGGCAACATCCCGGTCGCCGTGCCCGTCCTCGTCCTGGCCATGGCCTACGCCGCCCGGCGCGGGCGGGCGCTCGCCGCCGGGGCCGCGGGCCTGGCGATGGCCCTGGTGCCGGCCCTGGTCATCCCGTTCAAGGAGTGGACCGCCCGGCCCGGACCCCTGGAGCCCTGGGCCGCCGGCTACTTCCCCTCGGGCCACACGGCCACCGCCGCCGTCGCGTACCTCGGCGCGGCCCTGCTCGTGCGCCCGTACGCCCGCCGGGCATGGCCGACGGCCGCCGCCCTGGTCCTCACGGGGGCGACGGCCGTCGGGCTGATCCTGCGGGGGTGGCACTGGCCGCTGGACGTACTGGCCAGCCTGCTGCTCTGCACTCCCCTGCTGCTCGGCGTGGCGTGGGCCGACCGGGCGAGGCGGGTCAGCCGGGTCGGCCGGGCGAGGCGGGTCAGCCTCCGAAGTACGCGTCGAAGTTCCGGCTGAACTCCCAGCCTCCGAAGCGGTCCCAGTTGATCGACCAGGTCATCAGGCCGCGCAGGCCCGGCCAGGCGCCGTGGGTCTGATAGGTCCCGCAGTCGGTCTTCTTCGTCAGGCAGTTCAGGGCCTTGTTCACCTCCGCGGGCGAGGTGTGGCCGTTGCCCGCGCTGGTCGTGGCCGGCAGGCCGATGGCGACCTGGTCCGGGCGCAGGGCCGGGAAGACCCGGGCGGTGTTCCCGGCGACCGGGAAGCCCGTGAGCAGCATGTCGGTCATGGCGATGTGGAAGTCCGCGCCGCCCATGGAGTGGTACTGGTTGTCGAGACCCATGATCGAGCCCGAGTTGTAGTCCTGGACGTGGAGCAGGGTGAGGTCGTCGCGCAGGGCGTGGATGACCGGGAGGTACGCGCCGGCCCGCGGGTCCTGGCCGCCCCAGGGGCCCGAGCCGTAGTACTGGTAGCCCAGCTGGACGAAGAAGGTCTCCGGGGCCATGGTCAGGACGAAGTCCGGTCCGTACCGGGCCTTCAGGGTCTTCACGGCCGAGATCAGGTTGACGACGACCGGGGTGGTGGGCGCCCGGAAGTCGGTGTCCCCGGTGGTCAGGGACAGGGAGTGGCCTTCGAAGTCGATGTCCAGGCCGTCGAGGCCGTACTCGTCGATGATCTTGCTGACGGAGGAGACGAAGGTGTCCCGGGCGGCCGTGCTCGCGAGCTGGACCTGGCCGTTCTGGCCGCCGATCGAGATCAGCACCTTCTTCCCGGCCGCCTGCTTGGCCTTGATGGCCGCCTTGAACTCCGCAGGGGATTCGACGTTCGGGCATTCCGCGACCGGGCAGAGCCGGAAGCGGATGTCGCCCGAGGTCACCGAAGTGGGTTCGCCGAAGGCGAGGTTGATGACGTCCCAGGAGGCGGGGACGTCGGCCATCCGGACGTAGCCGGAGCCGTTGGCGAAGCTCGTGTGCAGGTAGCCGACGAGCGCGTGCGCGGGGAGGCCGCCCCCGCCGCCTCCCCCGCCACCGGGCGTGGTCGCGGAGGCGGGCGCGCTCTGCGGGGAGGTGCCCGCCGCGTTCACCGCGCTGACCCGGAAGGTGTAGGTGGTGGCCGCGGCGAGGCCGGTCACGGCCGCCGAGGCGGAGGTGACGCTCACGGGCGCCGCGCCGTCCCGGTGGACGGTGTACGAGGTGGCGCCCGGGACCGCCGACCAGGACAGCGCGACGGACGTCGACGAGGTGGCGGAGGCGGTCAGGCCGGTGGGGGCGGCCGGGGGCTGGGGCTGCCCGGGACCGCCGGGGTCCGGGCCGACCAGGGTGAGGTCGTCGGTGACATGGGCGGGCTGGCCGTACCAGCCGTGGGTGTAGACGGTCACCGAGGTCGTGGCCGGGCCGGTACGGAAGGTGGTCGTCAGCTGCTTCCACGCACCCGGCGTCTGTGTCCAGGCCGACACGTCGGTGGTGCCGGTGCCGGTCGCGCCGAGGTAGACGTACGCGCCCTGCACCCACGCGCCGAGCATGTACGCCGAGTCGGGCTTGACGGTGACGGTCTGGGAGCAGCGGGCGTTGTCCTGGCCGGCCGGGGTGGCCCGCAGGGCGGAACCTCCGCCGTGGACGGGTGCGGTGACGACGGCTCCGCTGCCGCCCGAGCAGCTCCAGCCGTCGAGGCCGGCCTCGAAGCCGCCGTTGCGTACGAGATCGGCGTCGGCCGCCGCGGCGGGCGGTCCCGCGGCGAGGAAGCCGGCCACCGCGAGGGCGGCGGCCGTGAGGAGGGGTAGGGCTCTGCGCACAACTGCCTCCGGTGCATGGGGGGATGGAGGGGGTCAGCGGCGCCCAAGATGGTCCAGACCAATGCCCTTGTCAAGACGTCCGGCCCGCCTTCGCCGGCACGCCCGCAACGGCCTCGTGCATCGCGAGCTCCAGCACGGCCGGATCGGTGAGCGTCCCCTCGCCGTCCGGGATCACCAGCCAGCGCACCCCGCCGGTCGCCCGGCCGGGATACGGGACCACGATCCAGCTGCCGCGCCCGGCACCCCGTACGCCCGTGCCGAGCCACCGCGACGCCGTGCCCGCGGGCGCGAAGAAGCCCACCCTGCAGTCGCCGGAGTCGGCGAGCACCGGGCCGGGCCGGCCGAGCAGCAGGCGGAACACGTCGAGAGTGGGCCGGCCCAGCTCCCCGGGCAGGATCAGCACGTCCCAGCGCCGGCCGGCGGGCAGCAGGGCGACCCCGAGGGGGTTGCGCTCCCACTCCCTCCGGCAGGCGTCCGGATCCGGCGCCACCGATACCAGCCAGTCCACTGCCGTCCTGGCCCCCGGAATCGTCATCGCCCGGCCTCCGCTCCCTGTAGGTGAGGGGTTCTCGCCTGGAGAGAGCGGGGCCGGGCGCAGGTATGACGCGGGTTTCTTTACTCCATGGCAGTGAACCGGGCCACACGGTGACCGGCGGTCCGCGCCGGGCGCGCGGTGGGCAGCGCGCGGTTCGGGGTCAGGGGCGGCCTAGCTGTCGAATCCGAGGCCGAAGCGGTCCAGCGTCTTGAGCCACAGGTTCCGGTGTCCACCGCGGGCGTCCGCGCGGGCCAGCGACCACTTGGTGAGCGCGATCCCGGTCCAGGCGAAGGGCTCGGGCGGGAACGGCATCGGCTTGGACTTCACCATCTCCAGCCGCGTGCGCTCGGTGGAGAGCCCGTCCAGCAGGTCCAGCATCACGTCCGCCCCGAACCGGGTGGCCCCCACGCCGAGGCCGGTGTAGCCGGCCGCGTAGGCCACCTTCCCCGAGTGCGCGGTGCCGAAGAAGGCGGAGAAGCGCGAGCAGGTGTCGATCGCGCCGCCCCAGGCGTGGCTGAACTTCAGCCCCTCCAGCTGCGGGAAGGCTGTGAAGAAGTGCTCCGCGAGCTTCAGGTAGGTCTCGGGACGGTGGTCGTACTCGGAGTCGAGCTTCCCCCGGTAGGGGTAGACCGCGTCGTAGCCGCCCCACAGGATCCGGTTGTCACGGGTGATCCGGAAGTAGTGGAACTGGTTGGCGCTGTCGCCGAGCCCCTGCCGCCTCTTCCAGCCGATCGCGGCCAGCTGGGCCTCGTCGAGCGGCTCGCTCATCAGCGCGTAGTCGTAGACGGGGACGGTGAACGGGCGGACCCGGCGGACCAGCGAGGGGAAGATGTTGGTGCCGAGGGCGACCCGGCGCGCGAGGATCGTGCCGTAGGGGGTCGTCACGGTCATCCCGGAGCCGGCCGCGGCCAGCTTGAGGCCGCGGGTGTTCTCGTAGATCCGCACCCCGAGCTCCAGGCAGGCCCGCTTGAGGCCCCAGGCCAGCTTCGCCGGGTTGAGCATGGCGACGCCGTCGCGGTCCCAGAGGCCCGCGAGGAAGGTCGGCGAGTCGACCTCGGCGCGCACCGCCTCGCCGTCCAGCCATTCGGAGCCGTCGGCGAGGCCCAGGCGCAGCGCCTCCTCGTGCAGTTCGCGCAGCTCCTCGACCTGGTGCGGTTCGGTGGCGACGTCGATCTCGCCGGTCCGCTCGAAGTCGCAGTCGATGCCGTAGCGGGCGACGGCCTCCTCGATGGCGTCGAGGTTGCGGGCGCCCATCTCCTCCAGCCTGGCCAGCTCGCCGGGCCAGCGGGCGATTCCGTTGCTGAGGCCGTGGGTGAGGGAGGCGGCACAGAATCCGCCGTTGCGGCCGGAGGCGGCCCAGCCCGCCTCCTTGCTCTCGATCAGTACGACGTCCCGCTCCGGGTCGCGCTCCTTGGCGATCAGGGCGGTCCACAGTCCGCTGTAGCCGCCGCCGATGACCAGCAGGTCGCAGCGCTCGTCGGAGGTCAGCGCCGGCTCGGGGGCCGGCTTGCCGGGGTCGTCCAGCCAGTACGAGACCGGCTTCGCTTCGGAAAGGGATTTCGCAACACTACGCATGGCGACTGGGGCCATGGCTTCCAACTCCCTACGGAACTGATGACGTGCTTTCCCGAATTACTTCGGTTGTGCCTTCTTGCGGCGGTTGCCGACCATCTGGCCGGCGAGGACCACCAGCACCGCGATGACGAACATCGCCGTACCGATGACGTTGATCTGCACGGGCGTACCGCGCTGGGCCGATCCCCACACGAACATGGGGAAGGTGACGGTGTTGCCCGAGTTGAAGTTGGTGATGATGAAGTCGTCGAAGGAGAGCGCGAAGGAGAGCAGCGCGCCCGCCGCGATACCGGGTGCCGCGATCGGCAGGGTGACCCGTACGAAGGTCTGCACCGGGCCGGCGTAGAGGTCGCGGGCGGCCTCCTCCAGCCGCGGGTCCATGGACAGGACACGCGCCTTGACGGCGGCGACGACGAAGCTGAGGCAGAACATGATGTGCGCTATCAGGATCGTCCAGAAGCCCAGCTGGATGCCCATGTTGAGGAAGAGCGCGAGCAGTGACGCCGCCATCACGATCTCGGGCATGGCCATGGGCAGGAAGATCAGCGAGTTGACCGCCCCGCGCGCCCGGAAGCGGTAGCGCACGAGGGCGAAGGCGATCGCGGTGCCCAGCGCGGTCGCGACGAGGGTGGACCAGAGGGCGATCTGGAGCGAGAGGGACAGGGAGCCGCACATGTCGGCGACCCCGCAGGGGTCCTTCCACGCGTCGAGGGAGAACTCCTGCCAGGCGTAGTTGAACCGCCCGGTGGGGTTGTTGAAGGAGAAGACGGTGACGACGACGTTCGGAAGGATCATGTACGCGAGCGTGCCGAGGCCCGCGATGACGACCAGGTTGCGCCGGAGCCAGGTGAGGGGATTGCGCATCAGACCAGGTCCTCCGTCCCCGCTCGGCGGATGTAGATGGTGACCATGATCAGCACGATGGCCATGAGAATGAAGGACAGCGCGGCCGCCGTCGGGTAGTCGAGGATCCGCAGGTACTGCGACTGGATGACGTTGCCGATCATCCGGGTGTCCGTGGACCCGAGCAGCTCGGCGTTCACGTAGTCACCGCTCGCCGGGATGAAGGTGAGCAGGGTCCCGGAGACCACGCCCGGCATCGAGAGCGGGAAGGTCACCTTCCGGAAGACCGTGGCGGGGCGTGCGTACAGGTCCCCGGCCGCCTCGTGGAGGCGGGTGTCGATGCGCTCCAGCGAGGAGTACAGCGGCAGGATCATGAAGGGGAGGAAGTTGTACGTCAGACCGCAGACCACCGCGAGCGGCGTGGCCAGCACCCGGTCCCCCTCCGTCATGCCGAGCCAGCTGGTGACGTCGAGGAAGCCGATGTTGTTGAGGACGCCGACCACCGGGCCGCCGTCGGCCAGGATCGTCTTCCAGGCCAGCGTGCGGATCAGGAAGCTGGTGAAGAACGGGGCGATCACCAGGACGAGGAGCAGGTTGCGCCAGCGGCCCGCCTTGAAGGCGATCAGGTAGGCCAGCGGGTACCCGAGCAGCAGGCACAGCGCGGTCGCGGTGCCCGCGTAGAGCAGGGAGCGCAGGAACTGCGGGTAGTACTCGGTGAAGGCGTCCCAGTAGGTCCCGAAGTGCCAGGTGACCTGGAAGCCCTCTTCGAGGGAGCCGGTCTGCACCGAGGTGGAGGCCTGGTAGACCATCGGAAGCACGAAGAACACCAGCAGCCACAGGATGCCGGGGAGCAGCAGCCAGTACGGGATCAGCCGCTTGCGCAGGGCCGCCTTGTGCACCGGGGGTTCGGTGGCGGCGGGCGCCTGGGGCGGCGCCGCGGTGGTCGTCATGCGCTCTCCTCCACCGTCTCGATGCCCGCGTCGATGTCCTGGGCCGCGTCGAGGCCGAAGGTGTGCTCCGGGTTCCAGTGCAGGATCACCTCGGCACCCGGCACCAGGCGGCCGTCCCGCTCGATGTTCTGGGCGTACACCTCCAGCTCCGGACAGACCTGGCTGTCGATGACGTACTGGGTGGAGACGCCTATGAAGGAGGAGTCGGCTATCCGGCCGGTGATCTTGTTGCGGCCGGCCGCGATGGTGTGTTCCTCGTCGGCGTGGACCAGGGAGATCTTCTCGGGGCGCACCCCGACCAGGAGCTTTCCGCCCGCGCGGGGGGTGGTCGAACACCGTGCGGCGGGCAGCCGCAGGGTGGTGCCGGAGGCGGAGACGACGACCTCGGAGCCGGCGGAGTCCACCGAGGCCTCGATGAGGTTCGAGGTGCCGAGGAAGTTGGCCACGAAGGTGGTGCCCGGGTTCTCGTACAGCTCGGCGGGGGCGCCCAGCTGCTCGACGCGGCCGCCGTTCATCACGGCGACCGTGTCGGCCATGGTCATGGCCTCCTCCTGGTCGTGCGTGACGTGCACGAAGGTGATGCCGACCTCGGTCTGGATCCGCTTGAGCTCCAGCTGCATCTGGCGGCGCAGCTTGAGGTCGAGGGCACCGAGCGGCTCGTCGAGGAGGAGGACCTGCGGGTGGTTGATCAGGGCGCGGGCGACGGCGACGCGCTGCTGCTGGCCGCCGGAGAGCTGGTGCGGCTTGCGCTGGGCGAACTGGCCGAGCTGGACCAGCTCCAGCATGTCGTCGACCTGCTTCTTGACCGACTTGATGCCGCGGCGGCGCAGCCCGAAGGCGACGTTCTCGAAGATGCTCAGGTGCGGGAAGAGCGCGTAGCTCTGGAAGACCGTGTTGACCGGGCGCTTGTACGGCTGCAGGTCGGTGACCTCCCGGTCGCCGAGGTGCACCGTGCCGGTGGAGGGCTCCTCCAGGCCGGCGATCATGCGCAGGGTGGTGGTCTTCCCGCAGCCCGAGGCGCCGAGCAGGGCGAAGAAGGAGCCCTGGGGGATGGTGAGATCCAGCGGGTGCACGGCGGTGAAGGTGCCGTAGTGCTTGCTGATCCCGGAGAGGCGGACGTCGCCGCCCGCGGTCTTGTCAGTCATGGATGGTCCCGGGGTTGGGTGGGTCAAGGGGTCGAAGGCTCGGCGGAGCAGAACGGAGCGGAACGGGCCGGGCCGGGCCGGGCCGCCGGAGAGGTCCGGCGGCTGGCGCCGCGGTCCGGCGGGACCGGCCCGCCGCGGGGCGTGCGTCAGGCGCCGATGAGCTTGGCGAACTTCTCCTCGTACTCCGTCTCTTCCTCGCTGGTGAGGGAGCGGAAGGCGTGGGCCTTGGCGGCCATCGCCTTGTCCGGGACGATCAGGGGGTTGTCCGCGAGCGCGGGGTCGATCTTGGCCAGCTCGTCCTTGACGCCCTCCACCGGGCAGACGTAGCTGATGTACGCGGCCAGCTGGGCGGCGATCTCGGGCTCGTAGTAGAAGTCGATCAGCTTTTCCGCGTTGGCCTTGTGCCGGGCCTTGACCGGGACCAGCAGGTTGTCGCTGGAGGTGATGTATCCGGGGGCGGGGATGGCGTACTTGATGTCCGGGTTGCCAGCCTGGAGCTGGATGATGTCCCCGGCCCAGGCGAGGCAGGCGGCGAGGTCGCCCTTGTCGAGGTCGGAGGTGTAGTCGTTGCCGGTGAAGCGGCGGATCTGGTTCTTGTCCACGCCCTTCTGGAGCCGGCCGATCGCCTCGTCGAAGTCGGCGGTGGTGAACTTCGCCGGGTCCTTGCCCTGGTCGAGCAGGGTCATGCCGACGCTGTCGCGCATCTCGGTGAGGAAGCCGACGCGGCCCTTGAGGGAGGGGTCGTCGAGCAGCTGGGTGACGGAGTCGACCTTCTTGCCGCCGGTCGCCTTCTCGTTGTAGGCGATGACGGTGTCGATACCGGTCCAGGGGTAGCTGTAGGCCCGTCCCGGGTCCCAGTCCGGGGTGCGGAACTGCGGGATCAGGTTGGCGTAGGCGTGCGGGAGGTGCGCGGGGTCCAGCTTCTGCGCCCAGCCGAGGCGGATGATGCGGGCGGCGAGCCAGTCGGTGACGACGATCAGGTCGCGGCCGGTGTCCTGGCCGGCCGCGAGCTGGGGGCGGATCTTGCCGAAGAACTCGACGTTGTCGTTGATGTCCTCGGTGTACTTGACCTTGATGCCGGTCCGCTTGGTGAACTCCTCCAGCGTGGGACGGCTCTTCTCGTCCTCGCTGGTGTCCATGTACTCGGTCCAGTTGGAGAAGTTGATCTCCTTCTCCTGGGCCGAGTGGTCGTCGGAGGCCACGGCCGCGTCGCCCTCACGTTTGGCGGGCGGAATCCCGCACCCGGTGAGGGCGGACAGCCCTCCGAGGGTGAGCGCTCCGACCCCGGAGGCGCGCAGCAGTGAGCGGCGGGTGAGGGCGCCGCGCCCGCTGGTGAGGCTGCGCCGCATCGCGGCGAGTTGCGCCGCCGAGAGGCGGTCGGGCTCGAACTGCTCCATGCGCTGTGCCCTTTCGGGAGGTGTACCGCTGGTCAGGCGGTGGGCCCACGCGGCGTCGGCCGCTGATGGTTACGGACGGTCCCCGAAGATCGTGCGGTGCCAGTCCTTCTCGGCTACCGCGGTGTTGTCGTACATCACGTGCTTGACCTGCGTGTACTCCTCGAAGGAGTAGGTCGACATGTCCTTTCCGAAGCCGCTGGCCTTGTAGCCCCCGTGGGGCATCTCGCTGATGATCGGAATGTGGTCGTTGACCCAGACGCAGCCCGCCTTGATCTCGCGGGTGGCCCGGTTCGCCCGGTAGAGGTCGCGGCTCCAGGCGGAGGCCGCGAGTCCGTACGGGGTGTCGTTGGCCAGCGCGATGCCCTCGTCGTCGGTGTCGAAGGGCAGGACGACGAGGACCGGGCCGAAGATCTCGGACTGGACCACCTCGCTGTCCTGGGCGGCGCCGGCGATGAGGGTGGGCCGGTAGTACGCGCCCCCGGCCAGGTCCCCGGCCGGGATCTCGCCGCCGGTGACGACGGTGGCGTAGGCGCGGGCACGCTCGACGAACCCGGCGACCCGATCGCGCTGGGCGTGCGAGACCAGCGGGCCCAGGTCGGTGGTGGGCGCGAAGGGGTCGCCGAGGCGGACGCTCTCCATCAGCTCGGCCACCCGGGAGACGAAGGCGTCGTGCAGGGGGCGCTGGACGTAGGCACGGGTGGCGGCCGTGCAGTCCTGGCCGGTGTTGATGAGGGAGGCGGCGACGGCGCCGTGCGCGGCGGCCTCCAGGTCGGCGTCGTCGAAGACGAGGAAGGGTGCCTTGCCGCCGAGCTCCAGGTGGAGCCGCTTGACGGTGGCGGTGGCGATCTCGGCGACCCGCTTGCCGACGGCGGTGGAGCCGGTGAAGGAGGTCATCACCACGTCGGGGTGGCCCACCAGGTGCTCTCCGGCTTCGCGGCCGGCGCCGGTGACGATGTTGATCACGCCGTCGGGCAGGCCCGCTTCCTTGGCCGCCTGCGCGAACATCAGGGAGGTGAGCGGGGTGAGCTCGGCGGGCTTGAGGACGATGGTGTTGCCCGCGGCGATCGCCGGGAGGATCTTCCAGGCGGCCATCTGGAGCGGATAGTTCCAGGGCGCGATCGAGCCGACGACCCCGATGGCCTCACGGCGTACGTACGAGGTGTGGTCGCCCGAGTACTCGGCGGCCGCCTGCCCCTGGAGGTGCCGGGCGGCGCCCGCGAAGAAGGCGGTGTTGTCGATGGTTCCCGGTACGTCGAACTCCGTGGACAGCTTGATCGGCTTGCCGCACTGGAGGGACTCTGCGTACGCGAAGTCCTCCGCCTGCTCGGCCAGGACGGCCGCCAGCCGGTGCAGGGCGTCCGAGCGCTCGCCGGGGGTGGCGCCGGACCAGCCCGGGAAGGCCCTCTTGGCGGCGGCGACGGCCTCGTCGACGTCCGCGGTGCCGGCGAGCTCGTAGGTCAGGACCTCGTCGCCGGTCGCCGGATCGACCACGGTGTGTGACTGTCCGGAGGTGCCGGACCTCAGTTGCCCGTCGATGTACTGCGCGCCGTCTGCGAAGCGGTCTTTGACCTGGAAGCGGTTGCCCATAACGCTCTCACGCTCTCCGTAGCTACAGTTCGAGCTACAGCTCGAATTGAGTGCCGATCCTGACAGAGGTGGTGCCCTCGGCCAAGGGATTCCGTTGTTGCCTTTTGATTACGCGACGGAATCGGTCGACCATGTGTCGAGGCACACCGAAAATCCGGTACGAAGTGTCAGTGGCGACTGCCAGACTCGCGTGCATGGAGAAGATGGACGAACTGATCAAGCAGGTCAGCCGCGGTGAGCGGGTGAAGTACCTGCCGTTCTGGGGGCACCGCCCGCAGCCGGACGGCAGGCTCGGTCCGAGCTGTCTGAGCCAGTGGTGGCCCGCTTCCTTCACTGTCGGTGACGTCCGTTATGCGACTGCCGAACACTGGATGATGGCCGGCAAGGCCCGGATCTTCGGCGATGCCGAGGCGGAGCGCGCCGCGGTGGAGGCGAAGAGCCCGGCGGCCGCGAAGAAGGTCGGGCGCCTCGTGCGCGGCTTCGACGGCGCGATCTGGGAGCGGGAGCGCTTCGCCCTGGTGGTGGAGGGCAGCGTGCACAAGTTCGACTCCGACCCGGCGCTGCGCGGGTACCTGCTGGGCACCGGGAAGCGGGTGCTGGTGGAGGCGAGCCCGATGGACCGGATCTGGGGCATCGGACTGGCGGCCGACGACGAGCGCGCCCTGGACCCGGCGCGCTGGCGCGGACTGAACCTGCTGGGCTTCGCCCTCATGGAGGCCCGCGAGCGGCTGCGCGAGACGAACGGGTGACGCAGCGGCGCCGGGCCGCCGCCGTCCCGCCGCTCCCGGCGGCGCGGGTCTGACATAAATGCGTGGCGGCGACCCGGACGGGCCGCCTAACGTGATCAGCGTCCAGGTGCGAAGGCGAGACCTACTTCGACTCATAATCGGGCGGCCGCGGGTTCGAGTCCCGTCACCGGCTTCGGGCCGGTGTAGCTCAGCTGGTAGAGCACCTTGTGGTTTCGCCGACTTCGATCTCTGGACACCTACGTCACGCACCTCCCGGTGCGCAGGCTGCGGCTCCTTCTTTTGCAAAGAAACCCAGGCCGCCGCCACCTTGATCTCGGGAGGCCGGCGTGGGGGATGCCCGGTGCGCAGGCGACGGTTACTTCTGGGGACCCGGAGGCCGTGGGTTCGAATCCCACCCGGCTCGTCACCCGCAAGGGAACGGGCCGGTGGAGCAGCCAGGCAGCTCGCCGGGCATAAAGTCCGCCGCCGACTCCCGATCTCGGGCATCCCTCACCCCATGCCTCCCCCGCTTCCATCGAATTCGGGGGGATTCTCATGGCTCGCTTCAACCAGCGCGCGCTCAAGTCGGCGCCCGCCTCGCCCACTTCGCCCGTCCGCTCCGCCGGACCCGCTCGCACCGCTCAGGGCGGCCCGGGCCACCTGCGTGACCCGCGCTCCGAGCTGTTCCTGCTCGCCGTCGCCAACTTCGTGACGCAGCGGACCGCCTACGAGGGCGGCGGGGCGCGCGACGACCGGTTCGCGGCGCTCGTACGCACCCTCGCCGTCGAGGATCCCGCCTGGACGGCCGGCCTGCTGGGCTGGCTCCGCGGGGACGCGAACATGCGGACCGCCTCGCTCGTCGGCGCCGCCGAGTACGTGAAGGCCCGACTCGACGCGGGCGTCACCGACGGGCCTTCGAACCGCCGGGTGGTCGACTCCGTGCTACGGCGCGCGGACGAGCCCGGTGAGCTGCTGGCCTACTGGACGGCGGCGTACGGGCGCAACGTGCCCAAGCCCGTCAAGCGCGGTATCGCCGACGCCGTACGCCGGCTCTACTCCGGCACCTCGCTGCTGAAGTACGACACCGACTCCAAGGCCTACCGCTTCGGCGACGTCCTCAACCTCGTGCACGCCTCCCCCGATCCGGCCAAGCCCTGGCAGGGCGAGCTGTTCCGCTACGCCCTCGACCGCAGGCACAACCCGGAGAGCGCCGAGGTCCCGGCGGGCAACCGGACCCTCGTGGCCCACCGGGCGCTGATGGAGCTGCCGGTGCAGGAGCGCCGGGCACAGGTCATCGCCCCGGACGGGGCGGAGCGGCTCGCGGCGGCGGGCATGACCTGGGAGTCGCTGGCCGGTTGGCTGCAGGGGCCGATGGACGCGGCCGCCTGGGAGGCGGTCATCCCGTCCATGGGTGCGATGGCGCTGCTGCGCAACCTGCGCAACTTCGACCGGGCCGGGGTCTCGGACGCGGTGGCCGCGCAGGTCGCGGCGAGGATCTCCGACCCGGAGGTCGTCGCCCGGTCCCGGCAGTTCCCGTTCCGCTACCTGGCCGCCTATCAGCACGCGCCCTCGCTGCGCTGGTCGTACCCGCTGGAGCAGGCGCTCGGCCACTCGCTGGCCAACGTACCGGCGCTGCCGGGCCGGACGCTGGTGCTCGTCGACCGGTCCGGTTCGATGTGGTCCCCGCTGTCGGACCGCTCCGAGCTCAACCGGGCTGACGCCGCGGCCATTTTCGGAACGGCGCTGGCGCTGCGGGCCGAGCAGGCCGACCTGGTGCAGTTCGGTACGCACAGCGAGGCGGTCCCGTGCCGCCGCGGCGAGTCCGTACTGAAGGTGCTGGAGCGGTTCGGGCAGCTCGGCGGGACCTACACGGCCGCGGCGGTGAAGAAGTATTACGACGGCCACGACCGGGTGCTGATCGTCACCGACGAGCAGGCCGCCTCGTACGGCTACGGCGGCGATCCGACGGCCGAGGTGCCGGCCGCGGTTCCCGTCTACACCTGGAACCTGGCCGGCTACCGGGTGGGCCACGCGCCCTCCGGTACCGCGAACCGGCACACCTTCGGCGGGCTCACCGACGGGGCCTTCCGGATGGTGTCCCTGATCGAGGCCGGCCGCGACGCCGACTGGCCCTGGGCCTCCTGAGGCGGCCCGGTCAGACCTTCTCGCGCACCCGGGAGTTGTCGTAGGGGCTGTCGTAGGGCGAGTCGTCGGTGGACCCCCGCTCCATGAAGCCGGCGAACACGACCGCGATCATCACGGCGCCCAGCACGATGCCGATCGCGCCCAGGATGATGCCGGCGAGCGCCATCCCGCCGTTGTCCGCCTCGCCGCGGCTCGCCTTGCCTCGGCCCAGCGCGCCGAAGACGACCGCGGCCGCCCCGAGCGCCACCGCGAAGAAGCTGGTGATGCAGCCGATGACCGCGAGGATCCCGAGGACGAGCGCGGTGATGCCGAAGCCGTTGCTGCGCTGCGCCCCGTAGGGCGGCGGGTACCCGCCCTGGCCGGGGTATCCCGGATACCCGGGATACCCCGGGTGACCGGTCTGCACGGGGTATCCGGTCTGTGCGGGGTATCCGGCGTCGCCGGGGTATCCGTAACCGGGCTGGACCGGGTACCCGTACGCCGCGGAGGCGGGCGGGCCGGTCATCGGGGGCGGGGTCGGCGTCGGTATCGGAGCCGGGGCCGGCGCGGACGGGGGGAACTGGTCGCCCGGCATCCCGGCGAGTGTCGGCTGGTCGTGCACGGAAGGCGGGCCCGACACGCCCGGCGCCCCCTGTGCACCCTGCGGCTTGCCCAGCTCGACCGCCGGCCGCTCCAGCGGCGCCCACGGGTCTCGCGGCTCGGGACTGCTGTCGGTCATACGGCGCCCCCCTCTCGTACAGCCATGCTAAGCGCTGCCACCGACAGTCACGGGCGTGCCTACGATGAATCCCGACCTGCCCGCACCCGCGTCCTCCCGGAGGCACCCCCATGACCGACCTGCACCCCTTCATCGCGGGGCTGCCGAAGGCCGAACTCCACGTCCACCACGTCGGCTCGGCATCCCCGCGCATCGTGGCCGAGCTCGCCTCCCGGCACCCCGACTCGAAGGTTCCCACCGACCCCGAGGCCCTCGCCGACTACTTCACCTTCACCGACTTCGCGCACTTCATCGAGGTCTACCTGTCGGTGGTCGACCTGGTCCGCACCCCGGACGACGTGCGCACCCTCACCTTCGAAGTCGCCCGCGACATGGCCCGGCAGAACATCCGCTACGCCGAGCTGACCATCACCCCGTACTCCTCCACCCGCCGCGGCATCGACGAGAAGGCCTTCATGGAGGCCATCGAGGACGCCCGCCGGGCCGCCGAGACCGAACTCGGCGTCATCCTGCGCTGGTGCTTCGACATCCCCGGCGAGGCCGGCCTGGAGGCCGCCGCCGAGACCGCCCGGCTCGCCGTCGACCACCACCCCGAGGGACTGGTCTCCTTCGGCCTCGGCGGCCCCGAGATCGGCGTCCCGCGCCCGCAGTTCAAGCCGTACTTCGACGCCGCCCGCGCCGCTGGTCTGCGCAGCGTCCCGCACGCCGGCGAGACCACCGGCCCGGAGACGATCTGGGACGCCATCCGCGAGCTCGGCGCCGAGCGCATCGGCCACGGCACCAGCGCCACCCAGGACCCCGAGCTGCTCGCCTACCTCGCCGAGCACCGGATCGCGCTGGAGGTCTGCCCGACCTCCAACATCGCGACCCGCGCGGTGACCGACCTCGACCGGCACCCCGTCAAGGAGATGGTCGCGGCGGGCGTGCTCGTCACCATCAACAGCGACGACCCGCCGATGTTCGGCTCCGACCTGAACAACGAGTACGCGGTGGCCGCCCGCCTCCTCGACCTCGACGAGCGCGGGCTCGCGCAGCTCGCCAAGAACGCCGTCGAGGCCTCCTTCCTGGACCCGGCCGGCAAGGCGAAGCTGAACGCGGAGATCGACACGTACACCGACGAATGGCTCGCGCGCTGACGCGTTCTCGGCAACTGCGCCCCTGAGAATGGGGACATGAGCACTCTGACTGCCGTCGGCCACCGCGGCGATCCCTACCGTGTCCGTGAGAACACCCTGGCCTCGATCCGCTCCGCGTTCGCGCGCGGGGCGGACTCCGTCGAGATCGACGTACGGCTGACCAGGGACGGGGTGCCGGTGCTCCTCCACGACGAGACGCTCCTGCGGCTGTGGGGCCACGACGTACGCCTCGACGACGTCACGGCCCCGCAGCTGAAGGGGCTGACGCTGGGCGGAGTTCCGACGCTGCGCGACGCCCTGACGGCCGCCGGGCCGGGCCGGCTGATGCTCGACCTCCCCGGCGCCACGCCCGAGGCGGTACGCATCGTCGTGGGCCAGGTCCACGAGTGCGGGGCGCGCGAGCGGACGTACTACTGCGCGGGCCCGAACACGATGCTGGCGGTCCGCGCCGCCGATCCGGGCGCGGAGATCGCGCTGACCTGGACCTCGCTGTCGCCGCCGCGGCGGGCGCTGATCGACGCCGTGGCGCCGCGCTGGCTCAACTACCGTTTCGGACTGGTGAGCCGGGAGCTGGTGGACGCGCTCCACCGGGACGGCCTGCTGGTGTCGGCCTGGACGGCGGACACCAAGCGGACGATGAAGGGCCTCGTCGCGGCGGGGGTCGATTCGATCACCACGAACCGGCTGGACGCGCTGACGGCCGTACGGACCGGGCTCGGGCGGTGATACGGGCCTTCCGGGAGGGCATCCGCGGCGCCGATCCGCGGTGGCAGGACCTGGGCCTGACCCTGCTGGTGCAGCTGGCCGTCACGATGCCGTTCGTCGTGGCCCGGTCGCCCGAGCTCCCGCCCGCGACCTGGACCTCGTACGCGCTGACCACGGCCGCCGTACTGCCCCTGATCTGGCGGCGCCGGGCACCGGTGGGTGTACTGGCGGCGATTCTGGTCCTCGGAGGGATCTACAAGGTCGTGGTCGACGGGCCGGGCCAGCCGCTGCCGTACGCGGGCCTCATCGCCTTCTACACGGTCGCCCTGCAGTGCGCCCTGCGGGTCCGCGCGGCCGTGGGGCTGGCCACCGTGGTGGTGGTGGCCGTGTCGGTGGGCTGGGAGACGGGGACGGCGCGGGAATTGCTGTTCACGCTGTTCGTCTCGGCGGCGGCGTACGCCCTGGGACGGCTCCAGCACACGCGGCAGGCCTACACCGAGGCCGCCCTGGCCCGCGCCGCCGAGCTGGAGCGGGCCAACCGGATCGAGGCGGAGCAGGCTGCCGCACGCGAACGGGCCAGGATCGCGCGGGAGATGCACGACATCCTCTCGCACGCGGTCAGCATCATGATCGTGCAGGCGGAGGCCGGACCGGTGGCCGTGCGCAGGGCTCCGGAGCGGGCCGAGGCGGCCTTCGAGGCGATCGCGGAGACGGGGCGGGACGCGATGGCGCAGCTGCGCGCGATGCTGGGTGTGCTGCGCACCGACGAAGCCGCGCCCCGGAGCCCGCAGCCGGGGATCGCCGGGCTGACGGAGCTGGTGGACCGGGTACGGGCCAGCGGGCTGCGGGTGACGTACGAACGGACCGGCGCGGTGCGCGAGCTGCCGGCCGCACTGGAGGCGACCGTGCACCGGGTGGTGCAGGAAGCCCTGACCAACGTGGTCAGGCACGCCGGGGCTTCGGCGGCGGACGTCACGCTCGTGTACGGACCGGGGACGCTCACGGTGACGGTCACGGACGACGGCCGGGGACCCGGTGGCGCCTCGGGCGGGCACGGGCTGATCGGCATCCGCGAGCGGGCGGCGGCCCACGGCGGAACTGCAGAGTCCGGCCCGGGCCCGGACGGGGTCGGGTACTCGGTGCGGGTGTCCCTTGTAACCTCGCCGCTGGAGGTGGGGAATTGACGATCCGTGTGGTGGTGGCCGATGACCAGGAGCTGGTGCGCAGCGGCTTCGCGATGATCCTGGACGTCCAGGAGGACATCGAGGTCGTGGCCGAGGTGGGGGACGGCGCGGCGGCGGTGGAGGCGGTGGCCCGGCTCGCGCCGGACGTGGCGCTGCTGGACATACGGATGCCGGTGCTGGACGGGATCGAGGCGTGCCGGGCGATTTCGGCCGGGAGCGCGTGCCGCACGGTGATGCTCACGACCTTCGACTCGGACGAGTACGTGTACGAGGCACTGCACGCGGGAGCGAGCGGGTTCCTGCTGAAGGACGTGCGGCGGGACGACCTGGTGCACGCCGTACGGGTGGTGGCGGCGGGCGAGTCGCTGCTGGCGCCGTCGGTGGCGCGGCGGCTGATCGAGGAGTACACGACGGCGACGGCGCGGCCTTGTCTTCCGGCGGACCGGCTGGAGGTGCTGACGGCGCGGGAGCGGGAGACGCTGCTGCACCTGGGGCGGGGCCTGTCCAACGCAGAGATCGCGGCGTCGCTGGTGGTGAGCGAGCACACGGTGAAGTCGCACGTGGGGAACGTGCTGGCGAAGCTGGGGCTGCGGGACCGGATCCAGGCGGTGATCTGCGCGTACGAGACGGGCCTGATCGCGGTGGGTACTCCCTCCGGGGAGTGAGGGGACGGCGTGTCGCCTCCCCCGCACCGGGTAGTTGTCGTACCGGTGAAGACCCCTCTGGATGGTGATCCGCAACTACCCCTTGGACCTGGAGCATTGAGGTCATCGGGGCAGACGGCACCGATGGCCTCACAGGGGGAGCACACCACCATGAACGCACGTACGCGCACGCTGATCGCAGCCGCTCTGGTCCTGGGCATCGCGTCCGGACCCGTCGTCGCACACGCCGCTTCGGTTCCCGCACGGGCGGGGGGCACGGCGGGCGTCTCGGCGCCCCTCGTGCCGGCCCCGCCGAATGCCGCGGTACTGGAGCGGGCGATCGCCGGTCTCGGAGCGGAGCACAAGGACGCGACTGCCGCGCTGGTCCGCGTCGGGGGTACGAGCGGTGGCTGGCGGGGCAGTTCCGGTGTCGCGGACATCGTCACGGGGCGGGCGGCCGTCGAGCAGGGGAGGTTCCGGGCGGGGTCGGTGACCAAGACCTTCACCGCGGCGGTGGTGCTCCAGCTGGCGGCCGAGGGCCGGGTGGATCTGGACGGGCCGGTCCGGCGGTACCTGCCCGGGACCGTCCCCGATGCCTACGGCACCGTCACTGTCCGGCAGTTGCTCAACCACACCAGCGGCATTCCGGCGGCGGACGGCCCGGGCGACTCGTTCGAGGCGCAGTGGGAGCACCGCTTCGATGTGACCGACCCGCACGACCAGCTGGTCAATGCCCTGGCGAAGAAGCCGGAGTTCACCCCGGGCTCGGCCCAGCACTACCTGAACATCAACTACACCTTGCTGGGCGTGCTCGTCGAGAAGGTGACGGGCACCTCGTACGAGGAGGCGGTCGGCCGGCGGATCCTGAGGCCGCTCGGTCTGCACCAGACCTCCTTCCCGTCCCGGACGCAGACGAGGATCCACGGTCCGCACAACCGTGGGTACCAGGCGCTCCCCCAGGCGGACGGCTCCCGGGAGCTGCGGGACGTGACCGAGTGGAACTCCTCGGACCGCTGGGCGGCCGGGGACATCATCTCGACCACGGCCGATCTGGAGCGGTTCACCAAGGCCCTGTTCAGCGAGCGGATCGTGCCGGCGGCCCAGCTGGAAGAGATGTTCACCGTGCCCGCGGTGAAGAACTTCGCCGGCGGGAAGGACGCCACGCTGACCGCGGGACTGTCCAGGATCGCCCTGCCGGACGGCACGGTGGCGTGGGGCAAGTCCGGCGGCCGGCACGGGTACAACACCGGCATAGGTGCGACGCGGGACCTGTCCCGCACCTTGGCCTACTCGGTCAACTCCACGAACGCCAAGGGCGAGGACACGAACCCGGTGGTCTTGGGCATCGTGATGGCGGCCTTCGCCGGGTAGGCATCAAGCAGGCATCGCTTCGAGGCGCTTGATCATGCGGCGGAGGATCAGCAGGGGGATCACCCCGAAGACGCCGAACGACATGTCGATGACGCTCCACCAGACGGGGATGCCCCGGATCGGGCCGCATATCAGGGCCAGCGGAATCACTCCGGCGCAGGCGATCAGGCCGGCTTCGACGATCCAGATGTTGCGGACCGGGTCGCGGTGGACCCCGTAGAAGAAGACGGCGATGACGAGGTGGGCGAAGGCGAGCCAGTCGGTTCCGTAGAGGAGGAAGGGGTAATCGGCGTCGGCCCGCTCCAGCCCGTCGCCCACCCGTCGCAGCCACTCGTTGTCGATCAGGGCGTTGGCCCACCGGAGCTCGCTCACCAGGGGGAAGGCCGTGAGGCCGCTGAGTACCAGGCAGATCAGGAACAGGGTCAACCAGGCACGGATCCGCCGCTGAAGGGCGCTTCTCTCGCTCATGGAAGGAAGCCTACGCCTATTTCTGAACACGTTCAGCCAAGTTGCTGAACGTGTTCAATACCCGCTGCCGGGTGCCCTGTCAGAGACCGACGATCGCGTTCCAGCGCTTGGCGAGGGACCGGCGCTCGGCCGAGGAGATGTCCCGGGCCACGACCAGCCGCTTGCGCATGTCGTCGTCCGGGAAGATCAGCGGGTTCTCGGCCAGTTCGGCGGTCTCCTGGTCGTCGGAGGCGGCCAGGACCTCCCGGGCGGCCGGGACGGGGCAGACGTAGTTGACGGAGGCGGCGAGCGAGGCGGCCACCTCGGGTGCGTAGTAGTAGTCGATGAGGGCCTCGGCATTGGTTTTGTGCCGGGCCAGGTTGGGGACGAGCAGGCTCTCGGCCCAGAGTTCGGCCCCTTCCTCCGGAACGACGAACTCGATGTCCGGGTTGTCGGCCTGGAGCTGGATGGCGTCACCGGAGTAGGCCTGGCAGGCGAGGACATCGCCCTTGCTCAGATCGGAGGTGTAGTCGTTGCCGGTGAAGCGGCGGATGTGCTTCCTCTTCACCATGTTCTCGACCTGGTCGCACATCCGGTGGAAGTCGGACTCGGTCCAGCGGGTGACGTCCACGCCGTTGCCCTGCATGAGCAGGGCGAAGGACTCGTCGAGGCCGGAGAAGAGGGTGACCTTGCCCGCCAGGTCCGCCTGCCACAGGTCCTTGACGGACTTGATCTCCCGGCCCAGGGCCTTGCGGTTGTAGGCGATACCGGTGATCCCCGACTGCCAGGGGACGGTGTGCAGCCGGCCCTCGTCGAAGGCGGGGGACCGCAGTTGCGGGTCGAGGTGCCGGGCCACGTTGGGCTGGGCCGACCGGTCCAGCTGCTGGGCCCAGCCCAGGTGGACGAAGCGGGCGGCCATCCAGTCGCTGACCACGATCAGGTCGTGGCCGGTCTCCTGGCGGTTCATCAGGGCCGGGCTGACCTTGCCGAAGAACTCGTCATTGTCGTTGATCTCCTCGGTGTACCGGACCTCGATGCCGGTCCGCTCCGAGAAGGCCTCCAGTGTCGGGCGGCGCTCCTCGTCCTCCTCGTCGGTGTCGATGTAGAGCGGCCAGTTGGAGAACGTGACGCTGCGGTCCCGCTCGGAACGGTCCGGGCCCTCGCGCCCTTCCTCGGGAACGTAGGCGGCGGGAACGCCGCAGCCGGAGAGGGCGGCCGCGAGGCCAGCGGCACCGAGGCCGTACAGCGCAGAACGGCGGGAGAAGGCGAGTTCAGGCATGGGCACAGCCTCGGCGAACGCGAGGGGGCGGGCAATAGACATGTTGTCTACTGCCCGCCCCGTCAACGCTGTGCTGTGATCGATGCGGCCGATCAGCTGTCGAGCGAGGTCATCACGTGCTTGATGCGCGTGTAGTCCTCGAAGCCGTAGGCGGAGAGGTCCTTGCCGTAGCCGGACTTCTTGAAGCCGCCGTGCGGCATCTCGGCGACGAGCGGGATGTGGGTGTTGATCCACACGCAGCCGAAGTCGAGGTTCTTGGACATCCGCATCGCGCGGCCGTGGTCCTTGGTCCACACGGAGGAGGCGAGGGCGAACTCGACGCCGTTCGCGTACTCCAGGGCCTGGCCCTCGTTCGTGAAGGACTGGACGGTGATGACGGGGCCGAAGACCTCGTTCTGGATGATCTCGTCGTCCTGCTTGAGGCCGGAGACCACGGTCGGGGCGTAGAAGTAGCCCTTGTCGCCGACCTGGTGGCCGCCCGCCTCGACCTTGGCGTGGGCGGGGAGGCGCTCGATGAAGCCCGCGACCTGCTTGAGCTGGTTCGGGTTGTTCAGCGGGCCGTACAGGACGTCCTCGTCGTCCGGCTGACCGGTCTTGGTGTCGGCGGCGGCCTTGGCGAGCGCGGCCACGAACTCGTCGTGGATCGACTCGTGCACGAGCACGCGGGTGGCGGCCGTACAGTCCTGGCCGGCGTTGAAGTAGCCGGCGACCGCGATGTCCTCGACGGCCTTGGCGATGTCGGCGTCCTCGAAGACCACGACCGGGGCCTTGCCGCCGAGCTCCAGGTGGACGCGCTTGACGTCCTTGGAGGCGCTCTCGGCGACCTGCATGCCCGCGCGCACCGAGCCGGTGATGGAGGCCATCGCCGGGGTGGAGTGCTCGACCATGGCCTTGCCGGTCTCGCGGTCACCGCAGATGACGTTGAACACGCCCTTGGGCAGCACCGAGTCGATGATCTCCGCCATCAGGACGGTGGAGGCCGGGGTGGTGTCCGAGGGCTTGAGCACGACGGTGTTGCCCGCCGCGATCGCCGGGGCGAACTTCCACACGGCCATCATCATCGGGTAGTTCCACGGCGCGACCTGGGCGCAGACGCCGACCGGCTCACGGCGGATGATCGAGGTCATCCCCTCCATGTACTCGCCGGCCGAGCGGCCCTCCAGGAGCCGTGCGGCACCCGCGAAGAAGCGGATCTGGTCCACCATCGGGGGCAGCTCCTCGCTGGCCGTGAGGGCCAGCGGCTTGCCGGTGTTCTCCGACTCGGCGGCGACGAGCTCGTCCGCGCGCGCCTCGAAGGCGTCCGCGATCTTCAGCAGGGCCTTCTGGCGCTCCGCGGGGGTGGTGTCGCGCCAGCCCGGGAAGGCGGCAGCGGCAGCCGCCATGGCGGCGTCCACATCGGCCTGGCCCGAGAGCGGGGCGGTGGCGTACACCTCGCCGGTGGCCGGGTTGACCACCTCGGTGGTCCGCCCGTCGGCGGCGTCCTTGAACTCCCCGCCGATGTAGTTGCGCAGACGACGCAGTTCGGTGGTCACTACAGCCACACTCCTGATCACATGTCCAACGATTGAGACGATTACCAAGCCTAGCCTCTCGGCGGAGGCTTTCGACAGACCCAGACGCCACCAACTACGAAATCAGTGAGATCGGAGTCTTCAAACAACGGATTTCATCGATTCCGTCTTGCGGAACAGACGACCCTCGTGCACAGTGAGGTCGTGGTCAGTCGAAGCGCAGATTCCAGGAACAGACAACCGTCCCCTTCGGTCGATGCTGTGTCCCTGGCGATCATCGAGCAACTGCAGGAGGACGGTCGCCGTCCCTATGCATCGATCGGCAAGGCCGTAGGCCTTTCCGAAGCAGCCGTGCGCCAGCGGGTGCAGAAGCTGCTCGACCAGGGCGTCATGCAGATCGTCGCCGTCACCGACCCGCTCACCGTGGGCCTGCGACGCCAGGCCATGGTCGGCATCAACGTCGAGGGCGACCTCGACCCGGTGGCCGACGCGCTGACCGCCATGGCCGAGTGCGAGTACGTGGTGATGACCGCAGGGTCCTTCGACCTGATGGTGGAGATCGTCTGCGAGGACGACGACCACCTGCTCGAAACGATCAACAAGAAGATCCGCACGCTCCCCGGCGTGCGATCAACCGAAAGCTTCGTTTACCTGAAGCTGAAGAAGCAGACCTACATGTGGGGAACCCGATAACCGTGAGCCAGGACCTCTCCAAGACCGCGTACGACCATTTGTGGATGCACTTCACCCGCATGTCGTCCTACGAGAACTCCCCCGTCCCCACCATCGTCCGGGGCGAGGGCACCTACATCTGGGACGACAAGGGCAAGCGCTACCTCGACGGTCTCGCCGGACTGTTCGTGGTCAACGCAGGTCACGGCCGCAAGGAACTGGCCGAGGTCGCCTACAAGCAGGCCCAGGAACTCGCGTTCTTCCCCATCTGGTCGTACGCCCACCCCAAGGCCGTCGAGCTCGCCGAGCGCCTCGCCCACTACGCCCCGGGCGACCTGAACAAGGTCTTCTTCACCACCGGTGGCGGCGAGGCCGTGGAGACCGCCTGGAAGCTCGCCAAGCAGTACTTCAAGCTGCAGGGCAAGCACACCAAGTACAAGGTCATCTCGCGTGCGGTCGCCTACCACGGCACTCCGCAGGGCGCCCTGTCCATCACGGGCCTGCCGGCCCTGAAGGCCCCCTTCGAGCCGCTGGTCCCCGGCGCGCACAAGGTGCCGAACACCAACATCTACCGCGCCCCGATCTTCGGCGACGACCCGGAGGCCTACGGCCGCTGGTGCGCCGACCAGATCGAGCAGGAGATCCTCTTCGAGGGTGCCGACACCGTCGCCGCCGTCTTCCTGGAGCCGGTGCAGAACGCCGGTGGCTGCTTCCCGCCGCCGCCCGGGTACTTCCAGCGGGTCCGCGAGATCTGCGACGAGTACGACGTGCTGCTCGTCTCCGACGAGACGATCTGCGCGTTCGGCCGTCTGGGCACGATGTTCGCCTGTGACAAGTTCGACTACGTCCCGGACATGATCACGTGTGCCAAGGGCATGACCTCGGGCTACTCCCCGATCGGCGCCTGCATCATCTCCGACCGCCTGGCGGAGCCGTTCTACAAGGGCGACAACACCTTCCTGCACGGCTACACCTTCGGCGGCCACCCGGTCTCCTCGGCGGTCGCGCTGGCCAACCTCGACATCTTCGACAAGGAAGGCCTCAATCAGCACGTGCTGAACAACGAGGACGCCTTCCGCTCGACGCTGGAGAAGCTCCACGACCTGCCGATCGTCGGTGACGTACGCGGCAACGGGTACTTCTACGGCATCGAGCTCGTCAAGGACAAGGTCACGAAGGAGTCCTTCACGGACGAGGAGACGGAGCGCGTGCTCTACGGCTTCCTCTCCAAGGCGCTCTTCGAGAACGGCCTGTACTGCCGGGCCGACGACCGCGGTGACCCGGTCATCCAGCTCGCGCCGCCGCTGATCGCCGACCAGGGCACCTTCGACGAGATCGAGGGAATCCTGCGCTCGGTGCTCACCGAGGCATGGACCAAGCTGTAACCGGGCCGTAGACCGCCCGGGCCGCTGTAGTCCAACCACACGGCCCGGATCCTCCGTTCGAGTGAGAACGCGGGGGTCCGGGCCGTGTGCTGTCACCATCCAAGACGTTCATCTCTTTACATCTCAGTGCGGCGCCAGTGACTTCGACCGGTTCCGCTTCGTTCCCTCGGACGGAGGTGTACGCCATGGTGGCTCCACCGGACATTGCCCCGCCTGACAATGACGTCCTGTGGGCTCGGTCCCTTCACTACTCCCACGACGGCTCCCCCGCCCTCGTCGAGATCTCCGTCGCGGTCCGCCAGGGCGAGATCCTCGCCCTGACCGGTCCCCGCGGCAGCGGCAAGACCACCCTGCTCCGCTGTCTGTCCGGGCAGCTGCGGCCCCAGCAGGGCGAGGTCTGGTTCAACAGCGTCCCCGTGCACACCATGGGCACGCTCGTCCGCGAACGGCTGCGCCGCGACCGGTTCGGCTGGATCGGCCACGAGCCCCAGCTGCTGCCCGAGCTGAAGGTCTGGGAGAACGCGGCCCTGCCCCTGCTGCTCGCCGGGGCCTCCCACCGCACCGCCCGCAAGGCCGCCTGCGAATGGCTGGACCGCCTCGACATCGCCGGCTTCGCCCGCAAGCGCCCCGGCGCCCTGACCCGCGGCGAGTGCCAGCGGGTCGCGCTCGCCCGGGCCCTGGTCAACGAGCCCGCGGTGATCTTCGCCGACGAGCCCACGGCCCCACTGCACCGCACCGAGCGGGCCCTGCTGCTCCGAACGCTGACCACCGCGGCCCGCTCCCACGGCATCACCGTGCTGCTGGCCACCCACGACGAGGCCACCGCGGCCGTCGCGGACCGGCGGATCGCCCTGCTCGACGGCCGCCTCGCGGGGGCCGCGGCCGCCGCCTCCCCCGTCGCCGACACCACGGAGGACCAGGCCGCGTGCTCGCTCTCCGCCTAGCCCGCGGTTCCCGGCCGCTCGTCCAGCTGCGGCGGCTCCTCGTCGCCGCGGCCTCGGCCGGAACCGGATTCCTGCTCCTCTATGTACTCGCCGGTGCCGTGGCCCAGCCCGCCGGATCGTTCCCTCGCCTGCTGTGGGCCCTGATCCCGCTGGCCGTCACCGTCCACTTCGCCGTCGTCGTCGCCCGGGCCGACCCCGCGACCCAGCCCCGCGAGGGGCTGGACGCCGTCGGGCTGGGACCCGTTCGGCTCATGCTGGCCGCCGCGATCTCCACCGCCGTCGCCTGCACTCTGGGCAGCGCCGTGGCCCTGGCCGTCTTCCTCCACCTGCGCGGGGAACTGGCGGGGCTGCCGTTCGACGGGACCGGGGCCGAGCTGCTCCACGCCGACCAGCCGCTGCCGGTGGCGGGCTCCCTCACCCTGCTGGCCCTGATCCCGCTGACCGCCTCGGCCGCCACCGCCCTCGCGCTGCGCCCGCACCCGCCGCTGGCTCCCCAGACCGGACTGCCCTGGGGCATCGCCCTGACCGCCTGCGGGCTCGCGGCCTCGGCCTACGCGGGCCCGGTCGACGCCGGGATGCTCATCGGCTGGTCGCTGACCGCGGTCGGGCTCGCCCTCGCCGGACCGGGGCTCGCCTACGCCTGCGGGAGCCTGGTCCAGGCCGTGCGCCCGGGAGCGCTGCGGCTGCTGGCCGGGCGGACCCTCCAGGAGGAGGCCCCCCGGATCGGCCCCCCGCTGGGAGTGCTCTGCTCGGTGGCCGCGGGCGCCCTGACCGCGTTCGCCCTGCGCGACCGGGGCGGGCTGCCCCTCCCGCTGGGCCCGCTGACCGGGCCGGCCGTCGCCCTGGTGACCCTGTGCGCCGCCGCGACCCTTCTCGCATCCGTGCTGGAGGCCCGCAGGAGCCGGGAGCCCGGACGCACGGCCCTGCTCGACCTCGGTGCCCCGTCCAACGTCCTTCGCAGCGCCGCGAGTCTGCGGGCCACCGCGCTCCTGGCCGTGTGCGTCCCGCTCAGCTGGGGTGTGGCGCAGCTGACGTCGCTGGCATTGACCCGCTGACACGAGCAGCCCTTAGGGTGGGCCGAATGGTCAACCCAGACATCGAGATCGAGACGCTCGCCGAATTCGACCAGGTCGTGGCACGCGGCTCGCTCAGCGGCTACCGGATCCAGTCGGTCAACCTGCTGGAGCGGACCTTCGCGCTGCTGTCCGCCGACACCTCGGCGGCCGTGTTCCTGGGCTGTGCGATGGAGCCCGACGCGGCGGTGAAGGTCCGCGCCGACGGCGCGCTGGTCTTCCCGCCCGTACCGGACCTGCCGTTCAACCCGTACCGGGGCCTGCTCTACACGCCCGAGGAGCTCTTCGCCGGGCTGCCCGACGGGTACGAGGCCACCCCGGACGCCGAGGCGTACGCCTGGTTCCAGGAGACGAAGTCCGACGGTGACGTCTTCTCCTCGATGCTCCGTTCCATCCATGACGACGCCATCTCCGACGCCCTCGACGAGCGCCTCGCCGGTGTCCGGGTCGTCGGTGTGATGGGCGGCCACGCGATGGCCCGCGGCGGTGGGGACTACCGCGGCGCGGCGGAGCTGGGGCGGGCACTGACCCGGTCCGGGCTGACGGTGGCCACCGGCGGTGGCCCCGGCGCGATGGAGGCCGCCAACCTCGGCGCCTACCTGGCCCCGGCCCCGGACGAGGCCCTCGTGGAGGCCCTGGAGCTGCTGGCCAAGGCCCCTTCCTTCGCGCCGTCGGTGTCCGACTGGGCGCGCGCGGCCTTCGCCGTGCGTGAGCGCTTCCCCGCAGGCGGGGACTCGGTGGGCATCCCGACCTGGTTCTACGGGCACGAACCGCCGAACGCCTTCGCGGGCCACATAGCGAAGTACTTCGCGAACGCCACCCGCGAGGACGGGCTGCTGGCCCGCTCCAACGCGGGCGTGGTCTTCCTGCCCGGGGCGGCGGGCACCGTCCAGGAGATCTTCGACAACGGGACGCCCAACTACTACGAGTCCCGGGGCGAGCCGGCCCCGATGATCCTGGTCGGCCGCACCCACTGGACCGAGCACCTTCCGGCCTGGCCCCTGCTCCAGGCACTGGCGCGCGGCCGTGCGATGGAGTCCCGGATCGCGCTCGTCGACTCGGTGGGCGAGGTCCCGGACGTCCTCGCGTCGATGAGCTGAGATCCGGAGGCAACTTCCCGGCCCGTTCTGACGTCTGGCAGAGGTACCGCAAAACCTGCCAGACGTGAACGGAGCCCTTGGTGCTCATAGGCCTGCTGACCGCTGTCGCGGCGTCCATCTGCTACGGCACGGGTTCCGTGCTGCAAGCCGTCGGCTCGCGCCGCGCCGCACGCATGTCCCCGACCGCCGCCGGGGTGACCGCCCACGGCGGCCCCAACCTGTCGTCCACCGCGAAAGCGGCGATGACCTGGGAATTCATCGTCGGCACCATCCTGGACTTCGTGGGCTTCGGACTCGGGGCCCTGGCCGCCCGTCTGCTGCCCCTCTTCCTCTCGCAGACGGTGATCAGTGCCAACCTGGTGATCACGGCCGTGCTGAGCGTGAAGATGCTCGGCATCCGGCTGAGCCGGAAGGAATGGACCTCCATCGGTGTCGTCTGCACCGCGCTGGTGCTGCTGGCGACGGCCGCGGGCCACGAGGGCGGCCACCACGCGCCGATGTCCACGCACTGGTGGCTGCTGGGGATCACCCTGCTGCTGATGGTGGGCGGCACGGTGGCCGTACGCCTCCTCGGCGGCGGCGCCGCGATCCTGGCGGGCCTGCTGTCGGGCCTGGGCTTCGGCGCGCTCGGCGTCGGCGTCCGGATCCTGAACGGCGTGGACCCGTTCGACCTCGGCGCCCTCCTCACCGACCCGGCCCTCTACGCCATCCTGGTGGCGGGCGTCGGCGGCATGTACCTGCACACGGTCGCCCTCCAGATCGGCTCGGTGAACGGCGCCACGGCGGCCCTGGTCGTCGGCGAGACGGTCCTCCCCGGCGCGATCGGCGTCCTGTGGCTCGGCGACGCCTCCCGCCCAGGCCTGGCCTGGCTCGCGGTCCTCGGCTTCGTCCTGGCCGTCGCCGGAGCGGTGGCGGTCGCCTGGTACGGCAAGCACGAGGGGGCCGACGAAGCGGCGGCCGACCCGGTGCCGGAGCCGGTCGGCTGACCCGCCGGCCCGCCGGGCTCCCTCACCCGGTCGGCCGCCCCCCGGTGGTGGCGCGGCAGTGACTGCCGCTTGCTGGACCAGGGGAGAGAGTGAGGGGTTCGTGAGTCCCACGACCGATCGGCTCGATACGCCACGCGCGGCCGGGATGGCCGGAATCGCCTTCGCCGTGCTGCTCGGGGCGGCGATCGTCCTGATGCGGATCGCCGTCCCGGGCAACGTCGCCGACGCACCCGTCGACCCGGACAAGCGCTGGGCGGTCCAAGTGGCACTGGAGATCGTGCCCTTCGCGGGCATCTTCTTCCTCTGGTTCATGGGTGCCCTGCGCGCGCACACGGGTGCGGCCGAGGACCGGTTCGTCGCCACCGTGTTCCTCGGCAGCGGATTCGTCTTCGTGGCCACCTTGTTCGCCTCCGCCGCGGCGGCGGGCACGGTGCTGGCCGAGGGCACGCCCTCCGATTTCGGCCGCCACTACGCCTACACGCTCCTCGCGACGTACGCCATGCGGATGGCGGCCGTCTTCGTCCTCGCGACCTCGACCATCGGGCGGATGCTCGGCGTCTTCCCGCGGCCGCTGGCCCTGCTGGGCACCGTCGTCGGCCTGCTCCTGCTCGTGATCGGTTCCGGAGTGCCCTGGTCCGAGCTGCTGTTCCCGGCCTGGGCGCTGATCCTCAGCGTGTACGTCCTGCGCGTCCGGCGCGGCACCGCCCGTCGGCCTCCTACCTCCACAGACTCGCCCTGACCTGGGGATCCTCACTCCGGCAGGCAGCCTGTGGGTGCCGCGTGCATGCTGGTGGGAAGGGAGGACCCGGGGGCTCCGGGGGGTGACGGGGATGAACGGCCAAGGGAAAGGCAGAACCGTCATGAGGCTTGTCGTCGACCTCAACCGCTGCCAGGGATACGCCCAGTGCGCTTTCCTCGCTCCCGATGTCTTCGCCATGCACGGCGACGAGTCGCTGCTCTACAACCCGGAGGCGGATCCGGAGCAGCGCGAGGACGTCATGCGTGCCGTGGCCGCGTGTCCCGTGCAGGCCATCCTTCTGGAGATCACGGACGAGGACATGGCGAACATGGTGGCCCCGGAAGCCGTGGCCGGCGCCGGATCTCGTTCCGGAGGCGCGCGGTGACCGGTGCAGGAACACACGACGGATCCCTGGAGCGCCTCAAGCGCGAGGGCCGCATCGTCGTCGTCGGCGCGTCCCTGGCCGGCCTGCGGGCCGCCGAGACCATGCGCGAGAAGGGTTTCGCCGGTTCGCTCACGATGATCGGCGACGAACCGTACGAGCCGTACGACCGGCCCCCGCTGTCCAAGCAGGTCCTGCTGGGCAATGCGGTCGCCGACCACACCGCGCTCCCCCGCCGCCGAGCCATCGACGCCGACTGGCGCCTCGGGGTCCCGGCCACGGGCCTGGACATGGCCGGGCACCGGGTCAAGCTCGGCAACGGCGACGAGGTCGAGTACGACCGGCTGCTGATCGCCACCGGCGTACGCGCCCGGCCCTGGCCCAACGCGGAGGAAGGCGCCCTCAAGGGTGTCTTCGTGCTGCGCACCCGCGACGACGGCGAAGGGCTGCAGCGTGCCCTGGCCGCCGGTCCCCGCCGGGTGCTGGTCATCGGAGCCGGGTTCACCGGGTCCGAGATCGCCTCCGCGTGCCGGGAGCGAGGCCTGGACGTCACCGTCGCCGAACGGGGCGAGGCGCCGCTGGTCGGTGCGCTGGGCGGGGTGATCGGCGCGGTGGCGGCCGAGATGCACCGCGAGAACGGCGTCGACCTGCGTACCGGAATCATGGTGACCTCGCTGGAGGGCGACCCCTCCGGGCGGGTCCGCGCCGCGCACTTCTCCGACGGGTCCACCGTGGAGGCGGACGTGGTGGTCGTCTCGCTGGGCGCGCAGCGCAACACCGAGTGGCTCGCCGGGTCCGGGCTGGGCGCGGGTCCGCGGGGCATCGCCTGCGACGCGGGCTGCCGGGCCTTCGACGTCCGGGGCATCGTCACCGATGACATCTATGTGGCGGGTGACGTGGCACGTTCCCCGCACGCCCTGTTCGGCTACCAGTTCCTGTCGCTGGAGCACTGGGGCAACGCCGTCGCCCAGGCCGACACCGCCGCGCACAACATGCTCAGCGTGAGCGCCGACCGCCGCCCCCACCTGTGGGTTCCGGCGTTCTGGTCCTCCCAGTTCGGCGTGAACATCAAGTCGGTCGGGGTACCGCCGATGGGGACCGAGATCCTCATCACCCAGGGCTCGCTCGCCGAGCGCAGGTTCGCGGCCGTGTACGGGTACCAGGGGCGGCTGATCGCCGCCGTCACCTTCGACAACTGCCGCTGGCTGCCGTTCTACGAGCAGCAGATCGAGGCCACCGCGCCGTTCCCGCCGACGTTCTCCACGGTGGACCGCCGGCCCGAGGGGGCCAAGGCGCTGCCGGCCGACTTCCCCGACCCCTCCGTCCCGACCCACGGGCCGACCATCACGCTGAGCGGCTATTCGCCGGCGGACCGGAAGATGACCTTCACTCCCGGACGATGACCTTCGCCCCCGCGCATCACCGGCCGCGCCGCACCGCGCCCTCCCCCGAGGATCACGAGGACCCGTCATGACACAAGCCCTGCTGCGGGAGATCATCGACTACGCGAACCGCGCGAATCCGTACCCGCTGTACGAGGAACTCCGCAAGACGCCGGTCTCCCACGACGGGGACGGCCCGTACGTCATCAGCACGTACTACGAGATCCACAGCCTCCTGCACGACCCGCGGATCAGCTCCGACGCCAAGAACCTGAAGGCGACCGGGGACGATCCGCTGGGGGGCCAGTCCGACGAGGAGGGGGCGACGCTGCCCCCGTCCTTCCTCAAGCTCGACCCGCCCGACCACGACCGCCTGCGGCGGATGACGAACCGGCCGTTCGGGCCGCCGCACACCCCCCACCGGGTGCACGACATGCGCGACGAACTCGGCGGCCTCGTCTCCGGGCTCATCGACGGCATCGTGGAGACCGGGCAGATGGACCGGATCGACCTCGTCGACCAGTTCGCGTACCCCTTCCCGGTCTCGGTCATCTGCCGGCTGCTCGGCATCCCCCGCGAGGACGAGCCCCGCTTCCACGTGTGGGCGGAGACCCTGGCCGCCAGCCTGGACCCCGACCCGGACGCGGACCCCACGCAGCACGGCAAGGGAACGATGGACGCCCGCATGGAGCTGGGCATGTACCTGGCCGGGCTGATCGAGGAGCGCCGCAAGAAGCCGGGCGACGACATGCTGTCCCAGCTGGCGACGGCGGACGGCCCGGACGGCGCGATGACCACCATGGAGGCGCTCAGCACCTCCGCGCTGCTGCTGATCGCGGGCCACGAGACCACCGTCAACCTCATCACCAACGGGATGCTGACGCTGCTGCGCCACCCGGAGGTCCTCCAGCGGCTGCGCGACGATCCGGACCTGGCCGTCCCGATCGTCGAGGAGCTGCTGCGGTACGAGCCGCCCGTGCAGCTGCTGCCCCAGCGCACCACCCTCTCCGACATCGAGGTCGCCGGTGTCACCATCCCCAAGGGCGCGTCCCTGTGGCTGATGCTGGCCTCCGGGAACCGCGACCCGAAGCGGTTCGAGGACCCGAACCGCTTCGACCCGGACCGCAAGGACATCCAGCACCTCGGCCTCGGCAGCGGGATCCACAGCTGCTTCGGGGCACCGCTGGCCCGGCAGGAGGCCCAGCTGGCGCTGAGCGAGCTGGCCCGCCGGCTGGAGAATCCGCGGCTGCTGGAGGACCCGCCCCAGTACCGCCAGAACGCGGTCCTGCGCGGCCCGCGCCACCTGCCGATCGCGTGCGACGGCATCCGGCCTTAGGGGGTGTCCTGCCGATCAGGCAGTACGACCACCTCGGCGGGGGTGAAGGCCACCTCGACCCGGTCCCCCACGGCCGGCGCCCCCGCCAGCCCGCACTCGGCCTCCAGCACCGGTCCCGCCTCCGGCCGCAGCAGCAGCGCGACGTGCGTGCCGCGGAAGGTGCGGGAGACCACCTCGCAGCGCAGGCCCGACGCGCAGAGCACGACGCCGGCCGGGCGGATCAGCAGCCGCTGCTCCCCCTCGGGCGATCCGGGCGGTACCGGGACCTTGCCCCACGCGGTGGCGGCCCGCGTGCCGGAGACCACGGCGGGGACCACGTTCTCGAAGCCGAGGAACCGCGCGACGAACTCCGACGCGGGCCGCTGCCACACCTCCAGCGGGGTCCCGGCCTGCGCGATCCGGCCGTCCCGCATCACCACCACCCGGTCGGCCAGGGCGAACGCCTCGCCCTGGTCGTGCGTGACGGCCAGCACGGTCGTGCCCAGCCGGGCGAACAGCCCGCGCAGCTCCACCACGAGCCGCTCCCGCAGCCCCCGGTCCAGCTGCCCCAGCGGTTCGTCGAGCATCAGCAGCCGCGGCGACGGTGCCAGCGCCCGGGCCAGCGCCACCCGCTGCTGCTCGCCGCCCGACAGGGAGGCCACCGCCCGGCCCTGGGCCCCGGGCAGCCCGACCAGTTCCAGCAGTTGCGCGACCCGGTCCGCGGACGAGGCCCGTCCGGCTCCCCGCACCCGCAGCCCGAAGGAGACGTTCGCGCCGACGTCGCGGTGCGGGAAGAGCTGGTGGTCCTGGAACATCAGGCCCACGCCCCGCCGGTGCACGGGTACACCGGCCTGGTCGGCCCCGCCCAGCAACACCCGGCCGGCGGACACCTGCTGGAGTCCGGCGACGACCCGCAGCAGCGTGGACTTGCCGCTTCCGCTCGGCCCCAGCACGCACACGACCTCGTGCTCGGCGACCGCGAGGTCCACGCCGTCCAGGGCGTACTGGGCCGCGCGTTCACCGAAGCGGACCGACACCCCCTCCAGCTGAAGCAGTGTCATCAGAACTCTCCGGAGGTCTTGTCGGGCCGCAGTCGCTCCAGCAGCAGCAGGGACACCGCGCACACCAGCATCAGAATCGTGCTCAGGGCCATCGCCTGCCCGTAGTTCAGCTCTCCGGCCCGCCCCAGCAGCCGCGCCACGGCCACCGGCAGCGTCGGCCGGTCCGCCCGCGCGATGAACACGGTCGCGCCGAACTCCCCCAGCGACACGGCGAAGGCGAACCCGGCCGCGATCAGCAGTGCCCGCCGCACCAGCGGAAGGTCCACCTCCCGCCAGGCCCGCAGCGGCGACGCGCCGAGGACCGCGGCGGCCTCCCGCAGCCGCCCGTCCACCGCGCGCAGCACCGGCAGCATGGTCCGTACGACGAAGGGGACACCCACCAGGGCCTGCGCCAGCGGCACCAGGATCCACGAGGTCCGCAGGTCCAGCGGCGGCTCGTCCAGGGTGATCAGGAAGCCGAAGCCCACGGTCACCGCGGACACCCCGAGCGGAAGCATCAGCAGCGCGTCGAAGCCGCGTACGAAGCGGCCCGCGCGCCGGGTCAGGGCCGCGGCCGCCAGTCCCCCGATGACCAGGGCGATCGCGGTGGCGGCGAACGCGTACTGCAGGGAGTTCCAGATCGCCTCCAGCGGGGCCACCAGGAAGGTCCCGCCACCGGCGCCCGCGTCCTGCAGGGCCCGGTAGTAGCCGAGGCCGTAGCCGCCGGGGGTGCCGAAGGACCGCTCGACCAGCACGCCCAGCGGCAGCACGATCAGCAGTGCGACGGTCAGCAGCACCCCGCCCAGCAGCGTGCGCTGCGCCCAGCCGCGCGGCCGGTGCGTGGTACGGCCCGGATCGACCAGCCGCAGCGCGGTCTCGCGCTTGCGGACGGTCCAGGCGTGCACGGCGAGGATCGCGCCGATCGCGGCGAACTGCACCATCGTCAGGACGGCCGCCGTCGGCAGGTCCAGGAGCTGCGCGGTCTGCCGGTAGACCTCCACCTCCAAGGTGGAGTACGAGGGTCCGCCGAGGATCAGTACGACGCCGAAGGAGCTGAAGGTGAACAGGAACACCATCAGCGAGGCGGCGGCCACCGCCGGGGCGAGCGCGGGCAGCGTCACCCGCCGCCAGGCCGTGAACCGCCCGGCGCCCAGCACCCGGGCGGCCTCTTCCTGGCGCGGATCCAGCTGGGCCCACAGCCCGCCGACCGTGCGGACGACAACGGCGTAGTTGAAGAAGACGTGCGCGAGCAGGATCGCCCAGACGGTGGTGTCGAGCCGGACGCCCACCCGTTCGTCCAGCAGGCCGCCCCGCCCCAGCAGCGCGAGGAAGGCGGTGCCGACCACCACGGTCGGCAGCACGAAGGGAACGGTCACCACGGCGCGCAGCAGCTGCTTGCCCGGGAACTCGAAGCGCGCGAAGACGTACGCGGCGGGGAGTGCGATCAGCAGGGTGAGCAGGGTGGAGGCGAACGCCTGCCAGGTGGTGAACCACAGCACGTCGGCGATATCGGGCCGGGACAGCACCTCCGCGAACCGGCCGAACTGCCACCCTTCGCCGGTCTTCAGGCCGCGCCCGACGATCGCGGCGACGGGGTAGGCGAAGAACAGCCCGAAGAAGGCGAGGGGGACGGCCATCAGGGCGAGCCGCACGGCGGTCGCCCGCGCCCCCTCGCGGGGGCCGGAGCCCGGCGCGGCGTCCCCCGGCGCCACGCCCGGCTCCTTGGTACCGCTTACTTCACGACGAGCGCGGTCCATGCCTTGACCCACTGCTCACGGTTCTTGGCGATGGTCTCGGGAGCCACGTTCTCCGGCTTCTCGACCACCACGCCGTGCTTGGTGAACAGCTCCGGCAGGGCGGCGTCCTTCGTCACGGGGTTCACGAACATCTGGAGCGGCATGTCCTCCTGGAACTTCTTGCTGACCAGGAAGTCCACCAGGGCCTTGCCGCCCTCCTCGTTCTTGGCGCCCTTGAGCAGACCCGCGAACTCGATCTGGCGGAAGCAGGTGCCGGTGGAGACGCCCGTGGGGGCCTCGGCCGGCTGCGGCTCGCCGTACAGGACCTCGACCGGCGGGCTGGAGGCGTAGGAGACGACCAGCGGGCGGTCGCCCTTGGCCTTCTTGCCGCCCGCGGAACCGGAGAAGCGCTCGTTGTAGGCCTGCTCCCAGCCGTCGACGACCTCGACGCCGTTGGCCTTCAGCTTGCTCCAGTAGTCCTTCCAGCCGTCCTCGCCGTACTTGCCGACGGAGGCGAGCAGGAAGCCGAGGCCGGGCGAGGAGGTCGCGGCGTTCTCGGTGACCAGGAGGTTCTTGTACTCCGGCTTGATCAGGTCGTCCAGCGTCTGCGGCGGGGCGATCTTCTTCTCGGCGAAGTACGCCTTGTCGTAGTTGACGCAGATGTCACCGGAGTCGATCGGGGTGACGCGGTGCTCCTTGTCGAGCACGTACTCGGGCTTCACCTCGGCCAGGCCCTTGGCCTCGTACGGGGTGAAGATGCCGTTGTCGAGGGCGCGCGAGAGGAGGGTGTTGTCCACGCCGAAGAAGACGTCACCGCGCGGGGAGCCCTTGGTGAGGATCTCCTGGTTCAGCGCGGCGCCCGCGTCCCCGGACTTCAGCACCTTGACCGTGTAGCCGCTCTGCTGCTCGAACTCCTTGAGGACCGTGTCGGTCACGTTGAAGGAGTCGTGGGAGACGAGCGTGACGGTCTTGGACTTCGGGGCGTCGCTCGCGCCCGCGGCCTTGTCCTTGGCGTCGCCGCCGCCGCAGGCGCTGAGCGTGGTCACGCCCAGCGCGGCCGCGAGTGCGACGCCCGCCAGCTTCTTGGTGGTGCTCATTGGTGAATTCCTCCTGGGATGTCCAGGAGAAGACGCGGCCCTGCCCGGCGCTGCGAGAGCGGACGCCGGGCAGGGCGCAACAGCAAGAGTGGTGACCGAACTTCCTACCCCGAATGACCGGGGCGAGGTTCAGAGGGTCTGCGGATGACGGATACCGCACTCTCAGCGCTGTGGCGCTCCCCTGTCGGAATATGAAATTTGGTTCGGCCACAGGGTACCCCGTGGCCGAATCGCATCGAACAGAAGCGGAATCTAGCGCTCCGAGGCGGCCAGCTGGCCGCACGCGCCGTCGATCTCCTGGCCACGGGTGTCCCGTACGGTCACCGGCACGCCGTGGCGGGCGATGGCCTCCACGAAGGCCTTCTCGTCCTCGGGCCGCGAGGCGGTCCACTTGGAGCCCGGCGTCGGGTTGAGCGGGATCAGGTTGACGTGCACACGCTTGCCCTTGAGCAGCTTGCCCAGGAGGTCACCGCGCCAGGCCTGGTCGTTGATGTCGCGGATCAGGGCGTACTCGATCGAGATCCGGCGGCCGGACTTCTCGGCGTACTCCCAGGCCGCGCCGAGCACCTCGCGGACGTTCCAGCGGGTGTTCACGGGGACGAGGGTGTCGCGCAGCTCGTCGTCGGGCGCGTGCAGCGAGACGGCCAGACGGCACTTGAAGCCCTCGTCGGCGAAGCGCAGCATTGCCGGGACCAGGCCGACGGTGGAGACGGTGATACCGCGCTGCGACAGGCCCAGGCCGTCGGGCTCCGGGTCGGTGAGCCGGCGGATGGCGCCGACCACGCGGTTGTAGTTGGCGAGCGGCTCGCCCATGCCCATGAAGACGATGTTCGACAGCCGCGCCGGGCCGCCGGGGACCTCGCCGTCGCGCAGCGCGCGCATGCCGTCGACGATCTGGTGCACGATCTCGGCGGTGGACAGGTTGCGGTCCAGGCCCGCCTGGCCGGTGGCACAGAACGGGCAGTTCATGCCGCAGCCGGCCTGCGAGGAGATGCACATGGTGACCCGGTCGGGGTAGCGCATCAGCACGGACTCGACGAGCGTGCCGTCGTGCAGCTTCCACAGGGTCTTGCGGGTGGTGTCGTCGTCGCACGAGATGTGCCGGATGACGCTCATCAGGTCCGGCAGCAGCTCCTGCTGGAGCTTCTCCCGCGAGCCGGCCGGGATGTCGGTCCACTCGGCCGGGTCGTGCGCGTACCGGGCGAAGTAGTGCTGGGAGAGCTGCTTGGCCCGGAACGGCTTCTCGCCGATCGCGGCGACCGCCTCGCGGCGCTCGGCCGGGGTCAGGTCGGCAAGGTGCCGGGGCGGCTTCTTGGTTCCGCGAGGGGCGACGAAGGTGAGCTCTCCCGGAACGGGGCGGGCCATGGCAGGTACTCCTTGTAAGACGAAAGGCGCGCCGCAGAAGCAGCGCGCCTTGCAAGAGTAACCGCCCGGCGTCCTGCGACGCCTTTTCGCAGGTCAGCCGGTGCCGACGAAGGCCGCCAGCAGCAGCCACACCACGGGGGCCGTCGGAAGCAGGGAGTCCAGCCGGTCCATGATGCCGCCGTGTCCCGGCAGCAGGGTGCCCATGTCCTTGATGCCCAGGTCCCGCTTGATCATCGACTCGCCCAGGTCACCCAGGGTGGCGCTGACCGCGACCGCGAGGCCCAGCAGCAGGCCCTGCCACCAGGAGCCGCCGTCGATCAGGAACTCCATGCACAGCGCGCCGGCCGCCATCGCGAAGGCCACCGCGCCGAACAGTCCCTCGCGGGTCTTGCCGGGGCTGATGCGCGGCGCCAGCTTGGTCTTGCCGAAGCGCCAGCCGACCGCGTAGGCCCCGGTGTCGCTGACCACGGTCAGGAGCAGGAAGGTGATCACGCGCTGGGGACCGTCGTCGGCGGTGAGCAGCATCGCGACGAAGGTGGCCAGGAAGGGCACGTAGAACGCCGCGAAGGCGCCCGCCGTGACGTCCTTGAGGTAGTCCTCGGGTGGTTCGGTCATCCGCCACACCAGGACCGCCAGCACGGTCAGGGCCATGGCGACCCAGGCGCCCTCGGCCCCCCGGACGTATCCGGCGATGACCATGGCGGCGCCGCCGACCGCGAGCGGGACCAGGGGGGCCTTGATGCCCTTCTGCTCCTGCAGCCGGGAGGTGAGCTCCCACAGGCCGACGACGACCGCGACGACGATGACGCCGACGAAGACGGCCTTGACGATCAGCAGCGAGGCGAAGATCACCGCGCCGAGACCCACGCCCACCCCTATGGCGGCACGCAGATCCCGGCCCGCGCGCTTCTTCGGCGGCGGCGAGGCGTCCTGCGGCTGCTGGGCATGCGGAGGCGGGGGGCTGGGCATGGGCTCCTGCGGCGGCGTATCGGCGCGGAAGAGGGGGCCGCTGTCGGCGGCGACCCCCCGATCGCGTGCTTCCCGGTCGTCGAAGTCACGGCCGGCGGCATCGGGCACGATGGGCATGGGCCGAGTGTGCGGGCCCACCTGCGCATCGTATGCGGGACCCGCCGGAACCGGCTCCGGCTGCCAGGAAGTGTCGTTCATCAGACTTCGAGGAGCTCGGCTTCCTTGTGCTTCAGGAGCTCGTCCACCTGCGCGACGTACTTCGCGGTGGTGTCGTCGAGCTCCTTCTCCGCGCGGCGCACCTCGTCCTCGCCGGCCTCCTTGTCCTTGACCAGCTTGTCAAGGGCGTCCTTGGCCTTGCGGCGGACGGCGCGGAGCGAGATCTTCGAGTCCTCGGCCTTGGTGCGCGCGACCTTGATGTACTCCTTGCGGCGGTCCTGCGTCAGCTCGGGGAAGGTCACCCGGATGATGCTGCCGTCGTTGCTCGGGTTGACACCGAGGTCGGAGTCGCGGATCGCCTGCTCGATGTTGCGCAGGGCGCTCTTGTCGAACGGGGTCACGATCGCCATGCGCGGCTCGGGCACCGAGAAGGAGGCGAGCTGGTTGATGGGCGTGATGGCGCCGTAGTACTCCGCCACGATCTTGTTGAACATCGCCGGGTGCGCACGGCCGGTGCGAATCGCGGCGAAGTCTTCCTTGGCGACGACGACGGCCTTTTCCATCTTCTCCTCGGCCTCGAGGAGGATCTCTTCGGTCACCACGTGCTCCTGCATGTCAGATATGGATGGTTCAGGCGGGCGGGCGGGGCCGGCGAGCCGGCCTGCGGCTCGCTCGGTCCGGCAGCGGACTGCTCAGGCCCGGGTTTCCTGGTCGCTCACGAGCGTGCCGATCTTCTCACCCTTGACGGCGCGGGCGATATTGCCCTCGGCGAGGAGCTCGAAAACAAGGATCGGCAGCTTATTGTCGCGGCAGAGCGTGATCGCGGTGGCGTCGGCGACCTTGAGGTCGCGGGAGAGGACCTCGCTGTACTCCAGCGCGTCGAACTTCACCGCGTCCGGGTTCTTCTTCGGGTCGGAGTCGTAGACCCCGTCGACACCGTTCTTGCCCATGAGCAGGGCCTCGGCGTCGATCTCCAGGGCGCGCTGGGCGGCCGTGGTGTCGGTGGAGAAGTAGGGCATGCCCATGCCGGCGCCGAAGATGACGACGCGGCCCTTCTCCAGGTGCCGCACGGCACGCAGCGGGATGTACGGCTCCGCGACCTGGCCCATGGTGATGGCCGTCTGCACGCGGGAGTCGATGCCCTCCTTCTCCAGGAAGTCCTGGAGCGCGAGGCAGTTCATGACGGTACCCAGCATGCCCATGTAGTCGGACCGGGCCCGGTCCATGCCGCGCTGCTGGAGTTCGGCGCCGCGGAAGAAGTTGCCGCCGCCGATCACGACGGCGATCTCCGCGCCGTCGCGGACCACCGCGGCGATCTCGCGCGCGATGGCGTGGACGACGTCGGGATCGACGCCCAGTCCTCCGCCACCGGAGAAGGCCTCGCCCGACAGCTTCAGCATGAAGCGGCGGCCCTTCTTGTCCTGGTCGCTCTTGTCGTCGGATGCGGTGTGGGGGTCCACGCCCTGATTCATGGAGATCTCCTCGTGCACATACGAAGAAGGCCATTGCCGGTGGGTCCTTGCGGTTCCCTCTACGGCAATGGCCTCCTCGTCAGATCTGCGGTCGTCTCGCGCAAGCGCGGACGACTGCCTCAGACCCTACCGGGGTCCGGTGTCCGTCGCGTACGGACGGACTCAGATGCCGACCTTGATGCGGGTGAAGCGCTTCAGGGTGACACCGGCCTCGTCCAGAACCTTCTGGACGGACTTCTTGTTGTCCAGGGCGTACGCCTGGCCGAGCAGCGTGGCGTCCTTGAAGAAGCCGTTGACGCGACCCTCGACGATCTTCGCGATGGCAGCCTCGGGCTTGCCCTCCGCGCGGGTGACCTCTTCGGCGATGCGACGCTCGGACTCGACCTTCTCGGCCGGGACGTCCTCGGCGGACAGCCACTGCGGGGCGAACGCGGCGATGTGCTGCGCGACGCCGCGGGCGACCTCGGCGTTCTCCTTGTCGAGCTCGACCAGGACGCCGATCTGGAACGGCAGGTCGGGCATCGTGCGGTGCATGTACGCAGCCACGTAGCCGCCGCTGAACTGCGCGAAGCGGTCCAGGACGATCTTCTCGCCGAGGTTGGCGTTGGCCTCGTCGACGAAAGCGGTGACGGTCTTGCCGGGCTCGATCTCGGACGCGAGCAGCGCCTCGATGTCGGCCGGGGAGGTGGCGGCCACGTGGGCAGCCAGCTGGTTGGCGACGGCCAGGAACTTCTCGCCCTTGGCGACGAAGTCGGTCTCGCACTTCAGCTCGACGATGACACCGGAGGTGTTGTCGTCGGCGATGAGGGAGACGACCGCACCGTTCTCGGCAGAACGGCCCTCGCGCTTGGCGACGCCCTTCTGACCCTTGATGCGGAGCGCTTCCTGGGCCTTCTCGACGTCACCGTCGGCGTCCACGAGCGCGTTCTTGCAGTCCAGCATGCCGGCGCCGGTGAGCTCGCGGAGCTTCTTGACGTCAGCGGCGGTGTAGTTCGCCATGAGTCTGTGATTCTCTCTCGAAGTCGTAGATCTACGGGTGAACGGCGGAGGTGCCGCGCTGTTGGCGCGGCTCCCCCGCCGTCATCGTCCGTACTGCGAGTGCCCGGCGGGTGAACGCCGGGCGCCCTCAGTGGGTCAGGCCTGCTCGGCGTCGGCGGCCGGGGCCTCGACGGCCTCGGCGGCCGGGGCCTCGACAGCCTCGACAGCCTCGGCGGCCGGGGCAGCGGCCTCGGCCGGGGCGGCCTCGGCGTCGTCGGCCTTCTTCTCGCCCTCAAGCAGGTCGCGCTCCCACTCGGCGAGCGGCTCGGCGGCGGCCTTCTCGCCCGGCTTCGAGTCGCCGGTCGCAGCGCCGGAGCGGGCGATGAGGCCCTCGGCGACGGCGTCGGCGATCACGCGGGTGAGCAGGGTGACGGAACGGATCGCGTCGTCGTTGCCCGGGATCTTGTAGTCGACCTCGTCGGGGTCGCAGTTGGTGTCGAGGATCGCGACGACCGGGATGTGGAGCTTGCGCGCCTCACCGACGGCGATGTGCTCCTTCTTGGTGTCGACGATCCAGACGGCGCTGGGAACCTTCGACATCTCGCGGATACCACCGAGGGTCTTCTCCAGCTTGGTCTTCTCGCGGGAGAGGACCAGGAGCTCCTTCTTGGTGAGACCCGAGGCGGCGACGTCCTCGAAGTCGATCGCCTCAAGCTCCTTCAGACGCTGAAGGCGCTTGTAGACGGTGGAGAAGTTGGTGAGCATGCCACCCAGCCAGCGCTGGTTGACGTACGGCATACCAACGCGCGTCGCCTGCTCGGCGATGGCCTCCTGGGCCTGCTTCTTGGTACCGACGAACATGATGGAGCCACCGTGCGCGACGGTCTCCTTCACGAACTCGTAGGCGCGGTCGATGTACGACAGCGACTGCAGCAGGTCGATGATGTAGATGCCGTTGCGCTCCGTGAAGATGAAGCGCTTCATCTTCGGGTTCCAACGGCGGGTCTGGTGACCGAAGTGGACGCCGCTTTCCAGCAGCTCCCGCATCGTGACGACGGCCATGGCCATCTCCTTGGTTTCTCGGTTTGGTTCCTGACGCCCCACCGCGCCCTGCCCCCATGAGGGACCGAGAGACGCTGTCACCTGGCTGTTTAAGCCTGGCGCCGGGGCGTGCGAAGTCGACCCGGTGACCCGGATCGCCACAAGAAGTGTACGGGACCCGGCGGTATGCCGGGTGACGCCGTTGTCCACAGCGCCGCGGCCGTCCACAGGCCGGAGCGGCGGCCCGGGGGTGCGCGGGACGCTGGGGTCCATGACGACCTTGCTGCTCAGCCTGCTCCTGGCCCTGGCCCAGTCGGTTCCTCCCGGGGTCCGCCCACTGCCCGCCCCACTGTCGGTGGCCCGCTGGTGGGACCCGCCGCCGACCCCCTACGCGGCCGGTCACCGCGGTGTGGACCTGTCCGCGCCGGTGGGCGCGGAGCTCCGGGCGGTCGCGGCCGGCCGGGTCCACTACGCCGGGCTCGTCGCCGGGCGCGGAGTGCTCTCGCTGGCCCTGCCGAACGGGCTGCGCACCACCTACGAGCCGGTCCGGCCCCTGGTCACGGAGGGCGAGCAGGTCGCGGCAGGCCAGGTGGTGGCGGTTCTGACGGAGGGCTCGCACTGCCCGGCGCCGTGCCTGCACTGGGGTCTTCTGGCGGGCGAGACCTATCTCAACCCGCTGAGCCTCCTCCCCCGCCCGACACCCCGCCTCCTGCCGGCCGGGTCCAGCGCCGCGGGCGTTTGAGGTGCGGGATCCGGGGCGGAGCCCCGGGGGACCTCAGCCCTGGACGCCCCGCAGGGCCATGGCCACGGCGGCCTCCGTCACGACGGCGGGATCCTCGGCCGCGCCGAGCTCGATCCGCCGCACAGCAGCGTCCACGACCCCCTGCAACAGCATCGCGGCCAGCCGCGGCTCCGCGTGCCCCAGGGAGCTCAGCGCCTCGACGATCATCGCCACGAGACCGCCGTGGGCCGCGCGGATCTTCTCGCGGGCCCCCGCGTCGAGCTCGCTGGCCGAGATGGCCACGACCGCCCGGTGCCGCCGGTCGCCCACCAGCCCCAACTGGCTGCGTACGTAGGCCTCGATCTTCTCCTCCGGCGACGGGGCCTGCTCCATCGCCGCTTCGATCTCGGCGGCCCATACGGGGAAGTCCACTGCGCACAGTTCTTCGACCACGGCGGCGCGGGAGCGGAAGTACTCGTACACGGAGGACCGGGCGAGCCCGGTGCGCTCCGCGAGGGCGGGGAAGGTCAGCGCCTCCGTCCCGCCTTCGGACAGCAGGGACCGGGCAGCGTCCAAGAGGGCGCCGCGCTGCATCGACCGGTGCTCGGCCACGGAGGCCGCTCGAATCCTGGGCACGCATCCACTGTACGGAGGTGGCGCAAGCTCACCTCCCCACATCTGCCAACTTTGCGCGCAACTGCAGAACGGACTTGGTGTGGATCTGGCTGACCCGGCTCTCGGTGACGCCGAGGACATTGCCGATCTCGGCCAGCGTGAGGCCCTCGTAGTAGTAGAGGGTCACCACGGTCTTCTCCCGCTCGGGCAGCGTGTTGATGGCCCGCGCCAGCAGGCGCCGCAGCTCGCGGTCCTCGGCCACCGCCACCGGGTTGTCGGCGGCGGTGTCCTCCAGGGTGTCCATCAGCGAGAGGCGGTCGCCGCCCTCCCCGCCGACGTGCAGCAGCTCCTCCAGGGCGACCACGTTGGCCAGCGACAACTGGCTGAAGACGGTGTGGAGATCCTCCACCCCGATCCCCATCTCCCCGGCCACCTCGCTCTCCGTCGGGGTGCGCCGCAGCTGGGCCTCCAGCGTGGCGTAGGCCCGTTCCACGGCGCGCGCCTTCTGCCGGACCGAGCGCGGGATCCAGTCCAGCGCCCGCAGCTCGTCGATCATCGCGCCGCGGATGCGGGTGATCGCGTACGTCTCGAACTTGATCGACCGGTCGATGTCGAACTTCTCGATGGCGTCGATCAGCCCGAAGACCCCGGAGGAGACGAAGTCGGCCTGCTCCACGTTGGGCGGCAGGCCCACGCTGACGCGGCCGGCCACGTACTTCACCAGGGGCGAGTAGTGCAGGATCAGCTGCTCCCGCAGCCGCTCGTCACCCGATTCCTTGTACGAGCGCCACAGCACCTCCAGGGACGAGGGCGCGGTGGACCGCACGCTGCCTCTGGCAGCGGGGGGCACCGCAGCGCGGTCGGACCCTGAGGTGTGCTGGGGCATGCTTCGCCTTTGCCGGAGCCGGATTCCTTGGGAGCGTAGCGTGACGAGAGTGTCGCGGTGCGCGAAGAGTACGGGATGGCGCGGGGGCCGGGAGGCGCCCGGACTCGCGCGGGCGACCCGGGACCGGCGCCTGGCGCTCGGTCCCGGCGACCGCCACCGGGAAGACCGCGTCTCTCATCGGTTTCACTCTTTCACCGGAACACCCCAGGTCAACGACCGCCTCGCCGTGCAGCTCCGGTTTGTGTGCCTCCTCCAGCCGTTTGTCTGCTCAACTGCCAGCCGTCGCCCTGCCGTTCGACGAACCCCAGAGAGTGAAGTTCGTACAGTCTGCCGATGACTTCATCGGCGCCGGTGCCGGAGGCAAGTGCCAGCTCGGCCACGCCCGCCGGGCGGCCGGCGGGCAGCGCTTCGAGCACACGGGCGGTGTCCGGGTCCAGCAGGTCCCGGGCGAGCACCGGGCCGCGCCGCTCGGGAGCCAGCTCGCCCATGGCCCCGACCAGCTCGACCACCTCGGCCGCGTCGGTGACGACCACGGCCTCGCCCCGCAGCAGTTCGTGCACCCCGGCGGAGAGCCCGCTGGTGGCGGGTCCGGGGACGCCCATCGTGAACCGCCCCAGGCACTGCGCCCGCCGGGCCGTGACCAGGGAACCACTGCGGTGCGCGGCCTCCACGACGACCGTGCCCCGGGTGAGGGCGGCGATGACCCGGTTGCGCAGGACGAACCGGCTGCGTGTCGGGTGGCTGCCCGGTGGCAGCTCCCCGAGGATCAGCCCCTGCCCGGCGATCCGGCCGAGCAGCCCGGCGTGTCCGCGCGGGTAGGCGACGTCCACCCCGCAGGCCAGCACCGCCGCGGTCGCGCCGCCCGAGGCGAGGGCCCCTCGGTGGGCGGCGCCGTCGATCCCGAACGCGGCGCCGGACACCACGACCCAGCCCCGCTCGGCGAGTCCGGCGGCCAGGGTCTGGGCCATGTGCGCGCCGTACGGGGTGCAGGCGCGGGCCCCGACCACGGAGACCGAACGCAGTGCCCAGGTGCGGAGGTTCGGCCGGCCCCGCAGCCACAGCCCGACGGGCCTCTCGTCGCCCAGGTCGTCGAGCTGGGTCGGCCACTGCGCCGATCCCGGGTGGACGAACCGGCCCCCCGCCTCGGCGGCATCCGCGAGGTCCCGCTCGGGATCGGCCAGCGCGGCGCGTCTGCGGTACCCGGCGAGCCGCTCGGGCCCCACGCCGGACGGAGTGTCCGGCTCCGCCCCGGGGTCGGTCAGCAGCCGCATCAGCCGCACCGCGCCGAACTCCCGCAGCCACCGCCCGCCGTGCGCGTCGCCGGGCTCCAGCACCCGGGTGAGCGCCGCCCGCGCCAGCAGTTCCGCGTCCCCGGAGCCGGTCATGTCCCGGCCCCCGGCAGCGACATCGCCCCGCGGGCGATCCCGGTCCGCAGCTCCAGCGCCACGGCCACGTCCAGCGCCTCGGGCCGGTCCCGCCCCCGCAGGTCGGCCACGGTCCAGGCGACCCGCAGCACCCGGTCCAGCCCGCGCGCGGTGAGCAGCCCCCGTTCCAGATCGCGCTCGGCGGGGGCCAGCGCGCCGGGCCCGGCCCGCCACCGGGTGCGCAGTTCCTGCCCGGGCACTTCGGAGTTGAGCCGCCACGGCGTGTCGGCGAGCCGGGCCGCGGCGCGCTCCCGGGCCTGACGCACCCGGTCGGCGACCACCGCGGTGGATTCCCCGCGGCCGCCCTGCCCCAGCAGGTCGCAGCGGGTCACCGGCTCGACCTCCACCCTCAGGTCCACCCGGTCGAGCAACGGCCCGGACAGCCGCGCCTGGTAACGCCGGATCACCGAAGGCGGGCATTCGCAGCCGGCTCCGTGCAGGGTGTGGCGCCCGCACGGGCACGGGTTGGCTGCGAGCACCATCAGGAACCTGGCGGGCAGCCTTACCACTCCGGCGGCGCGGGCGATGACCACGTGCCCCGATTCGAGGGGCTGGCGCAGCGCGTCCAGCGCCCGGCTGTGGAACTCCGCGGCCTCGTCCAGAAAGAGAACGCCGCGGTGTGCCAGGGAGACCGCCCCGGGCCTGGGGATCCCGGTCCCGCCGCCCACCAAGGACTGCATGGTCGCCGAATGGTGCGGCGCGCAGTAGGGCGCTCTGGCGACCAGCGGTTCGCCGGGCGGGAGGATTCCCGCGACCGAGTGGACGGCCGTGACCTCCACGGAATCCCGACGGGTGAGCGGCGGCAGGAGCCAGGGCAGCCGCTCGGCGAGCATGGTCTTGCCCGCTCCGGGCGGTCCGCTGAGGAAGAGGTGGTGTCCCCCGGCGGCCGCCACCTCCAGGGCGCGGCGCGCCGTGTGCTGCCCGGCCACGTCCGCGAGGTCGGGGAAGTCCGTGCCGTCCTCCCGGCCGGGCCGGCCCCGGGCGAGCCCCGTGCCCAGTCCCGCCCCCGGGACGAGCAGTCCGGCCAGCATCGGGTCCGGCCTGCCGGGCGGGTCGCAGGGTTCCTCCTCGGGGACCTCCCCGCCGGTCAGCACCGCGATGAGCTGGCGCAGGCTGCGTACGCCGAGGACCGAGACGTCCGGTACGAGCGCGGCCTCGGCCGCGCACTGCTGCGGCACCACCACCTGCCGGTAGCCGGCCTCCGCCGCGGCGAGTACCGCCGGCAGGATCCCGCGGACCGGGCGCACCCGGCCGTCCAGCCCCAGTTCCCCGATCAGGACGAGGTCGGCGATCGCGCCCGGGTCGACCACCTCGGCGGCCCCGAGCACGGCCGCCGCGACGGCCAGGTCGAAGCCGGCGCCGGATTTCGGAACGGAGGCCGGGCTCAGCCCGACCGTGAGCTTCTTCTGCGGCCAGGCCGCCCCCGAGTTGACCACGGCCGCCCGCACCCGGTCCCGGCTCTCGACCAGGGTCTTGTCCGGCAGCCCCACCAGGGTGAAGGCGGCCACGCCGGGCTCCAGGTCGGCCTGCACCTCGACCACCACGCCGTCGACGCCGACCAGGGCCACCGAGCAGGCCCGCGCGAACCCCATCAGGCCACCCCCCTGACGTGTTCCACCAGGGGGGCGCCGCGCCGCGGCAGCAGGACCCCGACGAGGTCGATGCGCACCCCGCCCGGGGGTGGTCCGCCGTGGTCGGCGAGCCAGCGCCCGGCGAGCGAGCGTAAGCGCTCGGCCTTGGCGGGCCGTACGGCGGCCATGGGATGCTCGAACTCGCCCGCGCGGCGGGTCTTGACCTCGCACACGACGAGGGCGTCCCCGTCCCGGGCGACGATGTCGATCTCGCCGCCGCGGCACCGCCAGTTCCGCGCGATCACGGTCATCCCGGCCTCGGTCAGCCGCCGTGCCGCGAGTTCCTCGCCGTACCGCCCCAATGCCTGCTGTGCCACGCCCTTCGCGTTCATCCGGCACCACCTCCGGCACCGACGGTCCCGCACCCCCGCCCACTTTGTGGATCTTGGTGGACGGACCGGCCGTTGTGGACAACCGCCTCACCCTTGCGGGTGAGGCGGCCCGGCCGGTGCCGGCCCTCAGCTGCCGGGCAGTTCGAGATCGCTCTTGTTGAGCTCCTCGATGTTCACGTCCTTGAAGGTCAGCACCCGCACCTGCTTCACGAAGCGGGCCGGCCGGTACATGTCCCAGACCCAGGCGTCGGCCATGGAGACCTCGAAGAACACCTCCCCCTGAACCGAATGCACCTGCATCTCGTAGTCGTTCGTGAGGTAGAAACGGCGCTCCGTCTCGATCACATACTTGAACAGCCCGACGACGTCGCGGTACTCCCGATAGAGCTTCAGCTCCATCTCGGTCTCGTACTTTTCGAGGTCCTCGGCACTCATGGCATGTTCCCCTTCAGCCGTGCGTCCCCCTATTGTGCGCCAGGCCCCTGTGCCCCTAAACGATTTCCGGGGCCAGGACCACCGGCTCACCCGGAGGACCGTCGTCGAGCAGCGTACGGAGCAGCTCGGCGAGTCTGGTCGGGTACACCGTCTCATGGGCCGCGAGAAGTTCCTCGGAGGTCCACCACCTGGCTCCGGTGACGCTGCGCCGCTCCAGCTCGGTGAGGCCGCCCAGCTCGGTCTCGGTCCGCGTGGTCCGGGCGAGGAAGTACCACTCGTCCTGTTCCCAGCGCCGCCCGTCGAAGGGGAAGGAGCAATAGCGGTGCCACAGCACCGGACCCAGCTCCACCTCCTTGATCCCGGTCTCCTCCGCCAGTTCACGCAGTGCGGCCTGCTCGCGGCTCTCGGTCCCTTCCAGTCCGCCGCCGGGGGTGAACCACCAGTCGTCGGAGGGGTCGGCCGGTTCGAAGCCGTGCAGCAGCAGGATCCGGTCGGCCGGGTCCAGCAGGATCACCCGCGACACCTTCCGGCGGCCGTGCCCGGCGGCCGGGTCAGCGGACACCGGCCCGCTCCTGTCGCCGTCCGCGCGCCAGGACCCGTGCGACCGGCCCGTACGCGGCCCCCAGCACCACCAGGGCGGCCCCGGCCAGCACCGCCGCCACCTGGAGGCGCAGCGGACCGGGCCGCGAGATCCCGCCGGGCAGGGCCGCGTACGTGGCCGGCCGGTCCAGCATCGACACGGAGGGCCAGGCCAGGGCGTCGACGCGGGCGCTGACGGCCGATCGGGACACGCTCCCCTGCCCGGTCTCCTGCAGGTGGGCCCGGGAGTCCAGGGAGGCGGCCCGCCGGTCGCCCAGCAGGAAGAGGCTGCCCTCGGGGACCGCCACCTCGAAGGGGGTCCCCGAGGGCGCGGTCTGTCCGGGCGGCATGGCCAGGCCCGAGTCCGGCGCGGTGGTGTCGGCGTACGGCTCGTCCAGCCGGGTGCCGTTGACCGTCAGCTCGCCGGCCGCGCCGCAGCACTTCACGACGTCCCCGCCGATGCCGACGACCCGCTTGACCATGGGGGAATCGCTCCACAGGGAATCGGTGAAGATGACCACGTCCCCGCGGCGCACCTCGGCGCCGTCGATCCGCTGCGCCAGCACCCGGTCCCCGGGCCGCACCGTGGGCATCATCGAGTCGGTGGGGACCGTGTAGGGCCGGTAGACGACCGCCCCCCACACGAAACCGCCCAGAAAGAGCGCAAAGCCGATGGCCACGGCGATTCCCGACAGCACATTGCCGAGACCGCCGCGGCCATCCTTGCCACTGCGTATTGCTTGTGTTCCGCCCATTGCAGCGCCCCCACACTTCGGGATCGTCGACCTGGGCGGCACCCTACCCGTCGGTACGGCCGCTGGTCAGCTTCTGCCTGCGCCACATGACGAGCGGGACGGCTCCCACGAGGCCCAGCGCGGCCGGGCCGAGCCCGACCGGGGCCAGCCCGGCGGCCCCGAGGCCGAGCGCGGCCGCCGCGGCCTGGTTGCCGATGCCCGGCTGGTCGAAGGTGTCCGGGACCGGCAGGGTGGACCAGCGGGTGACCGGCCACGCGACCACCACGGCCCGCCCGACGACCTTGTCCACCGGGACGAAGCCCTTGGTGGAGTCCCGCTGGTGCCAGCGGGAGTCCTCGGAGTTCTGCCGGTGGTCACCCATGACCCAGATCTTGCCCTTGGGCACGGTGATCGGGCCGAACGGGAAGTCGTCGCACGCGGTGTCGCCGGGGTAGATGTACGGCTCGTCCAGCTCCTTGCCGTTGACGACGACCGGTCCCCCCTTCTTGCACTCGACCGTGTCCCCGCCGATCGCGATGACCCGCTTGATCAGGTCCTTCTCGGAGGGGTCCGGCATCAGGCCGATCTTGCTGAGCACCTGCTGGAGGATGTTCGGCTCGGGAGTGGGCTGCCCCGACAGCCAGTCCGCCGGGTCGTGGAAGACGACGACCTCGCCGCGCTCCGGCTCGGAGCCGAACCACGGGGTCAGCTTGTCCACCAGCACCCGGTCCCCCATCTGCAGGGTGTTCTGCATAGAGGCCGACGGGATCGAGAACGCCTGGAGCAGGAACGTCTTGATCAGCAGGGCCAGCAGCAGGGCGATGCCGATGAGGAGCGGGAGCTCCTTCCAGAAGGACCGGTGCGCGTGCTCCTTGGCATCGCCGTCCTCCTCGGTCCCGCGCTCGACGGCGTCGTCCGGCCGCTCCTCGCCTTCGTCGCGTCCGGACCGTGCGCCTACCGCCACGTCCCCCACATCCACTCCTCACTCGCGATTGCCGCCCGCGCCGAATCCGGAACGGGCCCTCCCCTCCCTTAACGAGCGGGAGTTCCCTAAGGCGCGGGAGACCGAGGACACACTATGCGAACGGCGCGTCCCGACGGCGCCGTCGTCGGCCGCGTCCCTGGCGCCGTGCCTGATCGGGGACCATCCGGAAGGTCGCCGGCTGCTCCAGCCGGGTCCAGTGCCCGTAGGGCCAGGCGATCACGACGGCCTCCCCGACCACCCCGCTCTCGGGGATGGTGCCCTGAAAGCCCTCGTCTAGGTGGAACCGGGAATCGGAGGAGTTCGCGCGGTGATCGCCCATCACGAAGAGCCGACCCTCCGGCACCTGCACCTCGAACGTACTGTCCGAAGGAGTGTTGCCCGGGTTCACGTACGGCTCATCGAGGGGCGATCCGTTGACGGTGACCCTGCCCCGGCTGTCACAGCATTTGACGGTGTCCCCACCGACCCCGATGACCCGCTTGATCAGGTCCTGCTCGTCGGCCGACGGCAGCAGGCCGATGAAGGTCAGTCCCTGCTTGATCTGCTTGACCACGATCGGGTCCTTGGGCGGACGGGCCGCCTCGCCCTTGAGCCAGCCTCCGGGGTCCTTGAACACGACGATGTCGCCGCGCTCGATCTCGGAGCCGAACCACGGCGTCAGCTTGTCCACCAGGACCCGGTCACCGATCCGGATCGTCTGCTCCATCGAGCCCGACGGAATGAAGAAGGCCTGCACCAGGAAGGTCTTGAGGAGCAGGGCGATGCACAGTGCCACGACCACCAGCAGCGGCACCTCGCCGGCCCGGCGCGTGCGGCGGCGCCGGCGCACCTTGCGGGCCGTCCGGCGCCGTTCGGCCCGGCCGCCCTCCACCCGGCCGCCCCCCACCAGCGGGGGCGGGGTGGGCACCGGCTCGGGCTCGGGCTCGGGCTCGGGCTCGAAATCCCAGTCCCGTCCGCCTTTCGGTCGTCCGCGGCTACCCATGACCACCACCGATGTCGTCCCAGCGCGAGAGCGGCCAGCCGATCCAGTCGGCCCGCCCGATCACCTTCTCCATCGGCACCATCCCCCCGCCCGGCTCCCCCAGGTGGTCCCGGGAGTCCCGGGACTGGGAACGATGATCGCCCATGACCCAGAGGGTCCCAAGCGGTACGACGATCCGGAAGGGCACCGCCGAGGGCGCGTCGCCGGGATGGAGGTACGGCTCGTCCAGCGGCACGCCGTTGACCGCCACCCGCCCACCGGCGTCGCAGCACACCACGTCGTCGCCGCCGACCCCCACGACCCGCTTCACGAAGTCGGTGTCGGACGGCTCGGCCAGCCCGAGCGCCGAGGCCGCGCCGTGCAGCACGGTGCCGACCGGATTGCCGTCGGGGCGTTCCCGTACGAAGGAACCCGTGCCGTCGAAGACCACCACGTCGCCGCGGCGCGGCTGCTCGCCGAAACGGTACGCCAGCTTGTTGACCAGTACCCGGTCGCCGACCCGGAGCGTCGGCTCCATGGAGCGGCTCGGGATCAGGAAGGGCTGGACCACGAAATTGCTGAACAGCAACAGGAAGACGGTGCAGATCACACCGAGCACTCCGGCGCGGCGCCAGGTGAGGGGTCTCCCCCCGGCCGTCCGCCCGGTCCGGGAGAACGCAAAACGCGGCCTCCCGTCCCCCTCGACGGGGGAAGAGTGGCCGCGCTGCGTGTGAGGTGCTTCGGTGTCCATCGGGGGCGAGCCTATCCGGCCGCCTCCGGACTCCGGGAGTTACCTCAGCGGTCGCGCTTCTCCTTGATCTTCGCGGCCTTGCCGCGGAGCTCACGGAGGTAGTACAGCTTGGCGCGGCGAACGTCACCGCGGGTGACGAGCTCGATCTTCTCGAAGATCGGGGAGTGGACCGGGAAGGTACGCTCCACGCCGACGCTGAAGGAGACCTTGCGCACGGTGAAGGTCTCGGAGACACCGGCGCCCTGGCGGCGGATGACTACGCCCTTGAACTGCTGGATACGGGAGCGGTTGCCCTCGATCACGCGGACGTGCACGTTGATCGTGTCACCCGGGCGGAAGGCCGGGACGTCCGTGCGGAGCGTGGCGGCGTTGACGCCGTCGAGCAGGTGAGACATGTTCTTCGTCTGCTTTCTTCGCATGACGCCACAGGTCGCCAGTGCGGGTTTCCGTAGAGAATTCGGGAGCTGCGGGACCCGGCGGACGACGGTCCCCCTGTGGCAGGGGCGCCCGCGAGCACACAGCAGCCGCCTATTCTTCCACGGCCTGCGCTCTGCGCCAAAATCGGCCGTCGGCGGACGGCTGCCAGCCCAGGACGGAGAGGATCTCCCGGTCCTTCTTGTCGAAGCCGGCGGCCTCGCAGCGCTCGATCAGGTCGGGGCGGTTCTGCGCGGTCCGGCGGAAGGCCTCGTCCCGGCGCCACCGGGCGATCTTCCCGTGGTGCCCGCTGAGCAGCACCTCGGGGATGTCCCGGCCGCGCCACACCGGGGGCTTGGTGTAGACGGGCCCCTCCAGCAGGTTCGCCATCTCGCCCGGCGCGAAGGAGTCGTCGCGGTGCGATTCGGCGTTGCCGAGCACCCCGGGCAGCAGCCGGGCCACGGCCTCGGTGACCACCAGTACGGCGGCCTCGCCGCCCGCCAGGACGTAGTCGCCGATGGAGACCTCGTACACCGGCATGCGCGTGGCGTACTCGTCCATGACCCGGCGGTCGATGCCCTCGTAGCGGGCCGGCGTGAAGATCAGCCAGGGCCGCTCGGAGAGTTCGACGGCCAGTTCCTGGGTGAAGGGGCGGCCGCTGGGGGTGGGGACGACCATGACGGGACCGTGCGCGCCCGCCTCGTAGCCGTCGGCCAGGGCGGAGTCCAGGGCCTCGCCCCACGGCTCGGTCTTCATGACCATGCCGGGACCGCCGCCGTACGGGGTGTCGTCCACCGTGTTGTGCCGGTCGTACGTCCACTCCCGCAGGTCGTGCACGTGTACGTCGAGCTGCCCCCGGGCGCGCGCCTTGCCGACGAGGGAGACGTCCAGCGGCTCCAGGTACTCGGGGAAGATCGTGACGACGTCGAGTCGCATCAGGCGTCGTCCCCGGAATCCGCGGCGTCCTCGTCCCGGGTCGAGACGACGACGGCGTCACGCTCGTCGATCAGCCCGGGCGGCGGGGTGATGACGCAGCGCTGCTCCTCCAGGTCGATCTCGGCGACGATCTCCTCCACGAAGGGGATCATCACCTCGGTGCCGTCCGGCCGCTCGACGATGAAGAGGTCCTGCGAGGGCAGGTGGGAGATCTCGGTGATCCGGCCGATCTCGGTGCCGTCCTCCAGCACCACGTCCAGGTCCATCAGCTGGTGGTCGTAGTACTCGTCGGGCTCCTCCGGCAGCTCCGCCGGGTCCACCTCGGCGATCAGGAGGATGTTGCGCAGCGACTCGGCTCCGGTGCGGTCCTTGACGCCCGCGAAGCGGAGCAGCAGCCGCCCGCTGTGCACGCGGCCCGTCTCGATCGTCAGCGGTCCCGCCGTCGCGGGCTCCGTCTTGAGCACGGCGCCGGGACTCAGTCGCAGCTCCGGCTCGTCGGTGCGCACCTCGACGGTGACCTCACCCTTGATGCCGTGGGCGCGGCCGATCCGCGCGACTACCAACTCCACTGTGCTCTTCCCTTACTGCGGCGTGGTTGCTCACATCAATGGTCGCTCCTGCCCGGGGGCAGAAACGACACGGGCCGGGGCGGGCGACCAACGCCCTCCCCGGCCCGTGCCGGTGAATCAACTGCTCAGCGGACCTGGTCCACGTCGACGAGGTCGACGCGGATCCCCCGGCCGCCGATGGCGCCCACGACGGTACGCAGTGCACGTGCGGTGCGGCCGTTGCGGCCGATCACCTTGCCGAGGTCGTCGGGGTGAACCCGGACCTCGAGCACCTGCCCGCGGCGCAGGTTGCGCGAGGCGACCTGCACTTCGTCGGGGTTGTCCACAATGCCCTTTACGAGGTGCTCAAGAGCCTCCTCGAGCATGCTCAGGCCTCGGTCGACTCGGCGGCGGCCTCAGCCTCGTCCGCCTTCTTGTCGGCCTTCTTCGCCTTCTGCGTGATGGCCTCGCCCTTGCCCTCGCCGATGCCCTCGAGGGCCTTGGCGAACTCGTCGAAGGAGCGACGCTTGCTCTCCTTCGTCGCCGGCTGCAGGAGCGGCGCGGGGGCGGGGAGACCCTTGTGGGCCTGCCAGTCACCGGTCAGCTTCAGGATGGCGAGCACAGCCTCGGTGGGCTGGGCGCCGACGGACAGCCAGTACTGCGCACGCTCGGCGTTGACCTCGATGCGCGACGGGTTGTAGGTCGGGTGGTAGATACCGATCTCCTCGATCGCGCGACCATCCCGGCGGGTGCGGGCGTCGGCGACGACGATGCGGTAGTGCGGCTGGCGAATCTTGCCGAGGCGCTTGAGCTTGATCTTGACTGCCACTGGAGTGGTGTCTCCTGAACTTGACGTGGTTGGGCACATGAGATGCCACGTGGGGTTGCGGTACTCGGGTGCCCGATGGACGCGTCAGCCGGAGGAGAGAGGGGTCCTATGCGACTGTCGAGTACAGCTAGCCATTGTGCCATACGCCTGCGGCGCGCTCAGCCGGGCGGGCAGGACCGGTGCCCGCCGGCGGTACGGCGGTACGGGTCACCCGTGCGTGCGCCGTCGGCGGCCGCCCCGGTGGGGGCGATGGCCCGGCGCCCGGTTCGCCGTGGGGCGGTGGCCCCGGCGGCGACGGGAAAGGCGGTCAGGAGGCCGCCGCGATGGCCACGTCGGGGATGCGGAAGGGCTTCATGCAGCCACCGCACACGATCGGCGCCTGGGCCAGCACGGAGGGGACCACCCGGACGTTGCGCCCGCAGTCGCAGACGGCCTTGACGCGCACGCCGCCGCCGGAGGAACCGTGCCGGGCGGCAGGTCCCCGGAAGCTGCGCTTGGTGTCGGCCGCGGTGGCGGCCGTGTGTGCCTTCAGCGCGCGCTGCAGGCGCTCGATGGTGGGACGGTAGCGGCGCTTCGCCTCCGGATTGAGCGTGACCAGGGAGAAGCCGCTGCTCGCGTGCGGCTCCTCGGAGTGGTCCAGCCCCATCTCCTCGGCGATCGCGAGGAATCTGCGGTTGTGGTAGCGGCCGGCGCGCGAGGTGTCGCGGACACCCCGGGCGGCGGCGATGCCGTGGACTGCCTCGTGCAGCAGTCGCTCGAAGGAGAGCTCGGCGCCGCAGGCGGACGAGGACTCTCCGATCAGGGACTCGGGCGCGGCAAGGTCAGGCAGCTCGGGGTGGTACCGCTGAATATCGGCCCACGCCTGCGCCAGCTCTGCGGCGAGAACAGGTGGTGTCGTGCTCACGTCGTGACAACGAGCCGAGGTGCCCGGGTGTTCCGATTCCGGGCCATTCCAAATTTTTTGCACGTACCAGTCAGTTCAGTCTCATGCGTCCTGACGAGGACGGGTGCGCCGATCTCAGGAGGAGTCGGTACGTAACGTCGACCAAGTCGTCCCGGTCGACCGACATGAACCGGCCCCGGCGCGCGGCACGAGCCGCACGCCGGGGCACAAGAGCCGGTGGGCCCGGTCAGTACGAGCGCGCGACGATCGCGAGCGTACCGGGGGCGTCGTCCGCCTCCGGGACCGACCCGTCCTCGGCGATCAGGCAGCGGACGGAGACGGCCTGCTCGGCCAGCTTCGCCTCGCCCTCCGGACCGAGGTCCGCCCACGGGATCCGCGCCCAGCCACCGGCGACGGCGGCCTCGGCGGCCTCCTCGATGGTCGCGACGTCGGACGTACGGGCCAGACGGCGCTCGCGGGACTCGCGCAGCAGCTGCGCCTGGTCCTCGTCCAGCACCTTGGGCAGCAGGTCGGCGAGGGCGTCGATCTGCACGGGGGTCTTCCCGCCCGGAATCCGGCGGGCCAGCATGGCGGTGCCGGCCTCCAGGTCGCGGGGGCCGATCTCGATGCGGACCGGTACGCCCTTGAGCTCCCAGTCCACGGCGCGGCGGCCGAAGGGGGTGTCGACGCGGTCGTCCACGTGCACGCGGATGCCCGCGGCCTTGAGCTGGGCGCCCAGCTCGCGGACCTTGGTGACGGCCTCCTCGCCCTTGATCGCCATGACGACGACCTGGACGTGCGCGAGGCGCGGCGGGACCCGCAGGCCGTTGTCGTCGCCGTGGGACATGATCAGGCCGCCGACCATGCGGGTCGAGACGCCCCACGAGGTCTGCCAGACAAGCTCCTGCTTGCCTTCCTTCGACAGGTACTGGGTGTTGAAGGCCTTGGCGAAGTTGGTGCCGAGCTCGTGGCTCGTGCCCAGCTGCAGGGCCTTGCCGTCGCCCATCATGCCCTCGAGGGTGAGGGTGTTGATGGCGCCGGCGAAGCGCTCCTTGGCGGTCTTGCGGCCGAGCACGACGTCGATGCCGAGCACGTTCGTCATGAAGTCGCCGTAGACGTCCGTGTGGATGCGGGCCGCGTAGTCGCGGGCCTCCTCGTAGGTGGCGTGGGCGGTGTGGCCCTCCTGCCAGAGGAACTCGCTCGTACGGAGGAATACGCGCGGGCGCATCTCCCAGCGGACCACGTTGGCCCACTGGTTGATCAGCAGCGGCAGGTCGCGGTAGCTCTGGACCCACTTGGAGAAGTAGTCGTTGATGATCGTCTCGGACGTGGGCCGGACGACGACCGGCTCTTCCAGCTCCTTGCCGCCGCCGTGCGTGACGACCGCGAGCTCGGGGGCGAAGCCCTCGACGTGCTCGGCTTCCTTCGTCAGGTACGACTGCGGGATGAACAGAGGGAAGTACGCGTTCTGGGCGCCCGCGTCCTTGATGCGCGCGTCCATCTCCTGCTGCATCCGCTCCCACAGGCCGTAGCCGTACGGTCGGATGACCATGGTGCCTCGGACCGGACCGTTGTCGGCCAGCTCGGCCTTGTTGATCAGATCCTGGTACCAGCGGGGGAAATCCTCCGCCTGCGGGGTGAGAACGGGTGCCTTTGCCATGCCGCGAATCGTACGGCGCCCGGCACACGATGCGTGAATCGGGTGCCGCACTCCTCTGGACGCGGGGGCGAATGGGGAGTTCTCTGGCAACGGGGGCAAGGGGGCGAGACGGAATCAGGAGCGCTCTTTCGATGACACCGACGCCGACGGCGACGCTCGTCGCCCGGGACTGGGCGGAGATCCAGGAACGGATGCTTGTACCGCTGTACGAGGCGGTCTACGACCGGCTGGAGGTCGGGCCGGGCGACCGGCTGCTCGGCCTCGACTGCGGAGCCGGGCTGCCGCTGCTGCTGGCGGCCGGGCGGGGAGCCGTGGCCACGGGCGTGGAGGCGGATCCGGCCCGGCGGGCGCTGGCCCGTGAGCGGCTGCTGGAGGTCCTGGCGGCCCCGCCGGAACCGCCGCCCCCGCCCCGCCCGTACGACGCCCTGCTCGCCTTCTCCCCGGCACCCGCGGCCCTGGCTGCGGCCCTGCCCGCGGTCCGCCGGGGCGGGGCGGTGGTGCTGGCCGGCTGGGGGCCCGCGGAGCGCTGCACGGTGCCCTCGGTCCTCGGCGGCGGGCCCGCGCCGCAGGATCTGGACGGGCTGGTGGAGCGGGCCGGGCTCCGGCCGGACGGTTCCGGGCGGGTGTTCTGCCCGTTCGGGTACGCGGACGTGGACAGCGCGGTACGCGGACTGCTGTCGACCGGGCTCTACGACGGCACGGCGGATTCCGTGCTGGCGGAGAAGGAGCTGGCCGAGGCGCTTCACCCGTTCGAGCGATCCGACGGGGCCGTGTGGCTGCCGAACATCTTCCGGTACGTGATCGCCCGGGTGGACTGACGGCCGCTCCTCAGTCGGTCCCGTGCCCCTTCGTCAGCCGCGCGATGCCCGCGGCGGCGTAGGCGGCCGTCTCGTCCAGGGTCTCGTTGGCGAGGAGGGCCTCCGCCAGGGCGTCCAGCTGCCCGCGGTGATCGCGCAGCAGGCGGCAGGCCTCCAGGTAGCACTCGTCCACGATGCGCCGCATCTCGTGGTCGACCGCGTCGAGGGTGGCGGGGGCGGCGGAGAGTCCGTACGGGCCCTGCCCGTCGGAGGGGACCGCGGTGAGGCGGCCGATCCGCTCGCTCATGCCCCAGCGGCCGACCATGCCGCGGACGATGTTGGTCACCTGCTCCAGGTCGTTCTCGGCACCGGTGGTGATGACGTCGTAGACGACGTGCTCGGCCGCCATGCCGCCGAGCGCGCCGATGATGCGGCCGCGCAGGTACGGCTCGGTGTAGGCGTACCGGTCCGCGTCCGGGGTGGAGAGGGTGACACCCAGCGCGCGGCCGCGGGGCACGATCGTGATCTTGCGGATGGGGTCGGCGCCCGGCTGGAGCATGCCCAGCAGGGCGTGGCCGCTCTCGTGGTAGGCGGTGCGCCGGCGCTCCTCCTCCGGCATGACCAGCGGTCTCTCGGCGCCGAGCTGGACCTTCTCCAGGGCGTCCGACAGGTCCGCCCCGGTCACCTGCGTCTGCTGGCGTTTGACGGCCAGCAGCGCGGCCTCGTTCGCCAGGTTCGCCAGGTCCGCTCCGGTCATGCCGGGGGTGGTACGGGCCACGTGTGCCAGGTCGACCCCCTCGGCGAGCGGGATGTCCCGGGTGTGGATGCGCAGGATGGCCTCGCGGCCGGCCCGGTCGGGCGGGGAGACGACCACCATGCGGTCGAAGCGGCCGGGGCGGGTGAGGGCGGGGTCCAGCACGTCGGCACGGTTGGTGGCCGCGAGGACGATCACGCCCTCCGAGCCGGAGAAGCCGTCCATCTCGGTGAGGATCTGGTTGAGGGTCTGTTCGCGTTCGTCGTGGCCGCCCATGGCACTGCCGCCGCCGCGGGCCCGTCCGATGGTGTCGATCTCGTCGATGAAGATGATGGCGGGGGCCACCTTGCGCGCCTCGGTGAACAGTTCGCGCACCCGGGAGGCGCCGACCCCGACGATCATCTCGATGAACTCGGAGGCGGAGGCGGAGAAGAAGGGCACCCCGGCCTCACCCGCGACCGCCCGCGCCAGCAGGGTCTTGCCGGTGCCGGGCGGGCCGGAGAGGAGGACTCCGCCGGGCATCCGGGCGCCCATCTTCCGGTACTCCTCCGGGTTCTTGAGGAAGTCGACGACGTCGTTGAGCTCCCCCTCGACCTCGTCGATCCCTGCCACGTCCTCGAAGGTGGTGCGGCGGGAGCCCGTCTCCAGCTCGACCGGCTTGGGCGGCGCCTTGCGGCCCAGCGCGCCCATGCCGCCCATTCCCGAGCCCATCCGACGGGCGATGACCACCCACAGGAGGACCAGCAGCAGCATGGGGGCGAGGGAGATCAGCAGGTTGGCGAGGAAGCTGCGCTGGACGACGACGGGGGAGGCCGTCACGGTCACGTTCTGCTTGGTGAGGTCGGCCCACAGCGCGTCGTCGGCGAAGGCCGGGCGCTGGGTGACGAATTTGGTGTAGTCGCCCTTGTCGCCGTCGGGCAGCGGCTGCCCGGCCTTCAGCTCACCCTGGATGGCGTCGCCCTTGGAGTAGATCTTCGAGACGTTGCCGGCGGCGACCTGCTTGCTGAACTCGGTGTACGAGATCGTCGGCTCGTCCCCCTCGTTGAAGAAGGACAGCACCAGGTTGGCCACCAGATAGACGATCAGGGCCGCGAGGATCAGCCCCCGCCAGCCGCCCGGCAGCCCCTTCTTCTTCGGCGGAGGACTGGGCGGGGCACCTTCCGAGCGCCAGGGGGTGTCGGCCCTGTCGCGGGGAGGTACGGGGGTGGGGCTGGGCACGGGGCGCCTCCTTCTGCCATCCTCCCGGCCGACCATAAGGGATAAATCAGGCCATCGCCCCAGCAGAGAACAGCAGAGCCCCGACCGTGCGAACACGGCCGGGGCCCTCCTCACCCACCTGCGCGGGTGTTACTTCATGAACTTCTTGAACTCGTCCGGAAGGTCGAAGTCCTCGCCGCCCTGACCGCCCGCCGGAAGGCCGAAGGGGTTGCCGGCGGCCGCGGGCTCGATCGCCTGCGGACCCTGCTCCCGGCGGGCCGCGGCTGCGGCCTCCTCTTCCTTGCGCTTCATCGGGTTGCCGCTCTTGCGCTTGCCCTTGGCCTGCTTGACCTGCTTCTTCTGCCGGCCGGGGCCACCGCCCATCCCGGGCATGCCCGGCATACCCGGCATGCCGCCGCCCTGGGCCATGCGGGACATCATCTTGCGGGCGTCGAAGAACCGCTCGACCAGCGACTTCACCGCGCTGACCTCGGCACCGGAACCCTTGGCGATCCGGGCACGGCGCGAGCCGTTGATGATCGTCGGGTCCTGGCGCTCGCCCGGGGTCATCGACTTGATGATCGCGGCCATGCGGTCGACGTCACGCTCGTCGATGTTGTTGATCTGGTCCTTGATCTGCCCCATGCCGGGCAGCATGCCGAGCAGCTTGGAGATGGAGCCCATCTTGCGGACCTGCTCCATCTGGGCCAGGAAGTCGTCGAGCGTGAACTCCTTGGGACCCTTGGCGAGCTTGGCCGCCATCTTCTCGGCCTCGGCCTGCGAGAAGGTCTTCTCGGCCTGCTCGATGAGGGTGAGCATGTCACCCATGTCGAGGATCCGGCCCGCCATGCGGTCGGGGTGGAACGCGTCGAACTCGTCGAGCTTCTCGCCGTTCGAGGCGAACATGATCTGCTTGCCGGTGACGTGCGCGATGGAGAGCGCGGCACCGCCTCGGGCGTCACCGTCGAGCTTGGAGAGCACGACGCCGTCGAAGCCGACGCCGTCACGGAAGGCCTCGGCGGTGTTGACCGCGTCCTGGCCGATCATGGCGTCGACGACGAAGAGGATCTCGTCGGGGCTGACGGCGTCGCGGATGTCCGCGGCCTGCTGCATCAGCTCGGAGTCGATGCCGAGGCGGCCGGCGGTGTCGACGATGACGATGTCGTACTGCTTGGTCCGCGCGTACTCGACGGAGTCCTTCGCGACCTGGACCGGGTCGCCGACGCCGTTGCCGGGCTGGGGCGCGTACACGGCCACACCGGCGCGCTCGGCGACGACGCTCAGCTGGTTGACGGCGTTGGGGCGCTGGAGGTCGCACGCGACCAGCAGCGGGGCGTGGCCCTGCCCCTTCAGCCAGAGGCCGAGCTTTCCGGCGAGGGTGGTCTTACCCGCACCCTGGAGACCGGCCAGCATGATCACGGTGGGGGCGGTCTTGGCGAAGCGCAGCCGCCGGGTCTCGCCGCCGAGGATGGTGACGAGCTCGTCGTTGACGATCTTCAGGACCTGCTGGCCCGGGTTCAGGGCCTTGCTGACCTCTTCACCGCGCGCGCGTTCCTTGACGTTCGCGATGAAGGAGCGGACGACCGGGAGGGCGACGTCGGCCTCGAGGAGCGCGATACGGATTTCCCGGGCCGCTGCGTCGATGTCAGCCTCGGACAGCCGGCCTTTGCCGCGCAGGCCCTTGAAGGTATTCGCCAAGCGGTCGGAGAGCGTATCGAACACGGTGGTCGCGATTCCTCGGGTCGGGGGCGTTGTGGTCGTCCCCCAGGGTATCCGGCCCGGCCGCACATCCGGCCCTGCGGTCGGCTTTCCCCGGTACTCCGCCCCGGCCCCGCCCCTCAAACGCCGGGGAGGCTGAATTTTGCCCGCCCCGGTGGTCACGTGCGGCTTCAAGATCGGGGCTCCGCCCCGGGGAACGGTGGAAGGGCGGGTAGGGGGCCGCTCAGCGCAGCGGCCGCCCGGGCTACGTCAGGGCCGACGCCACCAGGCCGGCGAGGGCGGTCGCGTTCGCGGGGTCCAGGGGCTTGCCCTCGGGGGTGGTGACGTACAGCGTGTCCACGGCGTTCGCGCCCAGCGTGGAGACGTGGGCGCTGCGCACCCTGACGCCCGCCGATTCCAGGGCCCGCCCGATCCGGTGCAGCAGACCCACGGCGTCCGGCGCGCGCACCTCCAGGACCGTGGCCAGGGAGGACACGTCCGGGACCACCGTGACCCGGGGCGGCGGCGGGACCACCCCGCGCCGGCGCGGATAGGCCGCCTCGCGGTCGGCCAGCTTGGCCGGGACGTCCAGCGAGCCGTCCAGGGCGCGGACCAGGTCGGTACGGAGCCGGGCGCCCTGCGGCAGCGCGCCGTACTCCGCCGCCACCCGCCAGCGCAGCACCAGGACCTCGCCCAGCCGGTCCGGGAGCTCCATGGAGCGCAGGTCGGCCGCCCGTACGGTGAGCCGGTGCAGGGCCAGGACCCCGGCCACCGCCGGGAGGACCCCCGGCTGGTCGGGGACGGCGACGACGAGGTCCACGCCGACCGCGTCTTCCTCCTGCCGGGCCTGGAGCGCCAGGACCGGCTCCCCGGTGCGCAGGGCCTCCATCGCCAGGCGTTCCTGTTCCGTGGTCGGGATCTCCGGTTCGCCGGCCACCGGGGCCGTGCCGCGCAGTACGGCGGCGACCCGCGCGACGAGGTCCGCCACGAGCGATCCCCGCCATGCGCTCCACGCCGCCGGCCCGGTGGCCAGGGCGTCCGCCTCGGTCAGGGCGTGCAGTATCTCCAGCGTGCCCACCGAGCCCACGGCTTCGGCGACCGCGCGGACCGTGGCCGGGTCGTCGAGGTCGCGCCGGGTGGCGGTGTCGATCAGCAGCAGGTGGTGCCGTACGAGCGCCCCGAGCACGGCGACGTCGTGCGGGTCGAAGCCGACGCGGGCGGCGACGTCACGGGCGATGGTCTCGCCGGCCACCGAGTGGTCCCCCGGCCAGCCCTTGCCGATGTCGTGCAGGAGCGCGGCCATCAGCAGCAGGTCGGGGCGGCCGACCCGGCGGGTGAGGGCGGAGGCCCGCACCGCCGTCTCGATCAGGTGCCGGTCGACCGTCCAGGTGTGGACGGGATTGCGCTGGGGGCGGCAGCGCACCCGCTCCCAGTCCGGGAGCAGCCGGGTGATCATGCCCTCGGCCTCCAGGGCCTCCCACACGGCCACCGTCGGCTCCCCCGCCCCGAGCAGGGTCAGCAGTTGCTCGCGGGCCTCGGCCGGCCAGGGCACCGGGAGCGGTTTCCCCTGCGCCGCGAGTCTGCGTACGGCGTGCAGGGAGACGGGCAGACCAGCCTGTGCGGCGGCCGCGGCGAACCGCAGGGCGAGGACGGGATCGCGGTCGGGGCGCGCGGCCAGGGCCAGTACGGCCTCGCCGTCGGACTCCACCACGCCTTCGGCCAGGGGTGCCCGCGCGGCGGCCCGGTCGCCGCGGGTGCCCAGCAGTCCGCGCAGCCTGGGCCGGGCGGCGCGGGCCCGTAGGACGCGGCCCACCTCCCGCCAGGTCACGTCGCCGGCGTAGGCGACGACGCGGGCGGCCTCGTACACCTCGCGCAGCAGCGCGTCCGCGTCGAGGAGTCCGAGCTGGGCCGCGACCTGGTCCTGTTCCTGGAGGGAGAGCCGGTCGGTGGCCCGGCCGGTGACCAGGTGCAGGGCGTCGCGGGCGTCCAGGAGCCGCCGCCGGGCCTCGGCGAGGCCCTCGCGCGGGGCGTCGGCCAGCCAGGACGCGGCGACGGCCCGCAGTGCGGTGGCGTCGCGGAGGCCGCCGCGGGCCTCCTTGAGGTCGGGTTCGAGCAGGAAGCGCAGTTCCCCGGCCCGGTCGGCCCGCTCGCGGCACAGGGAGTGCAGCTCCGGGAGCCTTTTGGCCGCCTGATTGCGCCAGTCGGCCAGTACGGAGGTCCGCAGGCCGGCGAGGAGTCCGGCGTCACCGGCGACGGTGCGGGCGTCCAGCAGGCCGAGGTGCACCTTGAGGTCCTCGGCGGCGGTCCGGCGGGCCTCACCGGGGGTCCGTACCGAGTGGTCGAGGGCGAGGCCGAGGTCCCACACCGGGTACCAGAGGCGGTCGGCCAGCGCGCCCAGCGCCCGCGGCTCGGCCTTGCCGTCGTGCAGCAGCACCAGGTCGAGGTCGCTGCGCGGGGAGAGTTCGGCGCGCCCGTAGCCGCCGACGGCCACCAGCGTGGCACCGCGGACGCCCGTCTCCCGTACGGCGGTCGTGAACAGGGCGTTCAGCCATTCGTCGGTCAGCCCGGCCAGGGCGGAACGGCGCGAAGGCCCGGACTGCGACTCCTCCTGGAGGAGTCGCAGCCGGGCCGCGGCGTATCCGCTGGGTCCCGAGCCGGCCGTGTGGTCCGTGTTCTCTTCGACGCTCGTCACCCGGGAGCTCCTGTCACCTAGAGCGCGTCAGCGCCGCGCTCGCCGGTGCGGACCCGTACGACCGAGTCCACGGGGACGCTCCACACCTTGCCGTCACCGATCTTTCCGGTGGCCGCCGCGCTCACGATCACCCGGATCAGTTCCTCGGCGTCGGAGTCGTCGACCAGGACCTCGATGCGGATCTTGGGGACGAGGTCGACCTGGTACTCGGCACCGCGGTAGACCTCGGTGTGGCCGCGTTGGCGGCCGTAGCCGCTGGCCTCGGTGACCGTGAGTCCCTGCACTCCGAAGGCCTGGAGGGCTTCCTTGATCTCGTCCAGCTTGTGCGGCTTGACGATCGCGGTGATCAGCTTCATGCGTCAACCTTCTTGCTCGCGGCGGAGGGGGTGGGTGCGGCGGTGCTCCGCGAGGCGGCTCCGCCGCCGGCTCCGCTGAAGTCGTAGGCCGTCTCGGCGTGCTCGACCTGGTCGATACCGGCGACCTCGTCGTCCTCGGACACCCGCATCCCGATCGTCTTGTCGAGGAGGAGGGCGAGGAGCGCCGATGCCACCAGAGAGTAGGCGAGGACGGCGAAGACGCCGATGGCCTGCTTGCCGAGCTGTTCCAGACCGCCGCCGTAGAAGAGGCCGGCCACGTCGGACTGGACCCCGCCGGTGGCGAAGAGGCCGACGAGCAGGGAGCCGACCACACCGCCGACGAGGTGGACGCCGATCACGTCGAGGGAGTCGTCGTAGCCGAACTTGTACTTGAGGCCGACGGCCATGGCGCAGAGCACACCGGCGATGGCGCCGACGGCGATCGCGCCGAGCGGGCTGACCGCTCCGCCCGAGGGGGTGATGGCGACGAGGCCGGCGACCGCGCCGGAGGCGGCGCCCAGGGTGGTGAAGGAGCCGTGGCGCAGCTTCTCGTAGCCGAGCCAGGCGAGCATGGCGGCGGCGGTGGCGACCTGGGTGTTGACGAACATGACCGCGCCGACGCCGTCGTCGTTGCCGAGCCAGGAGCCCGCGTTGAAGCCGAACCAGCCGAACCACAGGAGGCCGGCGCCGAGCATCACGAGGGGGAGGCTGTGCGGGCGCATCGGGTCCTTCTTGAAGCCGACGCGCTTGCCGATGACCAGGATCACGCCGAGGGCGGCGGCGCCGGCGTTGATGTGGACGGCGGTGCCGCCCGCGAAGTCGATGACGCCGAGCTCGAAGAGCCAGCCGCCGGCGCCCCAGACCCAGTGGGCGACGGGGAAGTAGACGACGGTGACCCACAGGCCGGTGAACAGGACCCAGGCGCCGAACTTCACGCGGTCGGCCAGCGCACCGCTGATCAGGGCGGGGGTGATCACGGCGAACATCAGCTGGAAGACGGCGAAGACGTAGACCGGGATGGTGTAGCCGTCCCAGAGCTCGGTGATCCCGATGCCGCTGAGGCCGACGTAGTCGGAGTTCCAGCCGATGAGGGAACCGGAGTCGGTGCCGAAGGCGAGGCTGAAGCCGTAGAGGACCCACAGGATCGTGACGATCCCGAGGCTGATGAAGCTCATCATCAGCATGTTGAGGCTGCTCTTGACGCGGACCATGCCTCCGTAGAAGAAGGCGAGTCCCGGGGTCATCAGCATGACCAGGGCGGAGCAGATGAGCATGAACCCGGTGTTCGCGGCAGACAGCGTCGGGGCGTCTGCCGCGAGGGTCGTGATGGCTGATGCCATCGGCGTCTCCTCGTCGTCGGTACGTTCGCGTGCGGGCGATCGTGAAAACCTGAGCGGCGTAAAAGGGGTGTCCGGCCGGGCTGGGGAGGCTGGCCGGTTAATGACCCCGAGATTCGCGCAGGCCGGTTTCCGGCGGCGCCGCTCGGTGTTTCGCGCCCGTGACGAAGAGGGCGGGCGTGTTACGCGTCAATGAACAGGTGGATCACAGAAGCCGGCCGCGGCAGTGACCCGGATGTCCTGGCTGGGGGAGCCTGATCGGGCTTCACGGGGTGACTGCCGCGGCCGGGGCCTTGGGGGCGGCCGCGTGGGCCGTCAGACGGCCTCCGCGGCTTCGGGGAGCCGGGAGGCGAGGTGGTCGGTGAGCCGGACCACCTCGGCGACGTCGCCGTACTCGCGGGCGGCGGTGTCTACGGTCTTGCGCAGGCGGGTGTTCACCCGTTCGGACCGCACCTTTCCCGCCACGTCGAGGGCTCGGTCGACGAGGGCCGCGGCCTGCTCGGGCTCGCGCTGGAGCAGGTGCACGGTGGCCATGCCGATGAGGTTGAGGGCGTAGGAGCGCTGGTGCTCCTCGTCCTTCTCGAAGAGCTCGACGGCCCGTTCCATGACGGGCTCGGCGAGGGAGGCGTACATGGGGCTGCGCCCGGCCACGTAAGCCAGGTCCCGGTACGAGTGGGAGTTCTCGCCGTTCAGCTCGGCCTCGGAGAAGAAGCGGATCCAGTCGGGTTCGGGCTCGCCCGCGAAGCCGACGTCGGAGAAGGTGTCCTCGGCCATCCGCACGGCCCGCTTGCACCGGCTGGGCTGGCCCATGTTGGCGTACGCGCGGGCCTCCATCGCATACAGCATGGCCTGGGTGCGCGGGCCGGCGCAGTCGCGGCTGCCGTACTGCGCGAGGTGGACGAGTTCCAGGGCGTCCTCGGGGCGGCCCAGGTGGATCATCTGGCGGCTCATGCTGGAGAGGATGTACGAGCCGAGCGGCTTGTCCCCGCCTTCCTTGGCGGCGTGCAGCGCGAGCACGAAGTACTTCTGCGCGGTGGGGTGCAGGCCGATGTCGTAGCTCATCCAGCCGGCCAGCTCGGCCAGTTCGGCGGCGACCTTGAAGAGCCGCTTCATGACCGGCGCCGGGTGGTTCTCCTGGAGCAGGTCGGTGACCTCGTGGAGCTGGCCCACGACGGCCTTGCGGCGCAGTCCGCCGCCGCACTGGGCGTCCCACTGGCGGAACATGACGGTGGTGGCGTCGAGGAGGTCGAGTTCCGGTGCGGAGAGCCGGGGCGGGCGGTGGCCGCCGAGGGCCCCCGTCGGCCCCGCCGCGCGCGGTCCCGGGTCGGCGGCCGGGGCCGGGACGAGCCAGCGCTGCATGGGCTCGATCAGGGCGGGGCCGGCGGAGAGGGCGAGCGAGGTCCCGAGGAAGCCGCGGCGCGCCAGCATCAGGTCGCTGCGGGAGAACTCGCCGAGGAGTTCGACGGTCTGCGGACCGGCCCAGGGCAGGTCGACCCCGGAGACGGAGGGGGTCTGGTGGGCGGTGCGCAGGCCGAGCTGCTCGATGGCGACGACGGAGCCGAAGCGCTCGGAGAACAGCTCGGACAGGATGCGCGGGACGGGCTCGCGGGGCTGTTCACCGTCGAGCCAGCGGCGCACCCGGGAGGTGTCCGTGCTGATGTGGTGGGCACCCATCTGGCGCGCCCGGCGGTTGACCTGCCGGGCGAGTTCACCCTTGGACCAACCGCTGCGGACGAACCACGAGGTCAGCTGGTCATTGCGCGCAGCAGCATCCTCGATCGTTCCGCTTGCGCCGTTGCCGCTCACTGGAACGCCCCCATCCGCTCAGCATCTTCCACACGAAACCCTGGCCGGGGCGCCGGGCGCCACCACGGACCTTCACAGGTCCTTCACGTATTGCCTCCGGCATACCCACGGATGGGTCGCCTTCGGTTTCGTGTACCGAAAGTAATCCTACGATCACCCCTGCGGCGAGGTCGATTCCAGAAACGCCACCATTCGCCACCCCTTCGAATGAACTAGCCACCCGCCAGGCGCGATTCACTTGACACCGAGGTGAAAGCGGATCGGTTGGACTGGAGTGCGCTCGGGGCGCGCGCGGCAAGGAGTGCGCCGGGCGGCATCGGAGAACACCCCGCGGCGGGACCGCCGGCAGAGGTCCCGGCGAGGTCGTCGCTCCGGCTTCGTAACCACCGGCACGTCCGACCCGTTGGAGGGGGCATGGGCATGGGCTTCACGATCGGCGGCAGCCGCAGCACCAAGGAGTTCCGCTCCGGCACCCGGCGCCGCGGCGGCCGGACCTCGGAGTGCACGGCGGTGGCGGAGTACACCGGGCTGTGGGGCTGGGACGTGGTCCCCGGCGCCCGCGCCGCGGCGCCCGCCCGCGACTGCCCCTGCGGGGACACGAAGTGCCGCGAACCCGGGGCACATCCCCTGGCCTTCGCCCCCACGGTCCCGGCCGGGGCCACCCTGGACGAGGTCACCGAGGCCTGGAGCGAGTACCCGGGCGCCGCCGTACTGCTCCCCGTGGGCCGCGCCTTCGACGTCATCGAGGTCTCGGAGGAGGCCGGGCGGCACGCGCTGGTGCGGCTGGAGCGGATGGGCCTGCCCCTCGGCCCGGTCATCGTCACCGCCGGCGGCCGGGCGCAGTTCTTCGTGGCCCCGGGGGCGGCGGCCGAACTGCCGCAGCTGCTGTACCGGATGGGCTGGGACGACGCCGACCTCGACCTGCGGGCCCTGGGCCACGGCGCCTTCGTGACGGCCCCGCCCTCCGACCGCGCGGGGCTCGGCCAGGCCGGCTGGCTGCGGCCGCCCGCGCTGGACTCCGCCGGCGGCCCCCCGCAGGCCAGGCTGCTGCTGGGGACCCTCGCGTACATCTGCCACCGCTTCCGCCGGTAGCCGCGGTCCGGACGCGCACATGACGGTGCCCCCGCGTTCCGGCGGAACGCGGGGGCACAGATGTCCGTGCGGGACCGTGGTCAGTCGCCGATCAGGGCGTCCACGAACGCCTCCGGCTCGAAGGGCGCCAGGTCGTCCGGACCCTCACCGAGGCCGATGAGCTTGACCGGTACGCCCAGTTCGCGCTGGACGGCGACGACGATGCCGCCCTTGGCGGTGCCGTCGAGCTTGGTCAGCACGATGCCGGTGATGTCCACGACCTCGGCGAAGACACGGGCCTGGGTCAGGCCGTTCTGCCCGGTGGTGGCGTCCAGGACCAGCAGGATCTCGTCCAGCGGACCGTGCTTCTCCACGACGCGCTTGACCTTGCCGAGCTCGTCCATCAGGCCGGTCTTGGTGTGCAGGCGGCCCGCGGTGTCGATGAGCACCACGTCGGCGCCCTCGGCGATGCCCTCCTTGACCGCGTCGTAGGCGATCGAGGCCGGGTCACCGCCCTCGGGGCCGCGTACCGTACGGGCGCCGACGCGCTCGCCCCAGGTCTGGAGCTGGTCGGCGGCGGCGGCGCGGAAGGTGTCGGCCGCGCCGAGCACCACGCTGCGGCCGTCGGCGACGAGCACCCGGGCCAGCTTGCCGGTGGTGGTGGTCTTGCCGGTGCCGTTGACGCCGACGACCATGATCACGCCGGGGGTGTCCTCGCCGCTCTCCGTCTTCACGACGCGGTCGAAGTCGGTGCCGACCAGGGTCAGCAGCTCCTCCTTGAGCAGGGCGCGCAGGTCCGCCGGGGTCCGGGTGCCGAGCACCTTGACCCGCTCGCGGAGCCGGTCCACGAGCTCCTGGGTCGGCACGACACCGACGTCGGCGACGAGGAGGGTCTCCTCGATCTCCTCCCAGGTGTCCTCGTCGAGGTGCTCCCTGGAGAGCAGCGTGAGCAGCCCCTTGCCGAGGGAGTTCTGCGACCGGGCCAGGCGGGCGCGCAGCCGGACCAGGCGCCCGGCAGTGGGCTCGGGAACCTCGATCTCGGGCGCGGCCGGGGCCGCGGGCACGGGTTCGGCCACCGGCGCCTCGACGGGAGCCTCGGCCTCCGGGAGCCCGACCTCCTCGATCGTGCGGCGCGGCTCTTCCGCCGTCTCTACGGCGTCCTCCCCCACCTGCGGCTCGGCAGGCGGGGCAGTGATGGTCGGCGTGCTCGGCGGTGCCGGCGGCGGCAGCTGCTTCTTCTTGCGGCTGCTGACGACGAGCCCGCTGATCACACCGACCGCGACCAGGGCGATGACTACAGCAAGGATGAGGATGTCCATAACCCCACCAGTATCGGACACGGCCACCCCGGAGCCGGGAACCCGGGCGCGCGGACCAGCACGTAAGCCGCTGTTTGTGGTTTTAGCAGCAAATCCGTGATGATGGACGACTTCCCCTCATACCCTCCCCAACGGAGCAATCGCATGCCTGCCGAGCCCGCCGACGGCACAGCCGAAACCGCGATCGAGACCCGCGGCCTGGAACCCGTCCCGGACAGCGAGCGCGGCGGCCGGGTCCGCGAGCTCGTACCCACCTGGGTCGCCGCCAACATCAGCGTGCTGCTGCTGACCATGGGTGCGGGGCTGGTGATCTTCAACAAGCTCAACATCTGGCAGGTGCTCGTCGTCGCGGTCGCCGCGCCGGTCGTCTCGTACGGGCTCGTCGGCCTGATATCCATCGCGGGCAAGCGCGGCGGCGCCCCGGGCATGGCCCTCTCGCGGGCGGTGTTCGGGCAGCGCGGCAACCTCTTCCCGGGCGCCCTGATCTGGGTGGCCCGGTGGGGCTGGGAGACCATCAACGCGGTCAGCGGCGCCTACGCCGTACTGACCGTGCTCGACCTGCTGTTCGGGGTCCGCAGCAGCACCCCGCTCATCCTCGTCACCCTGCTGTTCTTCGTGGGCTGCACCTTCTTGGTCTCGGGGCTCGGCATCAACGCGCTGCGCGTCTGCTCCACGTGGTCGGCGTACCTCTTCGGCGCCTTCAGCGTGCTCGTCCTCGGGTACCTGGTCTTCACCACCGAGTGGTCCGCCGTCTTCGCCAAGCCCGCCGGCTCCAGCGCGATGATGATCGCGGGCATCGGCACGATCGCGGCCGGCGGGATCAGCTGGGTGCCCTCGGGCCCCGACTTCACCCGCTACCTGCCGCGCACCGCCTCCTCCAAGGCCATGGTCGGCGCGACGGTCGGCGGCGCCGGCGTGGTCGTGCTCCCGATGGTCCTGATGGGCGCGGTCATGGCCGTCGGCACCCCGGACCTGGCCACGGCCCAGGACCCGGTGTCCTTCATCGGTGAGCTGCTCCCGACCTGGATCGCTGTCCCGTACCTGCTCATCGCGCTCATCGGCATGCTGCTGATCAACTCGATGTCCATGTACTCGGCCGGGTTCACCGCGCAGACCCTGGGCATCAAGGTCCCGCGCGCCGCGGCCGTCAGCGTCAACGCGGTCATCAGCCTGGTCTTCGGTTTCCTGCTGATGGTGGTCGCCACCAGCTTCTTCGGCTCGTTCATCTCCTTCCTGACCCTGCTGGCCGTGGCGTTCTCCGCCTGGATCGGCGTCTTCGGCGTGGACATGCTGCGCCGCACGGCCTACGACGGCCCCGCGCTGCTGGACACCACGCGGACCAGCGCCTACTGGTACAAGGGCGGGTTCGCCTGGCAGGCGATGACCGCGTGGGCCCTCGCCCTCGTCGCGGGCCTGCTGTTCACCAAGGTGGACTGGTTCGCCGGACCGCTCGCCTCCACCTGGATCGGGGAGAACGGCCTGGGCTGGGCCGCGGGCATCCTCACCTCGGCCGTGCTGTACGCCGTACTGCCGCGCACGGCGCCGGCGGAGCCGGCCGCGGCCGGGGAGCGCGCGCTCGCCGGATCCCTGTCCAACTGACGCCACGTCAGCTAACGTCCCCCTTCGCCCGCCCACCCACATCCGGCGAAGGGGGACTTCTCCATGCCCATCACCGTGGCCCGGTTCAATCTCGTCGACCCCGACGGCACCCCCGAGTCCCTCTCCGCCCGCTACAAGGCGGCGCTGGAGATGGCCCGGTACGCGGACGACCGCGGGATCGACACCGTCCAGACCGAGGAGCACCACGGCACCGGCAACAACTGGCTGCCCTCCCCCTTCGCCTTCGCGGGCGCGGTCTTCGGCGCGACCCGCCGGATCGCCGTCACCGTCTCGGCGATCATCGGCCCGCTGTACGACCCGCTGAAGGTCGCCGAGGACATCGCCGTCCTCGACCTGCTGAGCGGCGGCCGCCTGGTGACGGTCGCGGGGATCGGCTACCGGCCCGAGGAGTACGAGCAGCACGGCGTGGAGTGGGGCCGGCGCGGCCGGCTCCAGGACGAGCTGCTGGAGACCCTGCTGAAGGCGTGGACCGGCGAGCCCTTCGAGTTCCGCGGCCGCACGGTACGGGTCACCCCGACGCCGTTCACCCGGCCGCACCCCCTGCTGCTGGTCGGCGGCAGCTCCGAGGCCGCGGCCCGCCGGGCCGCCCGGCTGGGGCTGCCCTTCTTCCCCAGCGCGCACCTGCCGGAGCTGGAGGCGTACTACACCGCGCGGCTGGCGGAGTACGGCACGGAGGGCTTCTGCATGATGCCGGCGGCCGAGACCCCGCTGCTGCACATCGCGGAGGACCCGGACCGGGTGTGGGCCGAGCACGGCGAGCGCTTCCTGCACGAGGCGGGCATGTACGCGTCCTGGCAGTCCAAGGACATCCGCAGCGCCGTACGGTCGGTCGCGCGCTCGGTGGCGGAGCTGCGCGCGGAGGGCGTGTACCGGATCCTCACCCCGGACGAGGCGGTCGCGTACGGCCGGGCCGCGGGCGAGGCGGGGAACCTGGTCCTGCACCCGCTGTGCGGCGGGATGCCGCTGGACGAGGGCTGGCGGAGCCTGCACCTGCTCTGCGAACAGGTACTGCCCCGGCTCAAGGACTGAGCCGGGGCAGTATCGAGGAGAAGGGGCGTTGGCGGGGGTGGTTACCCCATCTCCTCCAGCGCCTTGCCCTTGGTCTCCGGCACCCACTTGAGGATGAACGGGATCGAGAGCAGGGCGAAGCCGGTGTAGATCATGTACGCGCCGGACAGGTTCCAGTCCGAGAGCGTCGGGAAGCTGACGGTGATGACCCAGTTGGCGATCCACTGGGCGGCGGCGGCCACGCCGAGGGCGGCGGCCCGGATGCGGCCCGGGAACATCTCACCGAGCAGCACCCAGACGACCACGCCCCAGGAGAGGGCGAAGAAGAGGACGAAGCAGTTGGCGGCGACCAGGGCCACGATGCCCTGGGCGTGCGGCAGGGAGATGTCGTCGCCGACCCCGGACTTGTACGAGAAGGCCCAGGCGGCCAGGCCCAGCGAGATCGACATGCCGACGGAGCCGATGAGCGCGAGCGGCTTGCGGCCGATCCGGTCCACGAAGATCATCGCGATCACCGTGCCGATGATGTTCACGACCGAGGTCTCGAAGGAGTACAGGAACGAGGCGCTCGCGTCGATGCCGACCGACTGCCACAGCGAGGAGCTGTAGTAGAAGATCACGTTGATGCCGACCAGCTGCTGGAAGAGCGAGAGGCCGATACCGACCCAGACGATGGGCAGGAAGCCGAAGCGGCCGCCGAGCAGGTCCTTGAAGGTGGACTTGTGCTCGGAGCGCATCGCGTGCTCGATCTCGGCGACGCGTCCGTCCAGGTCGATCTTCGAACCCTCGACCTCGGTCAGCACCTTCCTGGCCTCGTCGTTGCGGCCGACGGAGATCAGGAAGCGGGGGGACTCCGGGATGACGAAGGACATCAGCCCGTAGAGGGCGGCCGGGACGACCATGACGCCCAGCATCCACTGCCAGGCCTCCAGGCCCGCGATGTCGCCGCGCTGGTCCCCGCCGGCGAGGTTCAGGATGGCCCAGTTGACGAGCTGGGAGACGGCGATGCCGATGACGATGGCGGCCTGCTGGAAGGAGGCGAGCCGGCCGCGGTAGGCGGGCGGGGACACCTCGGCGATGTAGGCGGGGCCGATGACGGAGGCCATGCCGATGCCGAAGCCGCCGATCACGCGCCACATGGCGAGGTCCCAGAGGGCGAACGGAAGGGCCGAGCCGAGCGCGCTCGCGGTGAACAGGACGGCCGCGATCTGCATGCAGCGGATTCGGCCGATCCGGTCGGCGAGGCGGCCGGCTGTGGCGGCACCGAAGGCGCAGCCGATCAGCGCCGCCGCGATCACCTGGGCGAGCGCCTCCGAGCCGACGTCGAAGCGTTCGCGGATGGCGACGACGGCGCCGTTGATGACGGAACTGTCGTACCCGAAGAGGAAACCGCCCATGGCCGCGGCCGCGGCGATGAAGATGACGTGGCCGAGATGCTCGGGGTGGGGCGAGGATCCGCCGCCCGGTGCCGAGGCCCGCGATGTGCTGCTGGTCAAGGTGTGCTCCGTGGGGGTTTTGTCCGTCCTCACAGTGGCGCACAGTTCAAGATCGGGCACCACTCGAAGGCGGGAGACAGCGGAGCGAGCCTATGCGTTCAGTTCCTGAAGTCAATACTTGGCTTGAAGTTCACGTGTCCGGAAGAGTACCGACATTGAATTCACTTCTTGAATCTACGAGCCTCAGCGGAGCCGTTGACTGATGACCTTGGAGACCCCGTCCCCCTGCATCGAGACGCCGTAGAGCGCGTCCGCGACCTCCATCGTCCGCTTCTGGTGCGTGATGACGATCAGCTGCGAGCTCTCCTGGAGCTCCTCCATGATCCGGATCAGCCGCTGCAGATTGGTGTCGTCGAGCGCGGCCTCGACCTCGTCCATCACGTAGAAGGGGCTGGGGCGCGCCTTGAAGATGGACACCAGCAGCGCCACGGCGGTCAGCGAGCGCTCGCCGCCGGAGAGCAGCGACAGCCGCTTGACCTTCTTGCCGGGCGGACGGGCCTCCACGTCGACGCCGGTGGTCAGCATGTTGTCGGGATCGGTGAGGATCAGCCGGCCCTCGCCACCGGGGAACAGGCGCGAGAACACGCCCTCGAACTCCCGGGCCGTATCCCGGTACGCCTCGGTGAAGACCTGCTCGACACGCTGGTCGACCTCCTTCACGACTTGAAGGAGGTCGGCCCTCGTCTTTCGGAGATCCTCCAGCTGCTCGCTGAGGAACTGGTGGCGCTCCTCCAGCGCCGCGAACTCCTCCAGCGCGAGCGGGTTGACCTTGCCGAGCTGCTGGTAGGCACGTTCGGCGATCTTGAGCCGCATCTCCTGCCGGGCCCGGACGAAGGGGCCGGGACGGTTCCGCGGGTCCTGCGGGTCCTCCGGCAGCACCTCGCCCTCGGCGGCCGGGGACGGGGGCACCGGCTGGTCGGGGCCGTACTCGGCGACCAGCCCGGCGGCCGCCATGCCGAACTCCTCCAGCGACTTGGCCTCCAGCGCCTCGATGCGCAGCCGCTGCTCGGCCCCGAGCACCTCGCCGCGGTGGACCGAGTCGGTGAGCTTGTCCAGCTCCCCCTTCAGTTCCCGGCCGCGGTTGCGCGCCTCGCCGAGCTCCCGCTCGCGCAGGCCCTTCGCCCGTTCGGCGGCCGCCCGCTCCTCGTCGGCCCTGCCGAGCGACACCTCCACGTGCGCGAGGAGCTGCCGGGACCCGTCGGCCACCGCCCGGGCCACCTCCGCCTCGTGGCGCAGCCGGGCCCGGCGGCGCTCGGCGCGGGTCCGGGCCTCGCGTTCCGCACGGGCCGCCCGGTCGAGTGAATCCGCCCGTCCGGCCAGCCCCTTGACCCGCTCCTCAAGGGTCCTCAGCTGCAGCCGGGCCTCCATCTCGGTCTGCCGGGCGTTGGCCCCGTCGGCCGCGAGCCGGTCCCGCCGGGAGCCGTCCGGCTCCTCGTCCACCGGCATCTCCTCGGCCGTCGCGAGCCGCTCCGCGCACTCCTCCACCTCGGCCAGCGCCTGCTCCAGGGCGTCCTGGGCCCTGGCCGCGGCGGCGGCGCTGCGTTCGGCCTCGCCGGCCGCGCCCTTCGCCTGTCCGGCGAGCCGCCCGAGCTGCTGGGCGACCCCGGCCCGGGCCTGTTCGGCGGCGCGCCGCCGCTCGGCGAGCTCCTCGACCAGGGCGGCGGCGTCCTGGCGGCGCGCCTGGGCGGCTGCCCGGGCGTCGGTGAGCTCCTCGCACCGCGTGGCGAGCCGGGCCAGCTCGCCCGCGGCCTCGTCGACGGCCGCCTGTACCTCGATCAGGCTGGGGGCTCCGGCGGAGCCACCGTGCGCGAGGTGCGCCCCGAGCACGTCACCGTCGAGGGTCACGGCCACCGCGTCGGGCCGCTCCGCGACCAGCGCCTCGGCCTCGTCGAGGGTCCCGACCACGACGTGGTCCCGCAGCACCCACTCCACGGCCCGCCGCACCTCGACGTCCCCGCCGACCAGCCCGGCGGCCGGTACGGGCGCGCCCGCCGGTCCGGCGCCCGCGAGCCGCTCCGGGGCCGGGGCCGGGGCCGACGCCGACGCCGACGCGGACGCGGACGTACCGACGCTCGCCGGAAGGTGCGGTGCGAGTGCGGGTGCGGGTGCGGGCAGATCTCCGTCCCGGGAGGGGGCCGGGTGGGGGACCGCTCCCGGGGATCCGGCTCCCCCGGCGGCCGCTCCCCCGGTCCCGCCCGCGGGTCCGGCCGAGGCCTGGCCCGGGAGGGCGGGCGCCGCCGGGGCGATCAGCAGGGTGGCGCGGCCCGCGTCCGCCTCACGGAGGTGGCGGATCGCCTCGGCCGCCGCCCGCGGGGAGGCCACCGCCAGCGCGTCCGCGGCCGAGCCCAGTGCGGCGGCCACGGCGACCTCGTACCCCGGGGTCACCGACAGCCGCTGCGCCGCCGGTCCCAGCAGCCCGGCCAGCCGCTCCCGCGCCGCGAGCAGTGCTCCCGTACCGTCCTTGCGGCGCAGCCCCAGCGCCAGCGCGTCCCGGCGCGCCGAGACGGCCGCCCGTGAGCGCTCCGCCCCGGACAGGTCATCCCGGGCGGCGGACAGTTCCGCCTCCGCCCGTGCCAGCCGTTCCCGCGCGCTCGCGTGGTCGGTGTCGGCCGACGGGTCGTCGAGGCCGCCGACCTCCTCCGCCAGCGCCTCGTACTCCTCCTGCGCGGCGGCGGCCCGGGACTGCGCCGCGTCCCGCGCCGCGACGAGCCGGTCGATCTCGGCCTGCGCCGCCCCCGCACGGGAGCGGGCCGCGCCGAGCCGCCCGGTCAGCCGGGCCAGTCCCTCGCGCCGGTCGGCGACGGCCCGCGCGGCGTCCCGCAGCCGGCGTTCCTCCTCGGCCAGCGCCCGCTCCAGCTCCGCCCGGTGCTCGGCCGTGTCCTCCAGCGCCCGCGTGGCCGCCTCCAGAGCCGCCGTCAGTTCCGCCTCCTGCTCACGGATCCGCGCGGCCTCCCGCTCCATCTCCTCGGGATCGCGGCCGCGCCGCTCCTCCTCGGCCGGAGCCGACGCGCTCTTGACCCGCGCGTCCGCCAAGGAGGCGGTCCCCCGGACGCGTTCGGCGAGCTGCGACAGCTCGTACCAGGTCTGCTGCGCCCGCTGCAGCCGCGGTGCGAGCTCCCGTACCGCCTCCTCCAGCTCCGCCTCGCGCCGCACGGCGCCCGCGAGCTGGGCCTCGGCGGCCTCCTTGCGCTCCTTGAGCGCCGCCTCGTCCGCGATCTCCGCGTCGAGGGCGCGCCGCAGTACGACCAGGTCGTCGGCGAGCAGCCGCAGCCGCGCGTCGCGCAGGTCCGCCTGGATCACGGCCGCCCGCCGGGCGACCGCCGCCTGCCGTCCCAAGGGCTTGAGCTGGCGCCGCAGCTCGTCGCCCAGATCCTGGACGCGCGCGAGATTGGCCTGCATCGCGTCCAGCTTCCGCAGCGCCTTCTCCTTGCGCTTGCGGTGCTTGAGTACGCCGGCCGCCTCCTCGATGAAGGCGCGGCGGCCCATGGGATCGGCGTGCAGTACGGAGTCCAGCTGGCCCTGTCCGACGATGACGTGCATCTCGCGGCCGATGCCGGAGTCGGAGAGCAGCTCCTGGATGTCCAGCAGGCGGCAGGTGTCACCGTTGATCTGGTACTCGCTGCTGCCGCCGCGGAACATGATCCGGGTAATGGTGACTTCGGCGTAGTCGATGGGGAGCGCGCCGTCGGAGTTGTCGATCGTCAGGGACACCTCGGCCCGTCCGAGCGGCGGACGCCCGGTGGTCCCGGCGAAGATGACGTCTTCCATCTTCCCGCCGCGCAGGGACTTGGCCCCCTGTTCGCCCATGACCCAGGAGAGCGCGTCCACCACATTGGACTTGCCGGAGCCGTTCGGGCCCACGACACAGGTGATTCCGGGCTCGAAGCGCAAGGTGGTGGCGGACGCGAAGGATTTGAAGCCACGCAGGGTCAGGGACTTGAGGTGCACGCCGCCGGACTCTACCTTTCGCGTTCGGTTTCACCCATGAAGGTGCTGGGCACAACTGACGCCAATGGGATCAGGCCCCCCACCTGGCCCTGTGGTACGTGGCGCGGCGGTGGGGGAAAGAGGGCGAGGGAAGAGGACCAGGAAAGAAAGAAGGGACGCCGGAGCGTCCCTTGCAGATCATGCGGGGCTGGAGTCGAGCGACGGGTGAAGCACGGGTCAGGTGAGCGCAGGCTCCGCCTGGGGTACGTCGATGTCGATGCTGCCGAGCAGCGAGTCTCCGTCGTGCTGAGCGGCGGCCGCGTTCAGCGCGTCATTTTCGGACTGAATCCGTACGAGCTCGGACTCGAGGTCCTGGACGCGCTGCTGAAGCCGTCGCATCTCGGCGAGGAGTCGCGGGTCAGAACCGCCGACGTAACCGAGAAGCGCCTTTGCCATGATGGATGGTCCTCCACACTGAGTGACCGACCGAAGCGGTGTGGGTCGTGAGGGAATCGCACCCGCGGATGTCCGACAGCGACTGACAGTCACTGCGCTTGCTAGTGCCAACACTGCCAAACAGCTCAGGTGCGCGGGGCTTCCAGCGTCTCACCAAAAAGTTTGACGGTCAACACGATCACGCCCCGTATCGGCGCGCGTCCCGGTCCCCGCAAGGGGTGTGGAGATCATCCTCATCTTCGAGCCTTCCACGGATCGCCCTCGTCGGCAACGCGTCGACGACGAATGCGCAGTTCCGACCGTGTACGGACGATCAGAGATGTGATGAGTGCATGATCAGTCGATCGGTCATCGCATCCCGAATCCGTCGTAGCCACCGCGCGGTGTGCCCCAGATCTCTGTCACTCCGTCCACCCGGCCGGGCGTGTCGGAGGAGCGCAACCAGTCGAGCAGCCGGTGGCAATTCTCACGTTGACCTTCGGCGACGACCTGCACTCGCCCGTCGTCGAGGTTGAGCGCGAAGCCGACGACCCCGCCGATCTCCAGGGCGTTCTCCCTGGTGAACCAGCGGAAGCCCACTCCCTGCACACGGCCGCGCACCCAGGCGGTCAGACGGACATCTTCATTCATGCGTGAACGCTAACCGGGCGAGCACTTTCGGGACACATCACCCCCCTGGCCCCATGGCGTACAGTCGCGCCTCAACGAACTCACCCATTTGGGTGGGTAAGGGATGATCTTGACCCGGCAAGGAAGGCACGCTCCGATGGGCCGTCACCGACTCCCCGCCCCGCCGCACGGCGGCGGCAAGCGCGGCACCGCCCTGCGCACCGGCCTGCTGGGCGTCTCGGTGGCCGTCGCCCTCGGCACCGCTGCCGTCACCACCGGCATGGTGCCGGTCGGCGGTTCCTTCCCCTATGTGGGTGTCAGCACTACGGACGCCCCCGCCACGGAGCCCGCGGCCAAGGCCTCGACCGGCCCCGACACGGCACTGCCGCAGCAGAACGGCCTCGTGAACCTGTCCGGCCGCGCCTCCGTCGGCACCGGGTCGGGCAGCGCGTCCCCGAAACCGTCGGCCCCGGCCTCCCCGTCGGCGTCCGCCTCCCCGACCCCCTCGCCGAGCGGCTCCCCGAGCGCCTCGCCCTCGCCGTCCGCCCCGCCGAGCGCCTCTCCCTCCCCGTCGGCCACGCCGGCCCCGTCCAGCAAGGCCCCGTCCGCCAAGGCCCCGCGCACGAGCCCGGCCGCTCCGGCCGCTCCGGCCGCGACGGTCACGCCGACCGCCCCGGCACCCGCCACGAGCCAGGCCCCGGCCCCGGCCCCGGCACCCTCGAAGTCGGCCACCCCCGAGCCCCGCCCGCCCCTGGACGGCCACTCCGCTGAGGAGTCCGCCGTCGTCGAGCTGGTGAACCAGGAGCGCGCGCTGGCCGGGTGCGGCCCGGTCCGGGCCAATCCGCCGCTCGCGGCGCTGGCCGGGGCCTTCAGTCTGGACATGGCCACCCGTGGCTTCTTCAGCCACGAGGACCCCGAGGGCAACACCCCCTGGGACCGTGCCGTCAAGGCCGGCGTCTCGGGCCTCGGCGGCGAGAACATAGCCCGCGGCCAGGGTGACGCCGAGGCCGTGATGAAGGCCTGGATGAACAGCCCGGACCACAAGGCGAACATCCTCAACTGCGAGTTCCGCACCCTGGGCGTCGGCGTCCAGCTCGCCGCCGGCGGCCCCTGGTGGACCCAGGACTTCGGCTTCTGAGACGAGCCCGCAAGGGCTCAGACCGAGGCGGCGGCCAGGGCGGCGCGGCCCGCGATGACGATGCGGGTCTGCTCGGTGACGCGGCGGCCCAGGTGCTCGGCGGTCGCGATGTCGGCCTTGTGGACCGCGTCCGCACCCTCGTCGGAGTTGGTCTGGGCGGCGGCTCCGGAGAAGAAGCCCAGACGGTTCAGGTCGTTCTCGGAGGCCGTGCTGGAGTTCCAGCCCGGCTTCAGACCCAGGTTGATCCAGCTCATGCCGTGCTGCGCGGCCAGGATCTGGAAGAACTGCAGGGTGTGCAGCTTGTCGCCGCTCTTGGACGCGGAGTTCGTGAAGCCGGCCGCCACCTTGTCCTGCCAGGTGTCGCCGAACCAGCGCTTCGAGGAGGCCTCGGCGAAGACGTGGAAGGCGCCGGAGGCGGTGCCCATGTACGTCGGGGAGCCGAAGACGATCGCGTCGGAGGCGTCGAGCAGCTCCCACTGGGCGTCGTCGATCTCGTCGACCTTGATCAGGTGCACGGTCGCTCCGGCGTCCACGGCGCCGCTGCGGACCGCCTCGGCAACGACGGCGGTGTGGCCGTAGCCGGAGTGGTAGGCGATCGAGACGACGGGGGTGTGCGTGATTGCGGACAAGGCTGATCTCTCCCTCGGGAAAACTCTCGTCGCGGCACAGGGCGTGGTGCGACGAGAGAAAGAGAATCACTAACTTTTAGAAAGCGCAACCCTCGGGTTAGCGCTGCGGGCGAGTACGCTGGCTTCATGGAGACCCCCGCCTGTACCGAAGCCGCCGAGACAGCACAACCGTTCGATGTCTTCGCGCGCGCCTGCCCGTCCCGGGAAACCCTCGAACACGTCACCGGCCGCTGGGGCAGCCTCACCGTCGGCGCCCTGCGCGAAGGCCCGTGCCGTTTCAACGAGCTGCGCCGCCGGGTGGAGGGCGTGAGCGAGAAAATGCTCTCCCAGACCCTGCACGCGCTGGAGCGCGACGGCATAGTCAGCCGCGAGGCGCAGCCCACGAACCCGCCGCGCGTCGACTACGAACTGACTCCGCTCGGCGTCGAGGTCGCGGACCGGCTGCTCGCGCTCATCCACTGCCTGGAGGGGAACATGCCGGCGGTGCTGGGCGCCCGGCAGTCCTACGACGCCACGCGCGGCGGCCTCTGACACCGCGGGCAGAAGTAGCTCGACCGGTTCATCCACGGCCGGCGCCGTATCGGCGTACCGCAGCGCCGGCAGGGCTCGTCCTCACGCCCGTAGGCGTCGAGCGAACGGTCGAAGTAGCCCGACTCCCCGTTCACGTTGACGTACAGGCTGTCGAAGCTGGTGCCGCCGACCGCGAGGGCGGCGTTCATGACGTCCCGGGCATGGCCGAGGAGTTCCGCGCTCCGGGGGCGCGTGAGGTTGGCGGTGGGGCGCTCGTAGTGCAGCTTGGCGCGCCACAGCGCCTCGTCCGCGTAGATGTTGCCGACCCCGCTGATCAGGGACTGGTCCAGCAGCGCCCGCTTGACGGTGGTCCGCTTGGCTCGCAGCGCGAGATGGTAGGCACCCTCGTCGAACAGCGGGTCCAGGGGGTCACGAGCGATGTGCGCGATCACGTCGGGCAGCCCGTCGGTGCTGTCGGCGGCGACCTCGTGCAGCGAGAGGCCGCCGAAGGTCCGCTGGTCCACGAAGCGCAGCTCCGTCCCGGCGTCGTCGTCGAAGCGCACCCGGATCCGCAGGTGCTTCTCGTCTGGGGCGTCCTGCGGCTGCATCAGCAGCTGCCCGCTCATCCCGAGGTGTCCGAGCACGGACAGGTCCCGGCCCTCCAGCGGCAGCCACAGGTACTTCCCGCGCCGCCGCGGCACCCCGACGGTCTCCCCGCGCAGCCGCGCCGCGAAGTCGGCCCCGCCGCCCGGATGGCGCCGGACGGCCCGCGGATGCAGGACCTCGACGGCCTCGACGGTCCGCCCCGCCACCCAGCGCTCCAGCCCCCGCCGCACGACTTCGACTTCGGGCAACTCGGGCACGGGGCACCTCCGGTGGGTGTGGATCTGATGCTCCCGGCGAGCGTACCGGCCGCCCGGAAACGGAACCGCCCGCCCCTGCGAGGCAGGGGCGGGCGGGTACATCCCGAAGGAAGGGTCAGGCGTCCGGCGCCGAGTCGGCGGGCGTCGGCACCCCGCCGTTCTCGGTCCCGGCCGAAGCCGGAACCTCTGCCGGACCGGCAGCTGCGGCAGCTGCCGCAGCCGCGGTCCGCTCGTCCGCGGCGGCACGGATTCCGCGCCATGCGGACTCCGCGGCCTGCTGTTCCGCTTCCTTCTTGCTGCGGCCGGTGCCGGTGCCGTACGAGACACCACCGACGCGAGCGGCAGCAGTGAAGGTCTTCTCGTGGTCCGGACCGGTCTCGGAGACCATGTACTCGGGCACGCCAAGGCCTTCGGCCGCCGTGAGCTCCTGGAGACTGGTCTTCCAGTCCAGGCCGGCCCCGAGGTTCGAGGACTTCTCGATGAGCGGGTCGAAGAGCCGGTGAACCAGCTCCGAGGCCGCGTCGAGGCCCTGATCGAGGTAAACCGCGCCGATCACCGCTTCAAGGGTGTCGGCGAGGATGGAGGCCTTGTCCCGGCCCCCCGTGCCCTCTTCGCCCCGGCCTAGCCGGATGAAGGAGCCGAGTTCGAGGCCGCGTCCGACCTCCGCCAGTGCGCGCGAGTTGACCACCGCGGCCCGAAGCTTGGCCAGCTGGCCTTCGGGGAGATCCGGGTGAGTCGTGTACAGCGTGTCCGTGACCACCAGTCCCAGCACGGAGTCCCCGAGGAACTCCAGGCGTTCGTTGGTGGGCAGACCGCCGTTCTCGTACGCGTACGAGCGGTGGGTCAGCGCACGCACCAGAAGGGCGGACTCGAGTTGATACCCGAGCCGCCCTTCCAGAAGCGTGTGGGACGAGGCCGCGTTGTTACTGTCTGCCTGCTTCTCAGCGTTGGACAGCTCAGACATTGCGCCTCTCACCAGCCGCTCAGACCTCGAGGACCTGGCGCTTGTTGTAGGTGCCGCAGCTCGGGCACGCAATGTGCTGGAGCTTCGGCTCCTGGCAACGCTCGCACGAAACCAGGGTGGGGACCGCAGCCTTCCACTGCGACCGGCGGTGGCGCGTGTTGCTGCGCGACATCTTCCGCTTCGGAACAGCCACGGCTACTTCTCCTGCTTCTCGGCGGCGCCCTGAACTCCGTCAGAGGCAGTGCCGCTCATGTTGTCCTTCTCGCCGTCCTGATCGGTCACGACGAGTCCCTGCAATGCCGCCCAACGGATGTCGACGGCGTCATGGTGGTGGTCCGGGTCGTCGTTCAGGCTGAGCCCGCAATCGGGGCACAGTCCGAGACAGTCCTCCCGGCACACCGGCTGCATGGGCAGTGCGAGCACCACCACATCCCGCAGCACGGGTTCGAGGTCGAACAAACCGTCCTCGAGGAAGAGCGTGTCCTCGTCGTCCTCGGCGTCGTCGGCCGGTTCCGCCTTGGAGCGGCTCCGGTCGTCGGCGTCAGGGTACGAGAACATCTCCTGGAAGTCCGCCTTGAGCTCGCGCTCGACGGACTCCAGACACCTTACGCACTCCCCTACGGCCGACGCACGGGCGGTGCCTGTGACAAGCACCCCTTCCATGACCGACTCCAGGCGGAGGCTGAGCTTCACCGGGGCGCCTTCCGGCACTCCGATGACGCCGACGAGACCGAAGTCCGCCGGTGCCGCGATCTCACGGGACAGCCGCTGCATGGCACCAGGACGCCGGCCCAGCTCGTGCGTGTCGAACACGAGGGGGTTGTGGTGGTCGAGGCGGGTATTCAGGGCCGTTCCTGCTTTCACAGATCGCTGAAGATCAAAGATTCCGCCGCACTAGGGCAGCATGGATCGCGGTGCATACGCGCGACCGAACAGCCAGGATACCCGCAGCGGCGCCCAGCGCCCAATCCGGTACTAGCGCCCCTGTTCGTACTGCCGCAGCTGGTCCAGGTTGATCATGCTCGTGTCGAAGAGGCTGGTCTCGTCGAGCGAAGGCTGCTGGGCCTGCGGCTGCTGGTACGCGGCATAGGGGTCGGGCTGCTGCGCGTCGTAGTGCGCGGCGTAGGCCGCTCCGGTGGAGCCGCCGCCCGCGGTGGAGTACGGGTCCGGCTGCTGGTAGCCGCCGTACGGGTCCTGGTAGGAGTACGCGTCCTGCGGCTGGGCGGCGGACTGGGCGGGCTGCTGGTAGCCGTACGTGTCGTACACGGGCTCCGCCTGCGCCGGGATCGGTGCCTGCGCGTGCAGCGGCTCCGGCTCCGCCAGGCCCGCCAGGAAGTCCGAGTCGCTCGCCGAGCGGGACTGCTGTCCGCCCACCGCGTCCTGGGCGGCCATGTGCACCCCCAGGTCGTCCGTGGGGACCCGGCCCAGGAGCTTCTGGCGGCCGCGGCCCACAGCCTCCAGGGTCTTGGAGAGCACCGCCTCGAAGGTCGCCAGCTTGGTGTCCACGTAGGCGTCCGCCTGCTGCCGCTGCATCTCGGGGTCGTGGCTGCGCTCGGGTGCGTCCATGTCCGGGTAGCCGTGCTCGTCCAGACCCGGACCGCGGCCCAGGAGCTTCTCCCGGCCCCGGTCCACCGAGCCGATGGTCTTGCTCAGCACGACCTCGAAGTTCGCGAGCTTGCTGTCGACGTAGTCGTCGGCCTCGGCCCGGATCTCCTCGGCCTCCCGGCGGGCCTCCTCCAGGATCCGGTCCGCCTCGGCCTGGGAGCGCCGCGCGATCTCGGTGTCGGAGATCAGCGAACCGCGCTGGTTGTGGGCCGCGTCGATGATCCGCTCCGCCTCCCGGCGGGCCTCCTCGACCATCTGCTCCCGGCCGCCGATGAGCTCCTGAGCCTGCGCGAGCGAGCCGGGCAGCGCCTGGCGCACCTCTTCGAGCTGCTCCAGCAGCTCGGCACGGTTGATCACGCAGGAGGCCGACATGGGCATGGACCGGGCGCCGCCGACGGCCGCGACGATCTCGTCGAGCTTCTTCTGCACGTCCATGGGGGCTCGCACTCTCTCGGCCTCAGGCGGTTCCTGAGACGGACGGGACGACTGTAAGGCCACCGGGCCGACCCCCGACACCGCCTGACGCCCTGTCAGTCGGTCAGCGGTCGCGCAGCCGCTCCAGGAGCGCCGCGTGGACGTGCGCCGGCAGCAGGTGGGCGACGTCGCCGCCCCAGGTCGCGACCTCCTTGACCAGCGAGGAGGACAGGAAGCTGTAGGTGGGGATGGTCGGGACGAACAGCGTCTCGACACCTGACAGGCCCATGTTCATCTGGGCCATCTGGAGCTCGTAGTCGAAGTCGCTGACCGCGCGCAGGCCCTTGACGATGGCCGGGATGTCCCGCTCCTTGCAGAAGTCGACGAGCAGTCCGCGGAAGGCCTCGACCTGGACGTTGCCGTAGTCGGCCGTCGCCTCGCGGATCAGCTCGATCCGCTCCTCGACGGTGAACAGGCCCTGCTTCGACTCGTTGATCCCCACGGCGATGTGCACGACGTCGTACAGCCTGGAGGCGCGTCCGATGATGTCGAGGTGTCCGTTGTGGATGGGGTCGAAGGACCCCGGACAGACGGCGCGGCGCAACTGAACTCCCTCGTTCATGAGTCTTCGCTGGTGAAAGCGGCGCGGCCGTACCAAAGAGTGCCCTCGCCGTACTTGCGCGACCGGAGCGGCTCGAAGCCCTCGGGCCACGGGAAGGCACCGCTCCTGGTGCTGCGCTCCACGGTGACGAGCGCATCGTCCGTGATCCAGCCATTGGACCGGAGTGTGAGGAGGATCTCCCGCAGTTCCGCGCCGTCCACGGCGTACGGCGGATCCAGGAAGACGATGTCGTACGGGTCCCCCGCCGCCCTGGCCGCCACGATCTGCTCGGCCTTGCCCGCGCGGAACTCCGCGCCGGGCAGGCCCAGCGTCCGGATGTTGTCCCGGATCGCCTTGGCGGCCTTGGCGTCGGCCTCGACGAGCAGGGTGTGGGCCGCGCCCCGGGAGAGCGATTCCAGGCCGACGGCGCCGGAGCCGCCGTACAGGTCGAGCACCCGGGCCCCTTCGACGCCGTGCAGCGACTCCCAGGTCGAGAAGAGGCCTTCGCGCATCCGGTCCGAGGTCGGCCGGGTGCCGGTGCCGGGGGGCACGGCCAGCCGTCGCCCGCCGGCGCTGCCGGCGATCACGCGGGTCATCTGGGGTCCTTCGGTACGGCGGTAGGTGGGGTGCCCCGGCGCTGCCGCGGCACTCCAACGATAGGTCGTGCTGCTCAGCCCTTCTCCAGGTACTGCTCGCGCTCGGTGTCGAGCAGGGCGTCCAGCGCGGTCCGCAGGCCCGGCAGGTGTTCCAGCGCGGGGTCCTCGGCGACGACGCGGGTGGCCTCCTCCCGTGCCTGGGCGATGACCTCCTCGTCCTCGATGACGGCGAGCATGCGCAGCGAGGAGCGGACTCCGGACTGGGCCTGGCCGAGCACATCGCCCTCGCGGCGCTGTTCCAGGTCGATCCGGGAGAGTTCGAAGCCGTCGAGGGTGGCGGCGACGGCGGCCAGCCGGGCCCGGGCGGGGCTGGCCTCGTGCATCTCGCTGACCAGCAGGCACAGACCGGGCGCGGATCCGCGGCCGACGCGGCCGCGCAGCTGGTGGAGCTGGGAGACGCCGAACCGGTCCGCGTCCATGATCACCATGACGGTGGAGTTGGGGACGTTCACCCCGACCTCGATGACGGTGGTGGCGACCAGCACCTTGACCCCGCCGGCGGCGAACCGGCGCATGACGTCGTCCTTGTCGGCGGGGTCCATCCGGCCGTGCAGCACCTCGACGGCCATCCCGGCCAGCGGTCCGCGCGTGAGCTGCTCGGCGATCTCGACGACCGCGAGCGGTGGCCGCTTGTCGGCGTCGTCCTCGGCGGACTTCTTCTTGGGATCGTCCTCCCCGTCCCCGATGCGGGGGCAGACCACGTACGCCTGGTGCCCCTTCTCGACCTCCTCGCGGACCCGTTCCCAGGCCCGCGCGAGGAAGTGCGGCTTGTCCTTCGAGGGCACCACGTGCGTCGCGATCGGGGAGCGCCCGGCCGGAAGCTGGTCGAGGACGGAGGTCTCCAGGTCGCCGAAGACGGTCATGGCGACCGTGCGCGGGATCGGGGTCGCCGTCATCACCAGCAGGTGCGGGGGCTGCTTCCCCTTGGACCGCAGCGCGTCGCGCTGCTCCACCCCGAAGCGGTGCTGCTCGTCCACGACGACCAGGCCGAGGTCGTGGAACTGCACCTTGTCCTCGATCAGTGCGTGCGTGCCGATCACGATCCCGGCCTCGCCGGTGACCAGGTCGAGCAGGGCCCGGCGGCGCGCGGGCATCCCCATGGAGCCGGTGAGCAGCACCACCTTGGTGCCCCGGTCGGAGCCGCCGAGCATGCCCCCTTCGGCCAGTTCGCCCATCATCTCGGTGATGGAGCGGTGGTGCTGCTGGGCGAGCACCTCGGTGGGCGCGAGCATGGCGGCCTGCCCGCCGCTGTCCACGACGGCGAGCATCGCCCGCAGCGCGACCAGGGTCTTGCCCGAGCCGACCTCTCCCTGGAGGAGGCGGTGCATGGGGTGTTCGGTGGCCAGGTCGTCGAAGATCTCCTTCGAGACGGTCTGCTGGCCCTGGGTGAGGGTGAAGGGCAGTTTCGCGTCGAAGGAGTCGAGCAGGCCGCCGGGGACCGGGCGGCGCGGGACGGCCGGGAGCTGGGAGTCGGCGTGCCGGCGCCGGGCCAGGGCGACCTGGAGGACGAAGGCCTCGTCCCACTTGAGGCGCTGGCGGGCGTCCTCGATGTCGGCCTTGGTGCCCGGGCGGTGGATCTTCAGCAGGGCCTCGGTGAGCGGGACCAGCCCGCGGCCCTCGCGCAGGGCGCGCGGCAGCGGGTCCACGGCGTCCTGGGCGCTGGGCAGCACCGCGTCCACGCACTTGGCGATCTTCCAGGACTCCAGCTTGGCGCAGGCCGGGTAGATCGGGATGAGCTGGTTGGCGAAGGCGGTCGCGGCATCCCGGTCGGAGGCGTCCTGGCCGAGCGGCTCGTAGGCGGGGTGGGAGAGCTGGAGCTTGCGGTTGAACATGCCGACCTTGCCGGCGAACATCGCGCGGCTGCCGGGCAGCAGGTCCTTGTGCGGCTTGTGGACGCCGGCGCCGAAGAAGACCAGCTGGAGGCGGCCGCTGCCGTCGGTGATGGTCACCTCCAGACGCTTGCCGCGGCCCCCGTTGAAGGTCAGGATCCGGGCGTCGGCGACCTGCGCGACGACGGTCACGTGCTCGTCGATCTGGTCGGCGAGCTCGGCCAGGGAGGTCAGCTCACCGCGCTCGGCGTACCGCCGCGGGTAGTGGTGGAGCAGGTCCAGGGCCGTGTGCAGGCCGAGCTGCTCGGCCAGCACCTTGGCGGTGGCGGGACCGAGCGTCTTCTTGAGGTCTTCGTCGAGCGCGGGCACGTGTTCCATTGCACACCATGGCGCTGACAAGCCCGCTATTCCACCCCGACCAGGAGCGGCGCCGAGTACCGGCCGCCCCGGTAGGTGACGGTGTCCACGGCGAGGTGGCCCTGCTGGACGTAGGCCTCCAGGCGCTCGGCGACGGCGTCCGGAACGTCGGGTCCCAGGACCAGGGTGACGAGTTCGCCGCCGGAGCCCAGCATCCGGTCCAGGACGGCCTCGGCGGTCTCGGCCAGGCCCGAGCCGATCACCGCGACGTCCCCGTCGATCAGGCCGAGCACGTCTCCGGCCTGGCAGATGCCGGCCGAGGTGAAGGACTGCCGCTCGGCGACGGCCAGTTCCCCGTACCGGGTGGCGCCGGCCGCCGCCGTCATGGCGACCACGTCCTCGTCGAAGCTGCCCTCCGGGTCGTGGACGGCGAGGGCGGCCAGGCCCTGGACCGCCGAGCGGGTGGGGATCACAGCCACCCGTACGCCCTCGGCGCGGGCCTGTTCGGCCGCCGCGGCCGCGGCGGCGCGCAGTTCGGCGCCGCCCGGCAGCAGGACCACCTCACGGGCGTGCGCGCGGCGGACGGCGTCGAGGAGTTCGGCGACGGCCGGCGGCTCCCCGGGGCGTACGAGCACGGTGGTCGCTCCCGCCTCCCCGCACAGCCCGGCCAGTCCCTCGCCGGCGACGACGGCGACCACGGCCCGCTGGGCGCGCTCGCCCCGCGCCCGGCGGCGCTCGTCACCGAAGTGGGTGATCCGTATCCGGTAGGGCCGTCCGGCCACGACTCCGGCCTCCACGGCCGCGCCGGGGTCGTCGACGTGGACGTGGACGTTCCACAGTCCGTCGCCGCCGACCACGACCAGTGAGTCGCCGAGTCCGTCGAGGCGTTCGCGCAGTTCGCCGACGGCCGCCTCGGAGGCCTCCAGCAGGTAGATCACCTCGTATGCGGGCCCGTCCTCCTCCTGCGCGCAGGGGTCCGGCGACTGCGGTACGGGCACCGCGCGTACGGGTTCGGCGGCCGGCTCCTGGCCGGACAGTGCCTGCCACAGGGCGCCGAAGACGACGACCAGCCCGCAGCCCCCGGCGTCGACCACTCCGGCCCGGCCCAGCGCGGCGAGCTGCCCAGGGGTCTCGGCCAGGGCGGCGCGGGCCCCGTCGTAGGCGGCCCGGGCCACCTCGGCCGCGGTCCCGGCGGCGGCTCCGGCCGCCTCGCCGGCCCGGGCGGCGGCGCCGGCGACGGTGAGCATGGTGCCCTCCACCGGGTGCGCGACGGCCGCGTACGCCTCCTCCGCGGCCCGGGTGAGCGCGCGGGCCAGCAGCCCGCCGGGGCCCGGTCCGGCCTGCTGCGCCTGCTCGGCCCGCTGGGCCGGCTCGTCGCCGAGTACGTCGGCCACGCCGCGCAGGAGCTGCGCCAGGATCGTCCCGGAGTTCCCGCGGGCTCCCACCAGGGCTCCGTGCGCCCAGGCCCGTACGGCCTCGGCCAGGGAGGTCCCCGCTGTGCCGTCGGTCACCTCGGGGAAGGCCTCGGCAAGGCCGCGGTCGGCCGATTCGGCGGTGAGGTAGAGGTTGGTTCCGGTGTCCGCGTCGGCGACCGGGTAGACGTTGATCGCGTCGATGTCCTCGCGGGCCCGGCCCAGTGCGGCCAGGGCCAGCGAGCTCCAGGTGCGCACCGCTTCGGCGTCGAGCTCGTCAGGGCGCTGCGGCTGCGGCTCGTGCGGCACCGGGCGTTCCTCCTTGTGCGGGCCAGGGTTCACCGCAGGGTAACGAAGGACCGCCCGGGCGTCGGGACCGCGGGGCGGGGGCAGCGGCGGCCATGGTAGTTTTCTTGGACGGACGCAGTCGTTGTATGCTGCTCCGGTTGCCCGGCGAGAGTCGGGCCATTCCCCCGGCAAACCACTTCAGTCCTCTGAATCCGGTGCGCCGGTTTCACTGTAATTGCATCTGAAGTCTTGGAGTGACCTGTGGCTGCCAACTGCGACGTTTGCGCCAAGGGGCCGAGCTTCGGCAACAACATCTCCCACTCGCACCGCCGCACCTCGCGTCGCTGGAACCCGAACATCCAGCGCGTCCGTGCCGTGGTCAATGGGACGCCGAAGCGCCTCAACGCCTGCACCTCGTGCATCAAGGCCGGCAAGGTCTCGCGCTGACGCCTCCCGTCGTAGCGCAGCCCTTTCCGGTTGCCAAAAAGGCCGGTTCACCTCTGGTGAACCGGCCTTTTGCCTTGTCCGGGGGCCCGGCCGGAGGGCCGGCCGGGCTGTCGCAGCGGGTTCAGCGCCACTGCCAGGCGTGATCCACCGGGCCGATGCCCCCGCCGAGCGCGAAGCCGGCGGCGATGGCGCCCGTGACGTACTCCTTGGCGGCCGTGACGGCCTCCGGGACGGTCAGTCCCCTGGCCAGGCCCGCCGCGATCGCGCTGGCGAGGGTGCAGCCGGTGCCGTGGGTGTGCCGGTTGTCGTGACGCCGGGCGCGCAGCCACCGCTCCTCGGTGCCGTCGGTGAGCAGGTCCACCGCCTCGTGGCCGTGCGCCGCGAGGTGTCCGCCCTTGATCAGCGCCCACTGCGGCCCGTGGCCGAGGATCGCGTCGGCGGCCCGCCGCATGTCGTCCTCGGTCTCCACCACCACACCCGTGAGCTGGGCCACCTCGTCCAGGTTGGGGGTGGCCACCGTGGCCCGCGGCAGCAGCTCCTTGCGTACGGCGTCCAGCGCCGAGGCGGCGAGCAGCGCGTCCCCGTGCTTGGAGACCCCGACGGGGTCCACGACGGCCGGGGCCCGGGTGTCCGCCAGCAGCGCGGCCACCGTCTCCACCAGGACGGCGGAGGAGAGCATCCCGGTCTTCACTGCCTGGACTCCGATGTCGTCCACGACGGCCCGGTACTGGGCCGTGACGGCCTCGGCGGGCAGTTCCCAGACTCCCCGTACCCCGAGCGAGTTCTGCGCCGTCACGGCGGTCACCACGCTCATGCCGTGCACCCCGAGCGCCAGCATGGTCTTGAGGTCGGCCTGGATGCCCGCGCCGCCGCCGGAGTCGGATCCGGCGACGGTCAGGCACAGCGGCGGGGCGGTGCTCACAGCGTGCCGTCCTGGGCGGCCGGGTCGGCCCCGAAGTGGTCCCAGCCGCCGGTGCTGGTCCAGGGCGCGCCGTCGACGGTCACCTGGGGCAGCGCGGAGCGGTTGAGCACCTCGCCGATGACCTTCCAGCGGGCGGGGAGCTTCACGTCGGGCGGGAAGGTCGCCACGATCGCGTGGTCCTCTCCCCCGGTGAGCACCCACTGGAGCGGGTCCACGCCGACGGCCTGCCCGATGTCGTGCATCTGGGTCGGGATGTCGACGGCCGCCGAGCGCAGGTCGATCCGTACCTTGCTGGCGTCGGCGATGTGCCCGAGGTCGGCGATCAGGCCGTCGCTGACGTCGGTCATGGCGGTGGCGCCGAGCCCGGCGGCGGCGGGACCCGCGTGGTACGGCGGCTCGGGGCGCCGGTGCGCCTCGACGAAGGCCCGCGGGGAGCGGAAGCCGCGCGAGAGCACGGCGAAGCCTGCCGCGGACCAGCCGAGCCAGCCGGTGACGGCGACGACGTCGCCGGGCTGGGCGCCGGAGCGCAGGACGGGCTCGTGGTTGCGCAGGTCGCCGAGGGCGGTGATGGCGACGGTGATGACGTCCCCGCGGACGACGTCCCCGCCGACCACGGCCGCGCCGGCGACCTGGCACTCGTCGCGGATCCCGTCCATCAGTTCGGTGGGCCAGGTGACCGGCAGTTCTGCGGGGACGACGAGGCCGAGCAGCAGCGCGGTCGGCACCGCGCCCATGGCTGCGATGTCGGCGAGGTTCTGCGCGGCGGCCTTGCGGCCGACGTCGTAGGCCGTGGACCAGTCGCGCCGGAAGTGCCGGCCCTCCAGCAGGATGTCGGTGCTCGCCACGACCCGCCGGTCGGGGGCGGACACCACCGCGGCGTCGTCGCCCGGTCCGAGCCGGACCGCCGGGGTGGTGGTGAGCCGTGAGGTGAGCTCCCTGATCAGCCCGAACTCCCCCAGCTCGCCGACAGTGCCCTTCATCGCTGTGCCCCTTCTTGCCCAGTCCGCTTGCGGTCGCGAGCCGTCTCAGCTCTGGGTACCGTCAACAGATACGTCAACTTCTGCTCTCCGTACGCCCCGCTGTGCGTGGCGCCGGGCCCGCGGGTCTCCCCGTGGCGCACGGCGACGCGGTACCGTGGCGTCCCTTCTTCCCCCGGCCCGTTCATTCGTGTGGGGCCCACCCGAAGGTTAGGGGAAATGATCCTCGTGGCCGCCCTGGAGGTTCCGTGGTACAGGCGTACATCCTTATCCAGACCGAAGTGGGCAAGGCGTCGTTCGTCGCCGAGTCCATCGGCCAGATCCCGGGGGTGATCCAGGCCGAAGACGTGACGGGCCCGTACGACGTGATCGTGCGCGCCCAGGCCGACACCGTGGACGACCTCGGCCGTATGGTCGTCGCCAAGGTCCAGCAGGTGGAGGGGATCACCCGCACCTTGACCTGCCCGGTGGTCCATCTGTAGCCCCCGTCTACTCTTGGCCGGTGATGTCCCTCCACCACCGGCCCCTGCGTGTCCGCGCCCTGTCCGCCCTGTCCGCCCTGCCCGCCTCGATGGCCGTCCTGGCCGCCGCGGCGTGCTCCCCGGGCGGATCCGAAGCCCGGGTGGACCCCCCGCCCACGCCGCCCGCCGCCGTCGCGGGACTCTGTGCGGCACTGCACAAGGAGCTCCCGGAGACGGTGGCCGGCCTGGCGCGGACCAGAACCGAACCGGAGTCCGATCTGACCGCCGCGTGGGGCGGTTCGGCGATCGTACTGCGGTGCGGTATCCCCAAGCCCCCCAAGATGCTCGATCCGAAGCAGGAGGGCGTCCACGTGAACGGAGTGGCCTGGCTGCTGGAGAAGCTCGACGACGGTTCCGGCGGGGGGTTCCGGTTCACCACCGGGCTGCGGCTGGCCTACACCGAGGTCCAGGTCGACAAGGAGCATGCCACGGATGCGGGGATGCTGGTCGGCCTGTCCACGGCCATCACCGCGACCGTGCCCGAGGGCATCGCCTCCTACTGAGTACCGCGCTCCGCGTACCGCGCACCGGGTACCGAGCACACCGCCGCCCGCCGACCGCCTTCGAAGGCGGTCGGCGGGCGGTCGGCTTTTCGGACGACTGTCAGCGCAGGCCGGTGGAGCGGCGCAGGGCCGCCTGGATCAGGCTGTCCACCAGCTCCGGGTACTCGATGCCCGTCTTCTGCCACATCAGCGGGTACATGGAGATCGGCGTGAAGCCCGGCATCGTGTTGATCTCGTTGATGACGAACGTGCCGTCCTCGGTGAGGAAGAAGTCGGCGCGCACCAGGCCCTCGCAGGACGCGGCCTCGAAGGCCTCGATCGCGAGCCGCTGCACCTCGGCGGTCTGCTCCGGGGTGAGCGGGGCGGGCACGATCCCGGAGGCGGAGTCGATGTACTTCGCCTCGAAGTCGTAGAAGTCGTGGCTGGACACCGGCGGGATCTCGGCGGGGACGCTCGCGCGCGGCCCGTCCTCGAACTCCAGGACCCCGCACTCGATCTCGCGGCCGCGCAGCAGCGCCTCCACGATGATCTTCGGGTCGTGGCGCCGGGCCTCCTTGACCGCGGCGTCCAGACCGGAGGCGTCGTCGACCTTGGTGATGCCGATGGAGGAGCCGGCCCGGGCGGGCTTGATGAACAGCGGCCAGCCGTGCTCGGCGGCGAAGTCCAGGATCTTGCCCGTGGCGGCGTCCCGGTCGGCCTCCCACTCGCGGGGGCGGATGGTCACGTACGGGCCGACGCGCAGCCCGAAGGACGTGAACACCCGCTTCATGTAGTCCTTGTCCTGGCCGACGGCCGAGGCGAGGACGCCGGAGCCGACGTACGGGATGCCGGAGAGCTCCAGGAGGCCCTGGAGGGTGCCGTCCTCGCCGTACGGCCCGTGCAGTACGGGGAAGACGACGTCGACCTCGCCCAGGGCCTTGGGGACGGCGCCCGGTTCGGTGTAGACGACCTGGCGGCTGGCGGGGTCGACCGAGAGCACGACGGCGCCGTCCTCGGAGTCGGCGAGCTCCTCGACACTCGGGAGCTTGCGGTCGGCGATGGCCATCCGCTCGGGCTCGTCGGCGGTCAGCGCCCATCGGCCGTCCGTGGTGATGCCGATGGGCAGCACCTCGTACTTGGAGCGGTCGATGGAGCGCAGCACGGCGCCCGCTGTGACGACCGAGATGGCGTGTTCCGAGCTGCGGCCGCCGAACACGACGGCCACGCGGGGCTTGCGGCCCTGCTGCTCAGGGGTCTGGGGGAGGTTCTCGCTGCTCATATCGCCACGAGAGTACCCGCTCAGGCGTCCGGAAAGGAGCTAGCGACGTTCCGGTTTGGCGCTGCGGCCCATCAGGTCCTTGAGCGCGACCAGGGTCGGCTTGCCGTGGTGGACGATGTCCACCACCGTGTCGGTGATCGGCATGTCCACCCCGTGGCGGCGGGCCAGATCCGCCACCGACTGGCAGGACTTGACGCCCTCGGCGGTCTGCTTGGTGACCGCGATGGTCTCCTCCAGGGTCATCCCGCGGCCGAGGTTGGTGCCGAAGGTGTGGTTCCGGGAGAGCGGCGAGGAGCAGGTGGCGACCAGGTCGCCGAGGCCCGCGAGGCCGGAGAAGGTGAGCGGGTCGGCGCCCATCGCCACGCCGAGGCGGGTCGCTTCGGCGAGTCCGCGGGTGATGAGCGAGCCCTTGGTGTTGTCGCCCAGGCCCATGCCGTCCGCGATGCCGACGGCGAGGCCGATGACGTTCTTGACGGCGCCGCCGAGCTCGCAGCCGGTGACGTCGGTGCTCGTGTACGGGCGGAAGTACGGGGTGTGGCAGGCGGCCTGGAGGCGCTGGGCCACGCTCTCGTCCACGCAGGCGACGACGGAGGCGGCGGGCTGGCGGGCGGCGATCTCGGCGGCCAGGTTGGGGCCGGTGACCACGGCGATGCGCTCGGCGGGGACCTTGGCCACCTCCTCGATGACCTCGCTCATCCGCTTGGCGGTGCCGAGTTCGATGCCCTTCATCAGGGAGACGAGCACGGTGTCGGGGGCCAGCAGGGGTGCCCACGCGGCGAGGTTCTCGCGCAGGGTCTGGGACGGGACGGCGAGGACGGTGAAGTCCGCGCCGGCCGCGGCCTCGGCCGGGTCGGTGGTGGCCCGGAGGTTCGCGGGGAGTTCGACGCCGGGGAAGTAGTCCGGGTTGGTCCGGCCGGTGTTGATGGCGTCGACCACCTCCTGGCGGCGGCCCCACAGCGTCACCTCGCAGCCGGCGTCGGCGAGGACGATGGCGAAGGCCGTGCCCCAGGAGCCTGTTCCGAAGACGGTCGCCTTCACGGGACGTGTCACTTGTTGCCCTCCCCTGCGGCCTTGCGCCGCTGTTCCGCCCTGGCGTTGCGATGGTCGTACAGCTGCTCGGGCGCGGTCTCGCCGCGCACCTCCTCCAGCAGCGCGGTGATGGCCGCCATGATGACCTCGGTGACCTCCCGGAGGACCTCCGGGGTGGGTTCCGCGTCGTAGAAGGCGGAGAGGTCCACCGGCGGTCCGGCGAGCACCTGGAGGGTCTTGCGCGGGAAGAGCCGGACCTTGTTCTCCTTGGCGTAGGGCGGCATCGCGAGGTTCGCGCCCCACTGGGCCACCGGGATGACGGGCGCCCTGGTGATCAGCGCCACGCGTGCGGCGCCGGTCTTGCCTGCCATCGGCCACATGTCGGGGTCGCGGGTGAGGGTGCCCTCCGGGTAAAAGGCCACGCATTCGCCCTGCTCGATGGCGTCCACGGCGGCCCGGAATGCGTCCAGGGCGTTGGTGGACTCCCGGTAGACGGGGATCTGTCCGCTGCCGTGCAGGATCGACCCGACAATAGGGACCTTGAAGAGGGCGGCCTTGGCGAGCAATCGGGGCACCCGGCCGGTGTTGTACTGGAAGTGCGCGTACGAGAGCGGGTCCAGATACGAGTTGTGATTGACGGCGGTGATAAAACCGCCCTCGGCCGGAATGTGCTCCATTCCCCGCCAGTCCCGCTTGAAGAGCACTACCAGCGGCGGTTTTGCGATGACCGCCGCCAGGCGGTACCAGAAGCCGATTCTGCGGCGGGACACTCGGACACCTTCCTCTAGGACCGGTGCGCGGCTTGGGCACCTCGTCGGCCGGACAAGTGTCACCCCACGCCCGGTCTCTGTCGAGAACACCGTACGCCCCGCTCACCCCGCCGGACTCCCGGGTTGGCCGGGCGGAGGTGACAATGGGCCGACACATGACCCGGCCGTGACCTGACCATGGCCGAAGGATGTGCCGGAGCGCACCGGAGGGAAGGGGTCCGTCACGAACGCCGTCTGGAGTCTGGTGGTCCCGCTGAAGCCTCTGGCGGTGGCGAAGAGCCGTCTCGCGCGGGCCGTGGGCGCCTCTCGTCCGGGCCTTGCCCTGGCCTTCGCCCAGGACACCGTCGCGGGGGCCCTGGCCTGCGCGGCGGTCGCGGATGTGGTGGTCGTCACGGACGACGCCGCGGCCGGTGCGGAACTGGCGCGGCTCGGGGCGCGGATCGTTCCGGACGCCCCGGCGGCCGGGCTCAACGCGGCCCTGGACCACGGGGCGCGGGCGGTGCGGTCGGGCCGGCCGGGCGCCGCGGTGGCCGCGCTGAACGCCGATCTGCCGGCGCTCCGGCCCCCGGAATTGCAACGCGTGCTCGAAAACGCTTCGGTATTTCCGCGGGCATTTCTGGCGGATGCGGCCGGAATCGGGACGACCTTGCTTTCCGCCGCACCGGACGTGGAATTGGCCCCCTCCTTCGGCGGGCCGTCACGGGCCAGACATTCGGCCTCGGGGGCGGTGGAAATCTCCCTGGCGGACGTCGACAGCGTGCGCCGGGACGTGGACACGGCGGCCGATCTGCGCACCGCGCTCACCCTCGGCGTGGGGCGCCACACCGCCCGATACAGTGCCCGTATGCAGGCGACCGCGTACACGTACGACTCCCAGACCCGCAGCGGCAGCGTGCTGCTGGACGACGGCACTCCGGTGCCCTTCGAGGCCCCGGCCTTCGACGCGGGCGGCCTGCGGCTGCTGCGGCCCGGGCAGCGGGTCCGGATCGAGACGGACGGCGCGGGCGCGAGCCTGCGGATCACCCTGGTGACGCTGCAGACGTTCTGAAGGGGCGGCCGCCCGCGGCCCGGACCGGTCGCCGGCGCGCCGAACGCACCGCGGGCCGGCTCCCCCACATGGGGAGCCGGCCCGGCCTGTGTGACGCGTGCCCCTACTTCTTGCGGGCGGTGGTCTTCTTCGCGGTGGCCTTGCGCGTCGCCGTCTTCTTGGCGGGCGCCTTCGTCGCTGCGGTGACCTTCTTGGCCGCCGGCGCGGTCTTCTTCGCCGCGGCGGTGGTCTTCTTCGCGGCGGCCGTGGTCTTCTTGGCCGCGGTGGTGGTCTTCTTGGCGGCCGCGGTGGCCTTCTTGGCCGTGGCGGTGCTCTTCACCGCCGCCTTCTTGGCGGTCGCCGTGGCCTTCTTGGCCACGACCTTCTTTGCGACCGTGGTCTTTGCCGCGGCCTTCTTGGCGGTGGTGGCCTTCTTCGCCACGGCCTTCTTAACCGTCGCGGAGGCACCACCCGTGAGGCTGCCCTTGGGCGCCTTCTTCACGGACACCTCGCCGCCCTTGGGGAGCTTCTTGGTGCCGCTGACCAGGTCTTTGAAGCCCTGGCCGGCACGGAAGCGGGGCACAGAGGTCTTCTTGACCCGGACGCGCTCACCCGTCTGAGGGTTGCGGGCGTAACGGGCCGGACGGTCGACCTTCTCGAACGAGCCGAAGCCCGTGACCGAGACCCGGTCGCCCGCGACGGTAGCGCGGACGATCGCGTCCAGTACCGCGTCGACAGCATCCGCGGCCTGCTGGCGGCCGCCCAGCTTGTCGGCAATCGCTTCTACGAGCTGCGCCTTGTTCACGTCTTCCCCTTCGGAGACTTCGCCAGAACGAATGTGTTCAAGCTTATTTCGCACGTTAGGCGGATATATACCGCAAATCAAACACGAAACGGGCTAATCACCCTAGTGCCGCAACGCTGTAGGCCGTTACGGAGTTCCTTCGCATCAGTCGCCTTCAGGGAATCGACCCTCGTCGAGGTCCTTCATCAACCTGTCCAGGCGCCTTGCCGCATCGGCGAGATCATGCTTCGCCGCGGCCGTGACGACCAACAGCTTCCGGGACAGCGCCATCCTTACGCCCTCCGGGACTTGCAGTGAGCGCACCCGTGTGTGTGCTTCTTTCAACCGGTCCGCGACGAGTTCGTAGAGCTCGAGTTGACTGTCGCGTTCCATGCACAGATTGTGCCATCTGGGGCGAGTTGTCGCCTCACGGGGCCTCAACAAACGGCTGTGCCCCCCGCCGGAGGGCGGGGGGCACAGTGTTGTCGATGTGATCACCCGAAGGTGAATAAGCGCTGATCAGGCAGGAATCAGGCCTGAATCGTGCGCGGCTTGAAGGTGGGGCGGGCGCTTTCGTACGTGGCGATGTCCGCTTCGTTCTGAAGGGTGAGCGAGATGTCGTCCAGGCCCTCCAGCAGACGCCAGCGGGCGTTGTCGTCGAGTTCGAACTCCGCGACGACGCCTTCCGCTCGCACCTGGCGGTCGACCAGGTCGACCGTGATCTCGGCGGTCGGGTCGGCCTCCGTCAGCTTCCACAGCTGCTCGACGGTCTCCTGCGGGAGGACGACGGTCAGCAGGCCGTTCTTCAGCGAGTTCCCGCGGAAGATGTCGGCGAAGCGGGAGGAGATGACCGTCTTGAAGCCGAAGTTCTGCAGGGCCCAGACGGCGTGCTCGCGCGAGGAACCCGTACCGAAGTCGGGGCCGGCGACCAGTACGGTCGCGCCGGCGCGCTCCGGGCGGTTCGTGACGAACTCCGGGTCCTTGCGCCAGGCCTCGAAGAGCCCGTCCTCGAACCCGTCGCGGGTGATCTTCTTCAGCCAGTGGGCCGGGATGATCTGGTCGGTGTCGACGTTGCCGCGGCGCAGCGGGACGGCCCGGCCGGTGTGGGTGGTGAAGGCTTCCATGGTTCAGACTCCGGCGGTCGCGTCGGCGGCGGACAGGTCGGCGGGCGAGGCCAGATGGCCCAGCACCGCGGTGGCGGCGGCCACCTGCGGGGAGACCAGGTGGGTGCGCCCGCCCTTGCCCTGCCGGCCCTCGAAGTTGCGGTTGGAGGTGGACGCGGAGCGTTCACCGGGCGCCAGTTGGTCGGGGTTCATGCCCAGACACATCGAACAGCCCGCGTGCCGCCACTCGGCGCCGGCCTCCTTGAAGACCTTGTCCAGACCCTCTTCCACGGCCTGCAGGGCGACCCGGACCGAGCCCGGGACGACCAGCATCCGTACGCCGTCGGCGACTTTGCGGCCCTCGATGATGCCGGCGACGGCGCGCAGGTCCTCGATGCGGCCGTTGGTGCAGGAACCTACGAAGACGGTGTCGACCTTGATGTCCCGCAGCGGCTGTCCGGCGGTCAACCCCATGTACTCCAGGGCCTTTTCGGCGGCCAGGCGCTCCGAAGCGTCCTCGTACGAAGCCGGGTCGGGGACGTGGGCCGACAGCGGCGCGCCCTGGCCCGGGTTGGTGCCCCAGGTGACGAAGGGGGACAGCGCGGTGCCGTCGATGACGACCTCCGCGTCGAAGACCGCGTCGTCGTCCGTGCGCAGGGTCTTCCAGTACTCGACCGCCGCGTCCCAGTCCTTGTCCGTGGGGGCGTGGTCACGGCCCTGCAGGTAGTCGAAGGTGGTCTGATCAGGGGCGATCATGCCCGCGCGGGCACCGGCCTCGATCGACATGTTGCAGATGGTCATGCGGGCTTCCATCGACAGCTTCCCGATGGCCTCGCCCCGGTACTCCAGGATGTAGCCCTGGCCGCCGCCGGTGCCGATCCTGGCGATGATCGCCAGGATCAGGTCCTTCGCGGTGACGCCCTCGGCCAGCGCGCCGGTGACGGTGATCGCCATCGTCTTCGGGCGGGCCAGCGGCAGCGTCTGGGTGGCCAGCACGTGCTCGACCTGGCTCGTACCGATACCGAAGGCCAGCGCGCCGAACGCGCCGTGCGTGGAGGTGTGCGAGTCGCCGCAGACCACGGTGGTGCCGGGCTGGGTCAGACCCAGCTGCGGCCCCACGACGTGGACGACGCCCTGCTCGACGTCACCCAGCGAGTGCAGGCGCACGCCGAACTCGGCGCAGTTCGCCCGCAGCGTCTCCAGCTGGGCGCGCGAGACCGGGTCGGCGATCGGCTTGTCGATGTCGATGGTGGGGGTGTTGTGGTCCTCGGTCGCGATGGTGAGGTCGAGGCGTCGGACCTTGCGGCCGGCCTGACGCAGTCCTTCGAAGGCCTGCGGGCTGGTCACCTCGTGCAGCAGGTGCAGATCGATGAAGAGGAGGTCGGGCTCGCCTTCGGCGCGCCGGACGACATGGTCGTCCCAGACCTTCTCCGCGAGTGTCCTACCCATCGCTTTCCCTCCGGCCGGCCGGTTGTGCCGGCGCTTCATAGAGATCTTGTACGCCGCACCGCCCGTACCCCACGTCCCGGACGACGGCTCGGACCCAGTGGTTCGTGGACCCGCACATACAGACTCGCTGGTTCTTGGAAAAATTGAACTTGCGTTTCACAGTGTGAGACGCGAATATCGTTTCATGGACAACTCTAGCGGCGTCGGCGTTCTCGACAAGGCAGCTCTGGTATTGAGCGCACTGGAGTCCGGTCCGGCCACCCTCGCCGGGCTGGTCGCGGCGACAGGGCTCGCACGACCCACGGCACATCGCCTTGCCGTGGCACTGGAACACCACCGGATGGTGGCGAGGGACATGCAGGGCCGGTTCATCCTCGGACCGCGGCTGGCGGAGCTCGCCGCCGCGGCCGGCGAGGACCGCCTGCTGGCCACGGCGGGACCGGTACTCACCCACCTCCGTGACGTGACGGGAGAGAGCGCGCAGCTCTACCGCCGTCAGGGAGACATGCGTATCTGCGTGGCGGCCGCGGAACGGCTCTCGGGTCTTCGGGACACCGTCCCGGTGGGCTCGACGCTTCCGATGAAGGCCGGTTCGGCCGCGCAGATCCTGATGGCCTGGGAGGAGCCCGAGCGGCTCCACCGCGGTCTTCAGGGCGCGCGCTTCACGGCGACGGCGCTCTCGGGCGTACGGCGTCGCGGCTGGGCGCAGTCGATCGGCGAGCGGGAGCCCGGCGTGGCCTCCGTCTCGGCGCCGGTGCGCGGGCCGTCGAACCGCGTGGTGGCCTCCGTATCGGTCTCCGGACCGATCGAGCGGCTGACCCGCCACCCGGGCCGGATGCACGCCCAGGCCGTCATCGACGCGGCCGCACGGCTCTCGGAGGCCCTGCGCCGCTCCAGCTGAGCCCCTTTCGGCCCGCAGGGCCTCTTCCCCCGCCCGCCCGCCGGGCCCGGGGGCGCGTACGACGCCGCACACGTCCTGACACGCGCCTTCGGGCCCGCACTCATCTGCGCGCCGGCACAACACGAAAGAGGCCCTCCGCGATGAACGCGGAGGGCCTCTTCGATGCGTACCCCCGACCGGATTCGAACCGGCGCTACCGCCTTGAGAGGGCGGCGTGCTAGGCCGCTACACAACGGGGGCTAGCTGGTGCTGCTGTTACTGCGCTGGGCTACCAGGACTCGAACCTAGAATAAGGGAACCAGAAACCCTCGTGTTGCCAATTACACTATAGCCCAAAGTGGTCTAGACCAGACCAACAGTACCCCCGACCGGATTCGAACCGGCGCTACCGCCTTGAGAGGGCGGCGTGCTAGGCCGCTACACAACGGGGGCCCTAGCGATCCTGCTTCGAGACGTCCGGGTGCGACCCAAGAGATCTCGCGGGAAGGATCTGTACCCCCGACCGGATTCGAACCGGCGCTACCGCCTTGAGAGGGCGGCGTGCTAGGCCGCTACACAACGGGGGCAAAGCACTGCGTTACTGCTGCACTGCGCTGGGGTACCAGGACTCGAACCTAGAATAAGGGAACCAGAAACCCTCGTGTTGCCAATTACACTATACCCCACCAAAAGTCAACCCCTTGCGGGGGGCTTTTCTTTGGGTGGCGCCTCCGTCCGGCCTCTCGGCCCGCTCCGGCGGCGCAGAAAGAACATTACCGGATGCCTGACCGTGCTCCAAAACGGGTATCCCGCGCCAGCAGCTGCGGGAGCTGGTCAAGGCCCTCGATGCGGTGCGCGCCGTCCGGCCCGGGGCCGCGGCAGCCGTCGCGGTCGATCCAGACGGCCGTCAATCCGGCGTCACGCGCTCCCCGTGCGTCGATCTCCGGCTGGTCTCCCACGTACGCCACCTCGCCGGGCGGCAGCCCGAGCGCGTCGCACGCGGCCAGGAAGGCCCCCGCCTCGGGCTTGCTGATCCCGAGTTCGACGGCGCAGACCAGCACCTCGAAGCGGTCGCGCAGCCCGAGGTCGCGGAGCTTCGGGTCCTGGTTGGCGAGGGAGGAGTTGGAGAGCACCCCGTGCCGGTAGTCGGCCGCGAGGGCGTCGAGGGCGGGCACCACGTCGGGGAAGACGGTCCAGCCGGCCTTGTAGTGCTCCACGTACTGGTCGAACCAGGCGTCGGCCTCGTCCGCGGTCATCCCGGGCTCCTCCAGGAACTCCCGCACCCGCTCCTGCCGCTGCCCCTGGAAGGTGCCCTCGCCGGCGGCGAAGCGCGCCCAGTGCCGGTCGGTGATCTCCCGCCACAGCGCGAGCGCCTGCGCGGGGGTCCCGTACCGGTCCGCCAGACCTGCGGCCTCCACCTGTCGCGCCAGCCCGGCGGCGTCGGCCCCCGTGTAGTCGAAGAGGGTGTCGTCGATGTCCCAGAGAACCGCTCGGATGACCATGTCCCCAGTATGCGAAACCCCTGCGGACCGTGTCTCGCGGACGCAGGAAATGGAATTCAGTGCTCCATTTTTATTTGCCCTTGGCCTTCGAGGCCGCCGTCCGCATGCACTCCGATGCCGCCCTCGCCTTCGGCGTGGCCCCCGCCCGGGCCAGCAGCGGATATGACATCTGGTGCAACGGCTACCACGCCAACTGCGGCACCTTCTATTACAACTCCAACCTGAGCGGCTACACGTACCTGGAGTCGGGCAAGGCGGGATACGGCAAGCCCGTCAAGAACAACGCCCGCCTCCTTCTGCAACGGCAGCATGCAGAAGGCCACCGTCTTCCACAACAGCGGCTTCGCCGGCGCCTGTGACGCGGTCGCGTCCCTCACCAACGTCTACAAGCTGAACAGGACCTACCACCAGAACGCCTCCCTCGGCTTCGGTTCCCGTACGGGCTCGGACTGCTACACGTCCAACTGACCCGAGTCGTCACTCCAGCAGCGCACCACAGCCCCGCGCGTCGGCCGTCCGCGGCCGCGCGCGGGGCCCGCACGGAAGGCATGACGATGAGACGAGTGGCAACTGCCGTGCTCGCCGCGGTAGTTCTGGCCGGATGCTCGGCACAGGGAGCGCCGCAGGAGCACGCGGCGCGACCCGCGGACGCCGGCACCGCACAGCCCCGGGCCGCGAAGCCCTCCTCCGAGGGGAAGACGGGGCCGCTCGAATACGGGGGCAAGGCGATCCCGGAAGAGGGCTGCCCGGGCCAGTCGATTCTGGATTTCCGCAAGGATTACGAGCACCCGCAGGCCGTCGAGACGGCGCGCCGGATATCGAGCCGGAGTTATCAGGATTCCCTCGCCCGTCCCGAGGTGCAGGCGGCGTTCCAGAAATGGTCCGCCCGCATGAAGGAAAAGGGCTACACGTACGCATCGCCGATGGACCCGCCGGCCGTGGAGAAATTCCAGGACGGTCCGGTGACGGACGGGGAAAAGGCGACGGCACAGGCCGACGTGGCCTGCAAGGCGCGTACCGGTCTGCTGAACTCGTGGTTCACCGCGGAGGCGGAAATCCAGCAGACGAAGATCGCAGTGGATGCCAAGGTGCTCCAGGAGCTGCGCGAGCTGCACCTGAAGAAGGTCGCCGCGGCCCGGACCATCCTCACCGAGGCCTGATCCCCCTCGCCGCTCGGGGCTCAGACCTCAGAGCTCAGACATCAGGCCCGGACCCCTGGCAACTGCCGGGGGTCCGGGCCTGGTCTTCGTACGGGAGCGGCTACGCGGCGAGCTTGGCCAGCGCCGCGTCGATACGGGCCAGCGAGCGCTCCTTGCCCAGGATCTCCAGGGACTCGAAGAGCGGCAGGCCGACCGTGCGGCCGGTCACGGCCACGCGGACCGGGGCCTGGGCCTTGCCGAGCTTGAGGCCGTGGGCCTCACCGGCGGTCAGGACGGCCTGCTTGAGGGACTCGGGGTCGGCCCAGTCCGCCGACTCCAGGTTGGCGCGCGCCGTGGTGAGCAGCGCGGCCGGCTCGCCCTTCATCGCCTTGTCCCACGAGGCCTGGTCCTCCACCGGCTCCTTCAGGAACAGGAAGTCGACGTTGGCCGTGATGTCCGACAGGACGGTCACCCGGGTCTGGGCGTACGGGGCGATCCGCGCCCAGGCCTCGGCGTCGAAGTCCTCGGGGGCCCAGTTGGCGTGCGGGGCCTGCAGCCACGGGGCGCAGGCGTCCGCGAAGGCCTTCGGGTCCAGCAGGCGGATGTGGTCGCCGTTGATCGACTCGGCCTTCTTCAGGTCGAAGCGGGCCGGGTTGGCGTTCACGCCGTCGATGTCGAACTTCGAGACCATCTCCTCGATCGAGAAGACGTCCTGGTCCTTGGAGAAGGACCAGCCGAGGAGCGAGAGATAGTTCAGCAGGCCCTCGGGAAGGAAGCCGCGCTCGCGGTACAGGTTGAGCGAGGCCTCGGGGTCGCGCTTGGAGAGCTTCTTGTTGCCCTCGCCCATCACGTACGGCAGGTGGCCGAAGGCGGGGGTGCTCTTGGCGACGCCCAGCTCGGTCAGTGCCGCGTAGAGGGCGATCTGGCGGGGGGTCGAGGACAGCAGGTCCTCGCCGCGCAGGACGTGCGTGATCTCCATCAGCGCGTCGTCGACCGGGTTGACCAGCGTGTAGAGCGGGGCGCCGTTGGCCCGGACGATACCGAAGTCCGGCACGTTCTCCGGGGTGAAGGTCAGCTCGCCGCGGACGAGGTCGGTGAAGGTGATCGGCTCGTCGGGCATCCGGAAGCGGACGATCGCCGGGCGGTGCTCGCCCTGGTACGCCTCGATCTGCACGGGGGTGAGCTCGCGGCAGTGGCCGTCGTAGCCGGAGGGCTTGCCGGCGGCGCGGGCGGCCGCGCGGCGGGCGTCGAGCTCTTCGGTCGAGCAGTAGCAGTGGTACGCGTAGCCGCCGTCGAGCAGCTTCTTCGCGACGTCCGCGTAGATGTCCATGCGCTCGGACTGGCGGTACGGGGCGTGCGGGCCGCCGACCTCGGGGCCCTCGTCCCAGGTGAAGCCGAGCCAGCGCAGCGAGGCGAGCAGCTGGTCGTAGGACTCCTCGGAGTCACGGGCCGCGTCGGTGTCCTCGATGCGGAAGACGAACGTACCGCCGTGGTGGCGGGCGAACGCCCAGTTGAAGAGTGCGGTCCGGACCAGGCCCACGTGGGGGTTGCCGGTCGGGGAGGGACAGAAACGTACGCGGACAGGTCCGTTAACCACGCTTGATCACCTTGTTGGTGAGAGTGCCGATGCCTTCGATGGTGACGGCGACCTCGTCGCCGACGTTGAGGGGGCCGACTCCGGCCGGGGTCCCCGTGAGGATGACGTCGCCGGGCAGCAGCGTCATGGCCTCGGAGATGTGGACGATCAGGTCCTCGATGGAGCGGACCATGTCACTGGTACGGCCGAGCTGGCGCTGTTCGCCGTTGACCGTGCACTGGATGGTCAGGTCGCTCGGGTCCAGGTCGGTCTCGATCCAGGGGCCGAGGGGGCAGGCGCTGTCGAAGCCCTTGGCCCGGGCCCACTGCTTCTCCCGCTGCTGGACGTCGCGCGCGGTGACGTCGTTGGCGCAGGTGTAGCCGAGGATGACGTCCTTGACGCGCTCCTTCGGGACCTCGCGGCACATACGGCCGATGACCACGGCGAGCTCCGCCTCGTGGTGGAGGTCCTGGGAGAAGGAGGGGTACGTGATCGGGTCGCCCGGGCCGACCACCGAGGTGGAGGGCTTGAAGAAGGTGATCGGGGCGTCGGGGACCTCGTTGCCGAGCTCCGCCGCGTGCTCCGCGTAGTTGCGGCCGATGGCCACGACCTTGTTCGGGAGCACGGGCGGCAGCAGCCGGACCTTGCTCATCGGGACCTTCGTGCCCGAGAGCTCGAAGTCCGCGAAGGGGATGCCCTTGATGATGTCGAGAACGAGCGTGGAGTCGTCGCCGGGGGCGCCGTCGCCCTCGACCGCGCCGAACGCGACGTTGCCGTCGATCGAGAACCTGGCGATGCGCACCTGTTGCGTCTGCCCCTCTGTATTTCCGCTGGCTGGAGTCTGCGGACCCCAGGCTAACGCGGCGGGCAGCGGCGCTTCACGTTCCTTTGCGGGGTGGCTACTCCGCGGCGGCGGCGACCGGCACGTTCATCAGGACGGTGCGGCGCGGGTTCGCGGTCTGCGTCGGCAGCTCGACGGCGTGCTCCGGGGTGGCCGGTGCCGCCTGCAGTTCCTCGGCGTCCTTGAGGTGCGCGAGGGTCGTGCGGCGGGGGTTGGCTATGTTGCGGAACATCGTCGTCGTCTTCATCGGAGTTCGGGGTCCTCGGTTCGATCTATGGGTGTCGGTTGTCGCGTGCACCAACCCTGGCGCCAACCCTTTAAGGGGCAAGGCTAAACATCTGAATCCCCCGGCGAACCAGGAAGTAATGGCCACGGCTATGTGAGTTTGCTCACCCTTGACCTGACATTACCGGCATAATGGACAGTCAACTTCACCCCCCGAAACGGACATTGCGCCACTGAATGCGCCATTCCGCTCCTGATCATCTCGACTGGGACACCTTGACGGCCGTGTTGTTTGGATGGCGTAAGTCCGCTTTCTACCGAATGCAGTCGCACATCGTGTAGCCCATCTGTCACAAGCCGTAACCGACTCTCCGGGCCGACACTCGCACCTTGTTGGAGATCCGCCACTGTGCTGGAATTCGCGGGACCGCCGCGGGAATCAGCCGGCGCGCAGGTGGCGCGACACCGCGCCGAGCGCGGTGGCAAAGAGAGGAAGACGCGCCGGTCACCGACGACCACCATGGGGCGGCAAGTGCCCCACGACTCGACACCGTCCCACCGGTCTCCCGGCGGGACGCCTGGTCCAGAGGTTGCGACGCTAGTGCAGGGACGATTCAAGAGGGATGGCAGCGCTGCGGCGGAGCAGGAGCCGCGCGGCGGGACCGACCGTGGCTCCTCGCCCCAGCACGCCCAGAACCGCGGGCCGGCTGTCGAAGGCGCAGGCCCCGACACCTCCGCCGCGGTGAAGGCGAAGGGCCGTGGGAAGTCCGTGAAGGCCAGGGTCAAGGCGAAAGCCGGACCCGCCGCGCCTGCCGGGCCGGCTGAGCAGGACGAGGCGATACCGAAGGCCCCCAACGGGCCCGGTTCTCGTCTCGCCATGCAGAACTGGCGCATCAGCACGCGACTCGTGTCGCTGCTGACCCTGCCGGTCGTCGCCGCCACCACGCTCGGTGGTTTCCGTATCAACGACTCGCTCAACGACATCGCGCAGCTGGAGCACATGCAGCTGCTGACGACGATGACGCGACAGGCCACCAACCTGGCCGCCATGCTCCAGGAGGAGCGCGACCTCTCCGCAGGTCCGCTCACCCTCTCCAGGGGCAAGACGACCAGCAGTGTCGACGTCGTCCGTCAGCAGACGGACACCGCTGCCAAGGCCTTCGCCGCCGCGACCGACAAGGTCGACAGCACGGGCGAGAAGGACGACACGCTCCGGTCGATCCGTAACAACGTCCTGCAGATCGGCCGTCAGCTCACCAACATCGAGACGATCCGCACCCGGTCGTACGTCAACGGCGCCCAGCAGACCGTCAGTGAGTACAACGCGGTCATCGTCTCGCTGCTCTCGCTCTCCCAGGACATGGCGCAGGCCACCTCCAACCCGGAGATGATCAAGCGTACCCGTGCTCTGGCCGCGTTCTCCGCCGCCAAGGAGTACGCCTCCATCCAGCGCGCGATCATCGCCGCCTCGCTCCCCGACACCAACGAACGCCAGGGTGAGCTGAAGGAGAACGACCGGCTGTACGCCCTCTCCGCCCAGAAGGGCGAGCAGCAGGCGAAGACGACCTTCGGACTCGTCTACCAGGGCCGGACCGAGGAGCTCCTCGCGGGTCTGGGTGACAGCAACTCCGAGATCTCCACCGCCGACGGCTACTCCCGCCGCGTCCTGGCCAGCCAGGACGCGTTCCTCCGGGAGAAGAACCGCTCCTGGCTCGACTGGTACGACGCCGACGGCACCAAGCTCCAGGCCATGAAGGTCATCGAGCTGACCCTGCTCGAGGAGATGGAGCAGAAGGCCCGTGAGCTGAAGAACGAGGCCCAGCAGGACGCCATCATCAACGGTGCCCTGATCCTCCTCGTCCTCGGTGTCTCCCTCGTCGGCGCCTTCGTCATGGCCCGCTCGATGATCCGCTCGCTGCGCCGCCTGCAGGACACCGCGACGCGCGTCGCGCAGGACCGGCTGCCCGAGCTCGTCAAGCAGCTCTCCGAGTCCGACCCGCAGGACGTGGACACGTCCGTGGAGTCGGTCGGTGTGCACACCCGCGACGAGATCGGCCAGGTGGCCGCGGCATTCGACGACGTGCACCGCGAGGCCGTCCGACTCGCCGCCGAGCAGGCCCTCCTGCGAGGCAACGTCAACGCGATGTTCACCAACCTCTCGCGCCGCTCGCAGGGCCTCATCCAGCGTCAGCTCTCGCTCATCTCCGAACTTGAGTCGCGCGAGGCCGACCCGGACCAGCTGTCCTCGCTCTTCAAGCTCGACCACCTCGCGACCCGCATGCGCCGTAACGGCGAAAACCTCCTCGTCCTCGCGGGCGAGGAGCCGGGCCGCCGGTGGACCCGCCCCGTCCCGCTGGTCGACGTGCTCCGTGCCGCCGCCTCCGAGGTGGAGCAGTACGAGCGTGTCGAGCTGGCCTCGGTGCCCGGAACCGATGTCGCCGGCCGCGTGGTCAACGACCTCGTGCACGTCCTCGCCGAGCTGCTGGAGAACGCCACCTCGTTCTCCTCCCCGCAGACCAAGGTCAAGGTCACCGGTCACGCACTGCCCGACGGCCGCGTGCTCGTCGAGATCCACGACACCGGTATCGGCCTCTCGCCCGAGGACCTCGCCGCGATCAACGAGCGACTCGCGTCGCCGCCGACCGTGGACGTCTCCGTCTCCCGCCGCATGGGTCTGTTCGTGGTCGGCCGCCTGTCCCTGCGACACGGCATCCGGATCCAGCTGCGCCCCTCCGACTCGGGTGGTACGACGGCGCTCGTCATGCTGCCGGTGGACGTCGCCCAGGGCGGCAAGAAGCCTCCGATGCCCGGCCAGGGTGGTCAGGGCGGCCCCGGTGGCGCTCCGGGTGCTCAGGGTGCCGTGGGCGGTGCGGCCGCACGTCCGTCCGTGGGCTCGGGCCCGCAGCGCGGTCAGGTCGCCGGTGGCGGCCAGCGCGCCGCTCTACCGGGCCGCGACGGCGCCGCCGGCCAGCGTCCGCAGGGCCCGCAGGGCGGTCGCCCGCAGCAGGGTGGTCCCGGTGGCCGCCCGCAGCAGGGTCCGACCACCGCGGGTCAGGGCCAGGGTGCCTTCGGTTCCGGTGCGCCGCTGCCGGCCCGCGGTCCGGTCGCCAGTGCCGGATTCGGCGGCGGCCCGCAGGCCCGTCCGGCTTCCGGTCCGACCGGATACCCGCAGGGCAACGGCTTCGAGCGGCCCCAGCAGCCTCAGCAGCAGCAGTCCCAGCAGCCGCAGTCCCAGCAGCCGGCCGCGCCCGCGGCACCGGCTTCGAACGGACCCCGGCCGCAGCTGCCGCCGCGTGGTGGCGCTCCTCGTGCGGAGCTCCCCGGCCCGCAGACCACCAGCTGGGGCAGCGACCAGGCGCGCGGTCACGACGAGCTCTCGGGCCCCGGCTCGACGGCCGAGTTCGCCCGCCCGGACTTCAACGCCCCCATGCCCCAGGCGGACGGCGGCAACAGCACGACCGGACAGTTCGAGCGTCCGGACGTGCGGGGCCCCATGAACCCGTCCACCACCGGACAGTTCGAGCGCCCGGGCTACCAGCCCCAGCGTCCCGGCGGCCCCGGTGTCGGCGGCTACGCCCCGCAGCAGCCCCAGGCCCAGGCTCCGCAGGCCGGCAACGGGTACGCACCCGTACCGCCCGCGCGTCCCGAGACCCCGCGGCTGCCGCAGGCTCACCGGCCGGAGGCACTGCCCCCGGCCCAGAGCTCCGGCGACGCCCGCAGCCCGATCTTCGACACCCTGGAGTCGAACTGGTTCCGCGAGGAGGGGCAGCAGCCCCCCGCGCAGGGACCGGCCACGGCGATCCCCCAACAGGGCCAGCAGTCGCAGCAGTCCGCTCCGGCGGCCCCGCAGCAGCAGCCGCTGCCGAAGCGCGGCCAGGAGCAGGCGGCCGAGTCCGCCGTCACGGCGACCGGCACCACGCCGACCGTCAGCTGGCGGTCCTCGCCGAACGACGAGCTGATGCGGCAGGCCGAACGCGTGCGTCAGCCCGCCGCAGGCGGCATCACGACCTCGGGGCTGCCCCGCCGGGTCCCGCGGGCGAACCTCGTGGCCGGCACCGCGCAGCAGCAGACCGAGGCGCAGGCGGGTCCGCAGGTCTCGCGGGCGCCGGACGACGTCCGCGGCCGTCTGACCAACCTCCGACGCGGTATCCAGCAGGGCCGTCAGGCCGGCAACAACGGACCGGCGACCGGCAGTTACCACATCGACCCCACTTACCAGCAGGAGCGTTAGTTGAGTTCGATGAGCCAGGCGGCACAGAACCTGAACTGGTTGATCACCAACTTCGTGGACAACACCCCCGGGGTGTCCCACACGGTGGTGGTCTCCGCCGACGGACTCCTTCTGGCGATGTCCGAAGGATTCCCCCGCGACCGCGCCGATCAGCTGGCGGCCGTGGCCTCCGGACTGACCTCGCTGACCGCCGGTGCCTCCCGTATCTTCGAGGGTGGCGCCGTCAACCAGACCGTGGTCGAGATGGACCGGGGATTCCTCTTCCTCATGTCCGTCTCGGACGGATCCTCGCTGGCCGTACTGGCGCACCCCGAGTGCGACATCGGCCTCGTGGGCTACGAGATGGCTCTTCTGGTGGATCGCGCGGGCAGTGTCCTCACCCCGGACCTGCGCGCCGAACTGCAGGGAAGTCTGCTCGGCTGACTTCCCACTCTCCCGGCCGGACGGTACTACCGGCCGGGAGATCGGGGCCCCGCCCCGGAATCCAGTACGCCCGCCAGGCCGTCATCCCGTTCCCCCCACCGGCCGCCCCGTAAGACGGCACGCTGACCACTGCTGTCCAGCCCGGAGGATCAATGACCCCGCCCCCCGCCTACTCCGATTCGTACGGAGACTCGTACTCGGAAGGCGATCAGCCGCTGGTGCGTCCGTACGCGATGACCGGCGGCCGGACCCGGCCCCGCTACCAGCTCGCCATCGAGGCGCTGGTCAGCACCACCGCCGATCCGATGCACCTGTCCGGCCTGCTCCCGGAGCACCAGCGCATCTGCACGCTGTGCCGCGAGGTCAAGTCGGTTGCCGAGGTCTCCGCACTGCTGTCGATGCCGCTCGGTGTCGCCCGGATCCTCGTCGCCGACCTGGCGGAGGCCGGAATGGTGGCCATCCACCAGCCGGGCAATGGAGAGGCCGGCGGCACGCCGGATGTAACGCTGCTCGAAAGGGTGCTCAGTGGCCTTCGGAACATCTAGCGGAGCGGCTCCTGCTCGCTCCACCACCTCCGCGAAGATCGTGGTGGCGGGCGGCTTCGGCGTGGGCAAGACCACGTTCGTCGGAGCCGTGTCGGAGATCAACCCGCTGCGCACCGAAGCCGTGATGACCAGCGCCTCGGCCGGGATCGACGACCTCACCCACACCGGTGACAAGACGACCACCACGGTCGCCATGGACTTCGGCCGCATCACGCTCGACCAGGACCTGATCCTGTACCTCTTCGGTACCCCGGGCCAGGACCGCTTCTGGTTCATGTGGGACGACCTGGTCCGCGGCGCCATCGGTGCCGTCGTGCTCGTCGACACGCGCCGCCTCGCCGACTGCTTCCCCGCCGTCGACTACTTCGAGAACAGCGGCCTGCCGTTCGTCGTGGCCCTCAACGGCTTCGAGGGGCACCAGCCCTACACCCCGGAGGAAGTCCGCGAGGCCCTGCAGATCGGCCCCGGCGCTCCGATCATCACCACCGACGCCCGCCACCGCGCGGACGCCAAGAGCGCGCTCATCACGCTCGTCGAGCACGCCCTCATGGCGCGGCTCAAGTAACACGGTTTCAGTTGTCGCGCGGGAGGGGCGGGCTGTGTCTTACGACACGGCCCGCCCCTGTCGTTCATAACGTTTCGACAGAGAATTACGGCCATTCGGCAACGGGGTGCGGTCGCCTGGTACCACTGCGCGCACAACTGCCCCCATTTTTGCCGCAGGACGCTCTTTATGTCCGGTTTATGTAGGGCATAAGCTTCTGGGTACGGCCGGATTCAACTGTTTGGAACACGGCCGTTAACCGTGCTGGAATTCAACGAACTAGCTAGTAGCACCGCCGAGAGGTTGTTGGTCGAGTGAGGCGAAGCATCGCAAGCCCCGCGGATGAACCCGCGCGCGGCAACTTCACCCCGCCGCCGCGAGCGGCCGCGTCGCCCGTCGACGTGCCCGTGGACCCGCCCGCGAGCAGCGGGAGCAGCAGCAGGTTCTCGCCCCGCAACTGGCGTGTGCCGACCCGTCTGAACGCCATCCTGCTCGTGCCGGCCCTCGTGGGTCTGGTCATGGGCGGCTTCCAGGTGAAGGGCTCCATCGACACCTGGAACGAGGCCAAGGACGCCGAGAAGATAGCCACGGTCGTCCAGGCGGCCTCGGGCTACAGCCAGGCACTGCTCAACGAGCGTGACCTGACCGCCGAGCCCCTCCTGAACGGCCAGACGAAGGACCCGAAGGTCGTCAAGGCCTACGCGGACACCACCGCGGCCAAGGAGAAGTTCGACAAGGCCGTCCAGGACATGCCGAAGAACCTCGGCCTGGAGCGCCGCCTGGACCTCTTCCGCGCGGAGGAGCCCAAGCTTGACGTCGTACGCGACAAGGCGTACCAGGCGGCCATCGAGAGCCCCAAGAAGGATCTGCCGAGGGCGGCCGGGCCCATCCCGACCGAAGAGGGCTATGTGCTGGTCCAGCACTACCTCATGCAGTTCGCGAACGAGCTCGGTCTCGGCACCGGCAACGTGACCTCGTACGGCCGCATGGTCTACGCGATCCAGCTGGCCAAGGCGGCGAACTCGCTGCAGCGCGCCGTCGGTACGCACCTGCTGGTGCGCCCGAGCACCGACGAGAACACCCGCAAGGCTCAGCTCGTCGCCTTCTCCTCCTACGCCTACCTCGAAGAGATCGCCATCGGCGAGTACGTCGCGGCGGGTACCGAGGACGACGTGAACCGCCTCAAGGCGGTCATGGCCACGAAGTCCGAGGAGGGCAAGGCCAAGATCGCCGACGCGAAGCACCAGGCCGAGCAGGCCGGTGTCCGCTTCACGCCGCCGCCGACGATCAACGACTCCGCGCTCATCGGCATGACCGACGCGATCGCCAACAGCGAGAGCAAGAAGAAGCTCGCCGAGACCGGGGCGACCCCCGCGTTCTGGCAGGCCGCCGCCACCGCGAAGTTCGACGGTTACGACGAGGTCGAGAAGGAACTCCTCGACAAGGCCGTCAAGGACGCGGTCGCGGTCTCCGACGACGCCCGCACCGACGCCATCGTCAACGGCGCCATCGTGGTCGTGGCCCTGCTCGCCGCCTTCATCCTCGCCGGCATGATGGCCCGCCAGATGGGCCGCGCGATGGCCCGCCTGCGCACCGCCGCCTTCGACATCGCCGAGCAGCGCCTGCCGATGCTCGTCGACCAGCTCTCGCGCACCGATCCCGGCAAGGTGGACACCCGTGTCCACCCGATCCCCATCGACTCCCAGGACGAGATCGGCGAGGTCGCCCGCGCCTTCGACCAGGTCCACCGGGAAGCGGTACGGCTCGCGGCCGAGCAGGCGCTCCTGCGAGGGAACGTCAACGCGATCTTCACCAACCTCTCCATGCGCAACCAGTCGCTGATCGAGGGCCAGCTGACCCTCATCACCGACCTGGAGAACAACGAGGCCGACCCGGACCAGCTGGAGAACCTCTTCCGCCTGGACCACCTGGCCACCCGTATGCGCCGCAACGGCGAGAACCTCCTCATCCTCGCGGGCGAGGAGCCGGGCCGCCGCTGGGACCAGCCGGTGCCGCTCGTCGACGTGCTGCGCGCCGCCTCGTCCGAGGTGGAGCAGTACGAGCGCATCGAGCTCTCCGGTGTCTCGGAGGCCGAGATCCACGGCCAGGCCGTGACCGACCTCGTGCACCTGCTCGCCGAGCTCCTGGAGAACGCCACCACGTTCTCCTCCCCGCAGACCAAGGTCCGCGTCAACGCCACGCGTCTGCCGGACGGCCGCGTGATGGTCGAGATCCACGACAAGGGCATCGGCCTCACCGCCGAGGACTTCGCGGACATCAACCACAAGCTGGCCAACCCGCCGACCGTGGACGCCGCGATCTCGCAGCGCATGGGTCTGTTCGTGGTCGGCCGACTGGCGGACCGCCACAGCATCCGCGTCCAGCTGCGCCCCTCGGGCGAGGCTGCCGGTACCACCTCGCTGGTCATGCTCCCCGACGCCATCACCCACGGTGGCGGTGGCGAGGGCATCCCGGACGACGACTTCACGGTCTCGCAGATCATCCCGGAGCAGCAGGCCCAGCAGGCCGCCCCGCTGCGCACCGCCGCCGAGCTCGGCTTCGACGACTCGCGGTACGAGCAGCAGAGCCCTGACGGCCTCCCTGCCGACCCGGTCGGCCGGTCCCTGGGACAGCAGGAGCGCCGGGCCGCGCTGGCGGCCCAGGTGGGTTACCCGCAGGAACAGCAGCAGTACTCCGCCCAGGAGTATCCGGAACCTCAGCCGGAGCACGGGTACCAGGAGTACCAGGGCTACGAGCAGCAGTCCGAGCAGGCCTACGACACCTCCTACGAGGCCCAGCAGGCACAGCAGGGCTACGAGGCGTACCCGCAGCAGGACTACGGCTATACGGAAGACGGTTACCCGGACCAGCAGCCGGCCACGCAGGGCTACGACAATGGTTTCGAAGCCGGGCCGGGGCAGGCCGAATGGCCCGAACAGAACACGTATCCGGCTGCCTACCAGCAGGATTACGGGACTGAATCGGAATCCCAGGCCGTCCCCGAACCGGCTCCGGAGCGCGTAGGCTTCGACCGTCCGGGTGCCGCTGCCGACACCGGTCACGCGATGACCGGAGCGGGCCTGCCGCGACGCGGCAGCCAGCAGCAGTGGCCGCCCGGGAAGCAGGAAGCGGAGTCCACCGGATCCCTCTTCGAACAGCGGTCGCCGCGTCAGCAGCCCGCCGAAACGGAGCGGGCGCCGGAGGGAACTGAAGGCACCGCCGCCTGGCGTTCGCGCAACGACGAACGCTGGCAGCAGGCCGGAAAGCTCCGTGAGCCGAAGGCGGGCGGGGTCACCCCGTCCGGTCTCCCTCGGCGAGTGCCCAAGGCCAACCTGGTCGAGGGCGCAGCGGAGACGACCCCGCAGGGCGGCCCCCAGGTCTCCCGCGCTCCGGAGGACGTCCGCGGCAGGTTGAGCAACCTGCGGCGCGGTGTCCAGCAGGGACGCAGCGCGGGTTCTGAGCAGTCAAGTAACAGCTATGACCAGGAGCGTTAGTGTGAGCCCGATGAGCCAGGCGGCACAGAACCTGAACTGGTTGATCACCAACTTCGTGGACAACACCCCTGGGGTGTCCCACACGGTGGTGGTCTCCGCCGACGGCCTTCTTCTGGCGATGTCCGACGGATTTCCGCGCGACCGCGCCGATCAGCTGGCGGCCGTGGCCTCCGGACTGACCTCGCTGACCGCCGGTGCCTCTCGCATCTTCGAGGGTGGCGCCGTCAACCAGACCGTGGTCGAGATGGACCGGGGATTCCTTTTCCTCATGTCCGTCTCGGACGGTTCGTCCCTCGCGGTGCTCGCGCACCCGGAGTGCGACATCGGCCTCGTGGGCTACGAGATGGCTCTTCTGGTGGATCGCGCGGGCAGTGTCCTCACCCCGGATCTGCGCGCCGAGCTGCAAGGAAGTCTTCTCAACTAGCAGACAGGCAGTGCGTTTCGCGCCATCGCACCATAGGGTGCGGTGGCGCGGTTCCACAGGGAGTACTGCGTACTTGGAGTCGGAGGAGGAAACGTGACAACACCCGGAGGACATCCTTATGGCGGCGCGCAGCAGCCGCAGGGTGGGCACGACCAGAACCGCTTCAACTTTCCCTCCGCACCGAGCCGGCCCGTGCCGGAGCAGAACCCCTACCAGCAGCAGCAGTACGGACAGCCCCAGCAGCCCCAGTACCAGATGCCTCAGCAGCAGCCTCCGCGCGCCGCGCGGCAGCCGGCGCCGAAGGCCCACAATCCGCTGGTGCGTCCGTACGCGATGACCGGCGGCCGTACTCGGCCGCGCTACCAGCTCGCCATCGAGGCGCTGGTCAGTACCACGGCGGATCCCGCGCGTCTGCAAGGGCAGTTGCCCGAGCACCAGCGCATCTGCCGCCTGTGCCAGGAGATCAAATCCGTCGCGGAGATCTCGGCACTTCTCTCTATTCCTCTTGGTGTCGCCCGCATCCTCGTCGCCGACCTGGCGGAGGCGGGCCTTGTCGCCATTCACCAGCCCGGCGGCGACGAGTCTGCCGGTGGCCAGCCAGATGTGACACTGCTCGAAAGGGTGCTCAGTGGACTTCGCAAGCTCTAACGGCGGAGCGGCTCCTGCTCGCTCCACCACCTCCGCGAAGATCGTGGTGGCGGGCGGCTTCGGCGTGGGCAAGACCACGTTCGTCGGCGCGGTCTCCGAGATCAACCCGCTGCGCACCGAAGCCGTGATGACCAGCGCCTCGGCCGGGATCGACGACCTCACCCACACCGGTGACAAGACGACCACCACGGTCGCCATGGACTTCGGCCGCATCACCCTGGACCAGGACCTGATCCTGTACCTCTTCGGTACCCCGGGCCAGGACCGCTTCTGGTTCATGTGGGACGACCTGGTCCGCGGCGCCATCGGTGCCGTCGTGCTCGTCGACACGCGCCGCCTCGCCGACTGCTTCCCCGCCGTCGACTACTTCGAGAACAGCGGCCTGCCGTTCGTCGTGGCCCTCAACGGCTTCGACGGGAACCAGGCCTACACCCCGGAGGAAGTCCGCGAGGCCCTGCAGATCGGCCCGGACGCCCCGATCATCACCACCGACGCCCGCCACCGCGCGGACGCCAAGAGCGCGCTCATCACGCTCGTCGAGCACGCCCTCATGGCGCGCCTGCGGTAGCAGCCCTGCCGCACCCGACAGGCCCCTGTGTCACACGACGCGGGGGCCTTCGCCATGGGGCGCTCCTGCGTCTCGCGGGCGCCTGTGGGGCCGCGCGCGTCCGGCACCCCGCGGGGGTACGCGGAAGGCCCCGCACCCTGGACGGGTGCGGGGCCTTCTGTGCTCGGGAACTCAGCCCTGCCAGCTGTGCGGGGCGCGGAAGCCGGGCGTGCGCTCCAGGCGGCGCCAGCCGGCCTGGCCGGGCACGCGCACCGGGGTCTCGTCGGGCGTGGTGGCGGCGCGGGCGAGGAGGATGGCGGTGATGGCGGCCAGTTCCTCGGGGGCGGCGTTGCCCTTCTCGACCTTCAGCAGGGTGTCTGTGGCGGTGATGCTCATGTGGTGGCAGGTCTCCTTCGCGGTTACTGCGGCGGGTTGCCGTGCTTGCGGGACGGCAGATCGGCGTGCTTGTTGCGGAGCATCGCGAGGGCGCTGACGAGTACCTCGCGGGTCTCGGCGGGGTCGATGACGTCGTCGACGAGGCCGCGTTCGGCCGCGTAGTACGGGTGCATCAGTTCGGCCTTGTACTCCTTGACCATGCGTACGCGCATGGCCTCGGGGTCCTCGGCGTCCGCGATCTGCTTGCGGAAGATGACGTTGGCCGCGCCTTCGGCGCCCATCACGGCGATCTCGTTGGTCGGCCAGGCGTAGGTGATGTCGGCGCCGATGGACTGGGAGTCCATGACGATGTACGCGCCGCCGTAGGCCTTGCGCAGGATCAGCGAGATCCGCGGGACGGTGGCGTTGCAGTACGCGTAGAGCAGCTTGGCGCCGTGGCGGATGATGCCGCCGTGTTCCTGGTCGACGCCGGGCAGGAAGCCGGGGACGTCGAGGAGGGTGATGATCGGGATGTTGAAGGCGTCGCACATCTGGACGAAGCGTGCGGCCTTCTCGGAGGCCTCGATGTCCAGGACACCGGCGAGGTGGCCGGGCTGGTTGGCGACGATGCCGACGACCTGGCCGTTCATCCGGGCCAGGGCGCAGATGATGTTGCGGGCCCAGCGCTCGTGGATCTCCAGGACGTCGCCTTCGTCGACGAGTTCCTCGATGACCTTGAGCATGTCGTAGGGGCGGTTGCCGTCGGCGGGGACCAGGTCCAGCAGGACCTCGCTGCGGCGGTCGGCCGGGTCGCTCGTCTCGTGGACGGGCGGGTTCTCGCGGTTGTTGGAGGGCAGCATCGAGATGAGGTAGCGGACCTCGGAGATGCAGGTTTCCTCGTCGTCGTAGGCGAAGTGCGCGACGCCGGAGGTCTCGGCGTGCACGTCGGCGCCGCCGAGGCCGTTCTGGGTGATCTCCTCGCCGGTCACCGCGCGGACCACGTCCGGGCCGGTGATGAACATCTGCGAGGTCTCGCGGACCATGAACACGAAGTCCGTCAGGGCCGGGGAGTACGCGGCGCCGCCGGCGCACGGGCCCAGCATGACCGAGATCTGAGGGATGACACCCGAGGCGCGGGTGTTGCGCTGGAAGATGCCGCCGTAGCCGGCCAGCGCCGAGACGCCCTCCTGGATACGGGCGCCGGCGCCGTCGTTCAGGGAGACCAGCGGGGCACCGGCCGCGATGGCCATGTCCATGATCTTGTGGATCTTCGTCGCGTGGGCCTCGCCCAGCGCGCCGCCGAAGATACGGAAGTCGTGCGCGTAGACGAAGACCGTACGGCCCTCGACCGTGCCCCACCCGGTGATCACACCATCGGTGTAGGGCTTCTTGTTCTCCAGGCCGAACCCGGTCGCCCGGTGCCGGCGCAGCTGCTCGACCTCCCGGAAGGAACCCTCGTCGAGCAGCAGCGCGATGCGCTCACGGGCGGTCAGCTTGCCCTTCGCATGCTGCGTCTCGGTCGCACGGTCGCTGGGGCCGCGCCTCGCCTGCTCACGCAGGGAGTGCAGCTCGGCCACGCGCCCTCGGGCGTCCGTCGGCTCGCTCGGGGTCTGGTCCACAACGGTCATGTACCGACCTTACGAAGATCGCGATGAAAAACCTCCGTTCATTCCGCACAGTCTCGGGAGTCTTCCGCTGTCCGGCCCGCACAGTACGCCCAGTGGATGTACGGACTCCGCCAGACGAGGCGCTCGCCCGTTGTAGGACCTTCACAAAATGGCCTGACACCCCGCCTAGATGTTGAAATTTGAACGGAATAGGTCTAGCGTCGTTCCCGTTGGAGTCGTTGAAGATTCAACAGATTCTTCCGACCGAGCAGGACACTACCGAGGAGCAAGTCATGGGTCTCTTCACCCGCCGCAGCCAGAACGTGAACGTCCAGGACGGCGCAGCCGTCGCCACCCTGGAAGTGGACCCGGCGCTCGCCGCGCTCACCGGTGACTACGTCATCGACGCCGCGCACAGCAGCATCGGCTTCACCGTCCGCCACGCCATGGTCACCAACGTCCGCGGAGCCTTCGGCGAGCACGAGGGAAGCCTGCACCTGGACGGCGCCGACCCGGCCCGCTCCACCGCCTCCATCGACGTGAAGATCGCCTCCGTCGACACCGGCATCGCCGACCGCGACGGTCACCTGCGCAGCGGCGACTTCTTCGACGCCGAGACCTTCCCGCTGATGACCTTCCGCTCCACCGAGGCGCGTCAGCTCGGCGGGGACACGTACCGCATCACCGGTGAGCTGACCATCAAGGACGTCACGCGCCCGCTCTCCATCGACCTGGAGTTCAACGGCTCGGCCACCGACCCCTACGGCAACGAGCGCGTCGGCTTCGAGGGCTCCACCGAGATCCTGCGCTCCGACTGGGGTCTGACGTGGAACGCCGCCCTGGAGGCCGGCGGTGTGATGGTGAGCGACAAGGTGAAGCTGACCTTCGACATCTCGGCCATCAAGCAGGCCTGACGGGCGGCTCCCCGGACGGCCGGAACCGGGGGCGGCTAGAAGCCGCCGCCGTCGAACCCTCCGCCGCCGAAGTCCCCGCCGCCGAAATCGGACGGGTTGAAGTCGGCCCCGGAGACGTCCCCGCCCTCGAAGCCGCTGCCGAAGTCCGAGGCGTAGGCGGGGCTGGACATCATCGAACCGAGCATCGTGCCCACCAGCAGTCCGGGCAGGATGCCGCCGCCGAAGTACCCGCCGGCCCAGGGACCGTACGCCGGGCCGGCGTCGTAGTACGGCCGCGGCCCGTGCTCGGTCTCGACCTTGCGGACCGCCGGGTCCAGGCCGTCGCGCAGTCGTACGGCGTCCGCCGTGCAGACCGGGACGGTACGGACCGCCCCGCCGGCCGGAGCCCAGGTGGCGTCCTCGGTGCTCGGCCCGTGGCGCGGGTCGAAGAAGCAGGGCGAGCGGCGCTCGGGAAGCGGCCTGGCCTGCCGGCGCGCGTCGAGGGTGGCCAGCGCGAAGCGGCCGTCCTCCAGTGCCTGGGTGGCGCCCTTGACCTCGTCGGGGCGCTGGACCGAGGCCATGATCTGCTTGGCCTTCTCGTACGAGTCGAGCCCCTGCTCGTAGTCCTTGCGCATGGCGTCGTCGGCGCCGGGCTCGCCGGGGTGGAAGTCGAGCCGTTCGAGCTCCTCGCCGAAGGCCGTGATGTCCTCGTCGACGACCACGCCCAGCCGGGCGATGGCCTCGCGCCGGGTCTCTTCCTTCTTCTTCCGGTTGCGGCGGACCAGCGCGTACGCACCGCCGCCGCCCACCACGGCCACCGCGCCGAGGGCGATCAGTCCGCCGACCGGGGCGCCCTGGTCGGCTCCGGTCGTGCCCCAGGAGGCCGGGGCGCTGCCCTTGACCTGGGTCAGGGCCTGGTCCACGAAGTTGTTGAGCTGCGTGTTCGCGTTCACCGGTGCGCCGGTCTTCACGGCCTCGGTGAGGTTGCGTACGGCATTGTTCGGCATGACCACCTTGTCGGCGCCGGCATCGAAGCCGTCGCCGAGCCGGATCGCGTAGAGCCCGGTGATCCCGGTCTCGGCACGGACCGCGCCGAGCAACTTGTCCGGCGGGAACTCGGCGGTGGCCGGCAGCACGGCCACGAACACCGGCTTGCCGGCATCCTTGATCTTCTTCGCGAGCGCGTCCGCCTGGGCCGTGGACAGCTGCGCCTCGGCCCCGGGGGCGACGTAGACCGGGCCCTCCTTGAGGGCCTCCCCCACGGCCGCGGCCCCGGTGGCCGCCGACGCCTGCGGCGCGGCCACGAGGGCGGTCGCCGACAGCCCCAGCAGCAGACCGGCCAGCAGCGATCCGAAGCGTATGGATATCAGCCTGGTCTTCATATCCAAGACGCTACCGGAACCGGTACTTTCCCGTGTGAGCTGGACATAAGGGCCTCGCCGGGCCGAAGCCCGGCGAGGTGGGGTCCGGCGGACGCGGGCCGGCGATGCGGGCCGACGACGCGGGCCGACGACGCGGGGCCCGGCGGGCTACTCGGCGGGTTCGACGCCCGCGTGCAGCAGGCCGTAGGTGAACGCGTCCTCCAGGGCCTGCCAGGACGCCGCGATCACGTTCGGGGCCACGCCGACCGTGGACCACTCGCGCTCACCGTCCGTCGTGGCGATCAGCACGCGGGTCGTGGACTCCGTACCGTGCGTGCCCTCCAGGATGCGGACCTTGTAGTCGACGAGCTCGAACTTGGCGAGCTGCGGGTAGAACCGCTCCAGCGCCACCCGCAGCGCCCGGTCCAGTGCGTTGACTGGGCCGTTGCCCTCCGCCGTGGCGACGATCCGCTCGCCCTTGGCCCACAGCTTGACCGTGGCCTCGTTGGCGTGGGTGCCGTCCGGGCGGTCCTCGACGATCGCCCGCCACGACTCGATACGGAAGTACTTGCGGGCGCGGCCCTCGGCCTCGGCACGCAGCAGCAGCTCGAAGGAGGCGTCGGCCGCCTCGTAGGTGTAGCCCCGCAGCTCCCGCGCCTTGACCCGCTCCACGACCCGGGAGATGAGCGCGCGGTCCCCGCCGAGGTCGACACCGAGCTCTTTGCCCTTGAGCTCGATGGAGGCGCGGCCGGCCATGTCGGAGACCAGCATCCGCATGGTGTTGCCGACCCGCTCGGGGTCGATGTGCTGGTAGAGGTCCGGGTCGACCTTGATGGCCGAGGCGTGCAGGCCCGCCTTGTGCGCGAAGGCGGAGACGCCGACGTAGGGCTGGTGCGTGGAGGGGGTGAGGTTCACGACCTCGGCGATGGCGTGCGAGATCCGGGTCATGTCGGCGAGCGCCCCGTCGGGGAGCACCTTGCGCCCGTACTTGATCTCCAGGGCGGCGACGACGGGGAAGAGGTTGGCGTTGCCGACGCGCTCGCCGTACCCGTTCGCCGTGCACTGGACGTGGGTGGCGCCCGCGTCCACCGCGGCCAGGGTGTTGGCGACGGCGCAGCCGGTGTCGTCCTGGGCGTGGATGCCCAGGCGGGCGCCGGTGTCGGCGAGGACGGTGGCGACGGTGGCGGTCACCTGGGCGGGCAGCATGCCGCCGTTGGTGTCGCAGAGGATGACCACGTCGGCGCCGGCCTCGTGGGCGGCGCGTACGACGGATTTGGCGTACTCCGGGTTGGCCCGGTAGCCGTCGAAGAAGTGCTCGCAGTCGACGAAGACGCGGCGGCCCTGGGCGACCAGGTGGGAGACGGTGTCGCGGACCATCTCCAGGTTCTCGTCGAGGGTGGTGCGCAGGGCGAGTTCGACGTGGCGGTCGTGGGACTTGGCGACGAGCGTGATGACCGGGGCGCCGGATTCCAGCAGGGCCCGCACCTGCGGGTCCTGGGCGGCCGAACCGCCCGCGCGCCGGGTCGCGCCGAAGGCGACCAGCTGGGCGTTCTTGAAGGCGATCTCCGCGCGGGCGCGGGAGAAGAACTCTGTGTCACGGGGGTTGGCGCCGGGCCAGCCGCCCTCGATGAAGCCCACTCCGAAGTCGTCCAGATGCCGGGCGATCGTCAGCTTGTCGGCGACGGTGAGGTTGATGCCCTCGCGCTGGGCGCCGTCGCGCAGGGTGGTGTCGAAGACGTGGAAGCTGTCGTCCAGGCCTTCTGACAGCACAGTTGCCGCCTCTGGTGTCGTCGTCATGCTGATCTGACTCCTGTCGGATGAGTGGTTCCGGATATGCCCGGCATCCACTGCCCCCATCATCGCGCGCGGTCCGGTCCCGGCAGGGATGGTCCGGGAAACGAAAAAACCTCTCGCGGGTAGCGAGAGGTCTGCGCGCGGGTCCGAGGCACGGTGGCCGCTTCCGCGAAGTTCTTCCACGGTTCAGCGGCCACTGGGGACCGGCGCGCTGCTGGCGATAATCATGAGCTGAGCAGGCACGCTGGCAGTGTGCCACACCGCCCGCCGCGGATGGACAGGCATCTCAGCATGCGGGCACCTCGGCCGGCGGGGCTGAGACGCGCCGGCTAGGAATGCGGGGAGAGGGTCTCCGTCAGGAATTCCCTCACGTGGGTGAGGATCGCGGTGCGGTCCAGCGTCGGCAGGCCCACCGCCAGCTGGATGCTGAATCCGTCGAGCAGGGCCCGGACCCGGGTCGCCACGCGCTCGGCGTCCACCGGGCGGAACTCCCCGCGCGAGATGCCCTCGGCGAGCAGCGCGACCAGGTCGCGGTGCCAGGCACCCTCGATGGCCGCCTGCCGGTCGCGCTCCTGGGGGCCGGCGTTCTGGGAACGGTTCCAGACCTCCAGCCACAGCGTCCAGTGCGGGTCGCGGGCGCGCGTGGGCACGTACAGGTCCACGTACGCCTGCAGACGCTCGCTCACCGGACCGCGGCGGGCGAGCAGGGCCCGCCGCTCGCCGCCCAGCTCCGCCTCGCTCCACTCCAGGGTCTGCAGCAGGAGCTCGTCCTTGCTGCGGAAGTAGTAGAGGAGGTGGCCGCTGCTCATGCCGACCTCGCGGCCCAGTCCGGCCATGGTCAGGCCTTCCAGGCCGCGCTCGGCGATCGTGGCCATGGCGGCGACGAGTACGTCCTCGCGCGGCGGCGCGTTCTTCCGCGCCGCGCGTACCGGTACTCCACCCGCCACCATGGACCCACTCCTTGTCGGTCGGCTGCCGGCCGTCTGCGGATCAGACCTTCGGCTGCTGCTGGGTGATGCAGTGGATACCGCCACCCCCGGCGAAAATCGTACGTGCGTCAACGAGGGTCACGGTCCGCTCGGGGAACAGTCCGCGGAAGATCTCGGCGGCCTCCTCGTCGCGCGGGTCGTCGAACGCGCACAGCACGACACCGCCGTTGCACAGGTAGTGGTTGATGTACGAGTAGTCCACCCACTCCCCGTCCTCCTCCAGCACGGTCGGCGCCGGGACCTCCACGACCTCCAGCCGCCGCCCGCGGGCGTCGGTGGACGCGCGCAGGATGGCCGCGATGGTCTTGCAGCGCTCGTGGTCCGGGTGGGCCGGGTCGGGCTGGGTGTGGACCATGACGACGCCGGGGCGGGCGAAGGCGGCGACGATGTCGACGTGACCCTGCGTGCCGTAGGTGCCGTAGTCACCGGCCAGGCCGTACGGCAGCCAGATCGCCTTGGTGGTGCCGAGGTGGGCGTGGATCTCGGCCTCCACCTGCCGGCGGGTCCAGCCGGGGTTGCGGCCCTCGCCCAGCTGCACGGTGTCGGTGAGGAGTACCGTGCCCTCGCCGTCGACGTGGATGGCGCCGCCCTCGTTGACGAGCTCGGTGCTGTACGTGCGGGTGCCGGCCACGTCGGAGACGTGCCGGGCGATCTTCGAGTCGTGGTCCCAGCGGGCCCACTCCTGGGCGCCCCAGCCGTTGAAGGTCCAGTCGACGGCGGCGAGCTCGCCGGCATCGTTGGTGACGAAGGTCGGGCCGATGTCGCGCATCCAGGCGTCGTCGAGCTCCTGCTCGACGAGCTGTACGCCGTCGCCCACGGTCGCGCGGGCGCTGTCCGCGTCGCCGGGCGAGACCACGAGGGTCACCGGCTCGTACGCGCGGACCGCGCGGGCGACGGCGCCCCAGGCCGCGCGGGCCTCGGCGAGCTCCTGCTCGTTGGTGAAGGTCGGGTTGGGGCTGGGCCAGGCCATCCAGGTGCGCTCGTGGGGCGTCCACTCGGCGGGCATCCGGAATCCGGCGTCGACCGGCTTGGCGGGCTGATGGGCGGTCATGACAGGCAGGTCCTTACGGGCTGTGCTGACTTACAGGAAGTACAGGCGGTTGAGGGAGACCGATTCGGCGGCTTCGGAGCGCAGCGGTTCCCCGTCGAGGGAGACCAGTCCGCTGCGCGCGTCCACATCGACCGCGCCCACCCGGGAGTTGAGCAGGAGGTCCTTGGGGCCGATCCCCCGGGTACCGCGGACGGCGACGCGGCGTCGGCGGGTCGGCATCTCGTCGCTGCCGAGGGCCGCGGCCGCGGCGGAGACGAAGGCGACGGAGATGTCTGCGGCCGTGGCCCCGTACGAGCCGAACTGCGGGCCGAGGACGAGCGGTTCGCAGGTGTCGGTGGCGGCGTTCGGGTCGCCGGTGACGCCGTAGGCGGGGAAGCCGGACTTCAGTACGAGCTGGGGCTTGGCGCCGAAGAACGGGGGGCGCCAGAGGACGATGTCGGCGAGCTTGCCGACCTCGATGGAGCCGATCTCGTGCGCGAGTCCGTGGGCGATGGCCGGGTTGATGGTGAGCTTGGCGATGTAGCGCAGGACGCGGGCGTTGTCGTCGCCCTCGCCGTCGCCGTCCATCGGACCGAGCTCGCCTTTCATCTTGGCGGCCATGGCGAAGGTGCGGCGGATGGTCTCGCCCGCGCGGCCCATGCCCTGGGCGTCGGAGGAGGTGATCGCGATGGCCCCGAGGTCGTGCAGGACGTCCTCGGCTCCCATCGTCCCGGCGCGGATGCGGTCGCGGGCCATGGCGGCGTCGCCGGGCAGGTCGGGCTTGAGGTCGTGGACGGAGACGATCATGCCGTAGTGCTCGGCGACCGCGTCCCGGCCGAAGGGCAGCGTGGGATTGGTCGAGGAGCCGATCACGTTCGGCACACCCGCCATCTTCAGGACGTTGGGGACGTGACCGCCGCCGCAGCCCTCGATGTGGAAGGCGTGGATGGTCCGGCCGTCCAGGACCCGCAGGGTGTCCTCGACGGAAAGACACTCGTTCAGGCCGTCACTGTGCAGGGCGACCTGCACGTCATGCTCCTCGGCCACGCGCAGGGCCGTGTCCAGGGCCCGGGTGTGCGCGCCCATGTCCTCGTGCACCTTGAACCCGGACGCGCCGCCCTCGGCGAGCGCCTCGACCAGCGGGGCGGCGTCCGAGGAGGAGCCGCGGGCGAGGAAGCCGATGTTGACGGGCCAGGCGTCGAAGGCGTTGAAGGCGTGCTTCAGCGCCCACGGGGAGTTGACGCCGACGCCCCAGACGGGGCCGAACTCCTGGCCGATGACCGTGGTGACACCCGCGGCAAGCGAGGCTTCCATGATCCGCGGGGACAGCAGGTGGACGTGGGTGTCGACGGCTCCGGCGGTGGCGATCAGCCCCTCGCCCGACACGATCGAGGTGCCGGTGCCGACGACCACGTCGACGCCGTCGAGGGTGTCGGGGTTGCCGGCCCGGCCGATCGCATGGATCCGGCCCTCACGGATACCGATCGACACCTTGCGGATACCGAGAACGGCGTCGATGACCAGCACATTGCTGATGACCACATCGCACGTCTCCCGGACGGCGGCCGCCTTCAGATGCAGACCGTCACGGGCCGTCTTGCCGAAACCGGCCAGGAACTCGTCGCCCGGCTTCTGCGCATCGTGCTCCACCCGGACGGTCAGCCCGGAGTCACCGAGCCGCACCCTGTCCCCGGCACGGGGGCCGAAGACCGACGCATACTCATGCGGATCGATGTGCCGGCCGCCCGGCGCACAGTGATCACTGTGCGGGATCTTCCTGCTCACGCCCGGTCTCCCTCCTCGTGTCCGGCGGCGGCTGCGCCCAGATACCCGCAGGCCGCCGCCTTCGCCAGCGCGAGCGCCTTGGCTCCGGGCGCGTCCAGGGGCCCGTCGACCAGGCCCGCGAAGCCGATCGCGATCCGGTCCCCGCCGATCGGGACCAGGCCGACCTCGCCCTCGCCGTGGGGGTCGAACCGTACGGACGAGCCCGCCGGCACGCACAGCCGCATCCCGTAGGCCGCGGCCCGGTCGAAGTCGAGCCGCGGATTCGCCTCGAAGAAGTGGAAGTGCGAGGTCACGCTCACCGGCACGGCGGCGGTGTTGCGGACGTGCAGGTGCAGGACCGGCTCCGGCTGGGGGACGCCGGGTCCCGGAACGACCGCGCCCGGGGCGTCGTCGCCGAGCGGGACCGCGCCCTGGATGGGGGACGAGACCACCGCGAGGCGGGATCCGTCGTCGAAGACGGCCTCCACATGCACCTCGGCGACCACGTCGGCAACACCCGGCAGGACATCGCCCGGGCCCAGCACGCTGCGGGCCTCCTCGATGGCCTCCGCGAGCCGCTTGCCGTCGCGCGCCGCCTCGCAGACCGTGTCCGCGATCAGCGCGGTGGCCTCCGGGACGTTCAGTTTCAGGCCACGGGCCCGCCGGGCCCTGGCCAGCTCCGCAGCGCTGCGGAGCAGCAGCCGGTCGCGCTCCGTAGGGGTCAGCCGCACGCCGATCCACCACCTCTTGAGTCGATGGGTTAGAGCATCACTCTAACTCTTCATTTCGACGGAGGGAATCATTGACCTGGGGGCAGGCCTTGAGTCACATTGAGTGTCGCTCAAACAAGGCGCAACCACCCCCCGCCCTGCCAAGGGAGTCCCCCATGCCCATCGAACAGCGCGGAGTCGACACCATCCCCGAGGACGAGCGGACGAGCGGTCCCCGTGACCTGATCTCGATCCTTCTCGGCTCCAACCTCTGCCTCGGCGTGATCGTCTTCGGCTGGCTGCCCCCGTCCTTCGGACTGGGCCTGTGGCCCTCGGTCACCGCCATCGTGACCGGCACGCTCGTCGGTATCGCCTTCACCGCGCCGCTGGCGCTCGTCTCGCTGCGCACCGCGACCAACCTCTCGACCTCCAGCGGCGCACAGTTCGGCGTCCGCGGCCGGCTCGTGGGCTCGGTGGTGGGGCTGCTGCTCTCGCTCGGCTACACCGCGCTCACCCTGTGGATCGGCGGCGACGTGATGGTGGGCGTCCTCTCGCGGCTCACCGGGCTGCCGGACACCGGTGCCACGCGCGGCATGATGTACGGCGTACTCGCCGCGTGTACCGTCGTCGCGGCCGTCTTCGGCTACCGGCTGCTGCTGCGCATGAGCAAGATCCTGGCCATCGGCATGGTGGTGCTGCTGGCCATCGCCGTCTTCGCCTACTCCGGGGATTTCACCACCGCCGCCCCGCCGGACACCGCGTACCTGCTCGGTTCCTTCTGGCCGACCTGGATCCTCGCCGCCGTCGCCGCCGGGCTCAGCGGCCCGGTCGCCTTCATCACCCTGCTCGGCGACTACACCCGCTACATCTCCCCGCACCGGCACAGCTCCCGCAAGGTGCTCTGGGCCACCGGGTTCGGACTGCTCTTCGGCCTCCTGATCCCCCAGCTGTTCGGCACCTTCACCGCGCTCGCCGCACGGGCCGGAGCCGAGTACGCCGGCCCGCTGGTGGCGGCCTCGCCCGTCTGGTACCTGATCCCGCTGCTCGCCGCCGCCGCGGCCGGCTCGGTCGGCAACGCCGGGCTGATGCTCTACTCGATGGGCCTCGACCTCGACGCCATCGTGCCCAGGGCCACCCGGACCACGGCCACCCTGGTCGCCGCGGCGGTCTCCACCGCCTTCGTCTTCATCGGCTCCTTCGAGTGGGACGTGCAGTCCGCGATGACCTCGTTCGTACTGGTGCTGACCGCGATCGGCACCCCGTGGGCCGTGATCACCCTCATCGGGTACGTGCGCTGCCGCGGGCGTTACGACGCCGACGCGCTGCAGGTCTTCAACCGCCGCTCGGTGGGCGGGATCTACTGGTACCGCTCCGGCTGGAACGTCGCGGCCACGGGTTCCTGGGCGATCGGCGCGGGCATCGGCCTGCTCGCCGTGACCACCCCCTTCTACGAGGGCCCGCTGCTCGCCCTCACCGGCGGCGTGGACTGCTCCTTCGTCCTGTCCGGCCTGACGGGCGGCCTCGTGTACACCGCCCTCACCGCCCGCCGCTCCCCCGCCCCGGTCCCGGCGGTCGCCGCCGCCGAGGAGCCGGCGAACGCCTGAGATCCCCCGTCCCCCCGTACGCGCGCGGGCCCGCGTACGTCAGGGCGCCAGGTATTTCCCGGTAGCCGCATTGCGCCAGAACATATCCCTGCCGGCGAATGCCTGCCGATCGCCAATTCCTTCCCCTTTACTGCAGGGCAGGCCCTTTTGATCGAAGGCCGGTCACTGGGCCGCGCACCCTGACCGCAGCCGCACGGATGCTGCGTGCCACACTGGGGATCCCTACCGTCTGCGTACGTGCCTCGACCGGGCCGCGAACAAGGAGGCCCTGGTGGTCCTGGCATCGACAACGTCGGTGGTGACGAGCGGCACCCTGGTCGCCGCCGTGCCGGTGGCCCTCCTGGCCGGCATCATCTCGTTCTTCTCGCCCTGCGTGCTGCCACTCGTCCCGGGATACCTCGGCTACGTCACGGGCCTTTCCGCGTCCACACTGAGCCCTGAGGCGCGTGAGGAAAAGCGCGGCCGGATGCTTCTGGGCGCGCTCCTCTTCGTTCTCGGATTCTCGGCTCCATTTGTCACCCAGGGCGCCTTCTTCGGATACTTCGGCAGCACGCTTTCCGCATACAAGGACACGCTCGACATCATTCTGGGAAGCCTTACGATCCTGTTCGGGCTCGCCTTCATGGGGTTCCTCCCGGGTTTCACACAGCGCGACTTCCGGATCCACCGGAAGCCCGGAGCCGGACTGCTCGGCGCACCGGTTCTCGGCTTCACGTTCGGACTCGGGTGGTCGCCTTGTATGGGCCCGACCCTCGGAGCCGTGATGAGCCTGTCCATGGGGCAGGAGAGCCCGGGCCGGGGCGCACTCCTCGTGTCCTTCTTCTGCCTGGGCCTGGGCGTTCCCTTCATCCTCGCGGCGGTCGCCTTCCGCCGGTCGATGAAGGCGTTCGGATGGGTCAAGCAGCACTACTCGCTGGTGCTCAGGATCGGCGGAGGATTCCTCATCGCGGTGGGAGTGCTCCTCGTCACCGGGCTGTGGAGCGACTTCGTCTACCAGCTGCAGATCTGGCTGCCCGCCTCCAACGCCGTCGGGATCTGACCGGGGCGACGTCTCCCGTGAGTGTGTGATCGGCCCCTGTGCGCCCCTTCACGTGAAAGCGCCTCCGACGGGGCGGGAACGAGGATCTCGACAGTCCTCGTTCTCGCCGGTCGGAGGCGCTTCCGGGTTTCTTGACCACCTGAGGTGGCGGCCTGGACTAGCCCAGCGGGTGCATCCAGCCGTGGGTGTCGGCGCTGTGGCCGGTCTGGAGTTCCAGCAGCGCCTTGCGCAGGCGCATGGTGACCTGGCCCGGCTCGCCGTCGCCCTGGGTCCAGTTGGCGCGCTCGGACTTGACCGAGCCGACCGGGGTGATGACGGCGGCGGTGCCGCAGGCGAACACCTCGGTGAGGGTGCCGTTCTCGTTGTCGCGCTGCCAGTCCTCGGTGGTCAGGCGGCCCTCCTCGGCGGTGTAGCCGAGGTCGCGGGCGATGGTGAGGAGGGAGTCGCGGGTGATGCCGGGAAGGAGCGAGCCGGTGAGCTCCGGCGTGACGATGCGGTCGCCGTACACGAAGTACAGGTTCATCCCGCCCATCTCCTCGATCCAGCGGTGCTCGACGGCGTCGAGCCAGACCACCTGGTCGCAGCCGTGCGAGGCCGCCTGGGCCTGCGCGACCAGCGAGGCCGCGTAGTTGCCGCCGGTCTTCGCGGCACCGGTGCCGCCCTTGACCGCGCGGACATAGTCCTCGGAGAGCCAGACGGAGACGGGCTTGACGCCACCGGGGAAGTACGCGCCGGCGGGCGAGGCGATGACGATGAAGAGGAACTCGTTCGCCGGGCGGACGCCGAGGCCGACCTCGGAGGCGAACATGAAGGGGCGCAGGTACAGGGAGGCCTCGCCGGAGTCCGGCACCCAGGCGCGGTCCTGCTTGATCAGCGCGTCGCAGGCCTCGATGAAGAGCTCGGTCGGCAGCTCCGGCATGGCCATGCGGCGCGCGGAGGACTGGAAGCGCGCGGCGTTGGCCTCGGGGCGGAAGGTGGCCACGGTGCCGTCGGGCTGGCGGTAGGCCTTGAGGCCCTCGAAGATCGTCTGCGCGTAGTGCAGCGTCATGTTCGCCGGGTCGATCGCGAGCGGCGCGTACGGGACCAGCTCGGCATCGTGCCAGCCGCGACCCTCGGTCCACTTGATCGTCACCATGTGGTCGGTGAAGTGGCGGCCGAAGCCGGGGCTGGCCAGGATCGCCTCGCGCTCCGCATCGGACAGCGGGTTCGAGGAGGGCTTGAGCTCGATCGTGGGCGTCGTCATGAGTGCTTGTCCTTCACCGGTTGTGTATGGCGGACCGCGCTCACGGCGTACTAGGACGTCCGAGCTTCCCCGCATTCCGCGGCCTCGCGTTCGATTATCGCGCGCGGACAGGCTTCGGAGAAGCGGGGAGCGGCCCAGGGGAGATGGTGGCACCCGGGGCCGCGCAGGAGAAGCCGCCGGGTCCCATTGTGCCCCGGCGGCTTCCTGAGGTGGAGCTGCCGGGTCAGCCGGCTACGCGGGCGGCGAGGGCGTCGCCGATCGCATCGGTGGAGCGGAAGGTTCCGTCGCGCTCCGCCAGGTCGGCGGAGACCGCGTCCTCGATGCGGACGGCCTGGGCCTCGTAGCCCAGGTGACGCAGCAGGAGGGCGACGGAGAGGATCGTCGCGGTCGGGTCGGCCTTGCCGGTGCCGGCGATGTCCGGGGCCGAGCCGTGGACGGGCTCGAACATGGACGGGAAGGCGCCGGTCGGGTTGATGTTCCCGGAGGCGGCCAGGCCGATTCCGCCGGTCACGGCGGCGGCCAGGTCGGTGAGGATGTCACCGAAGAGGTTGTCCGTGACGATGACGTCGAAGCGCTCGGGCTGCGTGACGAAGAAGATCGTCGCGGCGTCGACGTGCAGGTAGTCGGTGGTGACCTCGGGGTACTCCTGGCCGACCTTGTCGAAGATGTTCTTCCACATGTGGCCCGCGTACACGAGGACGTTGTTCTTGTGGACCAGCGTCAGCTTCTTGCGGGGGCGGGCGTTCGCCCGCTCGTACGCGTCACGGACGACGCGCTCGACGCCGTACGCGGTGTTGATGCTGACCTCGGTGGCCACCTCGGCGGGGGTGCCGGTGCGCAGGCTGCCGCCGTTGCCGGTGTACGGACCCTCGGTGCCCTCGCGGACCACGACGAAGTCGATCTCCGGGCGGCCGGCGAGCGGGGTGGCCGTGTTCGGGAACAGCTTCGACGGGCGCAGGTTGATGAAGTGGTCGAAGGCGAAGCGGAGCTTCAGCAGCAGACCGCGCTCCAGCACGCCGGACGGGACCGAGGGGTCGCCGATGGCGCCGAGCAGGATCGCGTCGTGGTGCTTGAGGGCTTCGAGCTCCGCTTCCGGGAGGGTCTCACCGGTGCGGTGCCAGCGCTGGGCGCCGAGATCGTATTGCCTGGTCTCCAGCTTCACATCCTGGGGCAGGACCGCGGTAAGGACCTTGAGTCCCTGAGCCACGACTTCCTGGCCGATGCCATCACCGGGGATCACTGCGAGATTGATGCTGGTCGACATGACGGAACCGTACTCCGTGTCCCAGCCCTCAGACATTCTGCGTCCACCATGTGGACGTATGTGAACGCAGAATGTCCCGGGCGTCGCAGGTCAGTGGCCGGTCGACCCGCCGTTGTCACGGCGGTCGAGGGCGCGCTGGAGAGCGGCGGCGGCGTTCTTGCGGTCGTCGGCCGAGGCGGAGGTGTGGCGGACGCGGCGGGTGGCGGTGGAAGCGGTCATGGTGATCGACTCCTTGAGATCACGGCGTGGCGGGGCCACGGATGAGGGGTTCCTTCAAGGCGCCGGAAGAGGCGGGGAGCGGTGCGCCGCAGGGGTTGCCTGCCAGGGGCGCGCGCTCTCGACCGCCATTCGCCTGATCGGCGAGACGTTCGGCTTCTACAAAGCTAAGCCAGGTCCCGTTGTATGTCTCGGCAATTACTCGGGCTTCCTACTATCTGAGACGCCCACTCCCCCGGAAAGCCCCGTCCGGAGGGTCCGTTTCAGCCCTTCCCGGAGCGAAGTTCCCTGATCAGGGCCCGTACGGCGAGAGTTGAGGCCGATTCCACCGTAGTGACGTATCCCACCTGTCTCACCGGCCCCCCAGGGCCCAGATCGGTGATGTCCACCGCCTCGGTCGCCTCCCTCAGGGACAGCTCGGGCATGATCGCCATACCGAGCCCGCGGCCGACCATGGTCAGCACCATCGCGTCGTCCTCCGCCTTGACCGTCGCCCGCGGGATCCAGTCCTGGGCATGCCACCAGGAGCGGGTGTAGGAACCGCAGTTCTCGTCCCAGTCCATCAGCGGCAGGCCCTTCGGGTCCGGGTGCCCGGCCGGGTGGACCAGCCGGTACGCCTCCTGCGCCAGCACCCCGGTCAGCAGGCCGGGGGCCACGTCCTGCGAGCCGCCCAGCGTGGCGATGCCCAGGTCGGCGCGGCCCGCCGCCACTTCCCCGGCCGTGCCGGCGCCGATCTCGCGCACCACGCGGACCTCGGGGCGTATGCCCGGGTGCCGGGCCGTGAGCCGCTCCAGCGCGGGCGGCAGCAGGTGCAGGGCCGCGCTGCGGAACGCGGCGATCCGCAGCACCCCCTCCACCGCGCCGCGGCCCGCGCCCCGGACCTCCGCGCCGAGGACCTCGTACATCCGCAGGATCCGCCGGGCCAGGGCGACGGCCCGCTCCCCCGCCGGGGTGGGAGTGGCCCCGGCGCGGCCGCGCTCGAAGAGCACCGCGCCGACCTTGGCCTCGCTGCCGCGCACCGAGTGGGATACGGCCGACTGGGTGAGGCCGAGCGCGGCCGCGGCGGCGGAGAAGCCGCGGCTCTCGGAGACGGCGACCAGGATCCGCAGTTCCTGGGGCAGCAGGTCGGCAGTGCTTCCCGCCATGGGTGCTTCCACCTCGTTCTATGAGCAGTGTTCATGGATGCGTGGGTTCCATGAACGCAACCCCCTGCCCGGGCCGGCCATTCCTTCCTAGCGTCGGGCCCATGACCACGAACACCGCTTACGCCGTCCACCAGATCGCCCGCCCCACCGGCTTCCCCACCGCCGGGGACTTCGCCTACGCCGCCTCCCCGGTCCCGGAGCCCGCGCCCGGCAGCGCGCTCGTCGAGAACCTCCTGCTCTCGGTGGACCCGTACCACCGGGGCCTGATGGACGGCGGCGAGGGCGGCTTCGAGCTGAACACCCCGCTGGAGGGCCGCTCGGTGGGCCGGGTGCTCGCCTCCCGCGACCCGGGGCTGCGCGAGGGCGACCTGGTCTTCCACCGCGCGGGCTGGCGGACCCACGCCCTGGTCACCCTCGGCGTGGACGGGACGCGCACACTGCGGGGCCACGACGGCGTCCCGCTGGAGGCCTACCTCTCCATCCTGGGCGGCACCGGCCTGACCGCGTACGCGGCCCTCACCCGGACGGCGGCCCTGCGGAGCGGCGAGGACCTCTTCGTCTCCGCCGCCGCGGGCGGGGTCGGCACGGCCACCGGCCACATCGCCCGGCTGCTGGGCGCCCGGCGGATCATCGGCAGCGCGGGCTCGGCGGCCAAGGTCCGCCACCTCACCGGCGTACTCGGCTTCGACGCGGCCTTCGACTACCACGACGGGCCGGTCGGCGAGCAGCTCGCGCAGGCCGCCCCGGACGGTATCGACGTCTACGTGGACAACGTCGGCGGGGACCACCTGGAGGGGGCGATCGACGCGCTGCGCGAGTACGGGCGGGTCGCCTGGGTGGGTGCGATATCGATGTACAACGAGGACCGCTCGCCGGCCGCGCCCCGCAACCTCTTCGAGGTCGTACACAAGTCCCTTCGCCTGGAAGGTGTATTGGTTCGCAATCACACCAATCTCCAGGAGGAGTTGGAGGACTTCCTCGTCCCTCATCTGCGCAGCGGCCGGATCGGTACCGACACCACCGTTGTCCAGGGCTTTGACCGGACGGTGGAGGCCTTCCTGGGCATGCTCCGCGGGGATAACCTGGGCAAGATGCTGGTCCGGATCGACGGCTGATTCCAGCCACCCTTATGTTCACCGATTTCTTACCGCACGGATGTAGACCTTTGATCCGGGCGCCGCCACTCTTGCCGTCGATGTGCCGCCGGGGCACCCGAGTTGGAGGCGAGAAGCCAGTGACACCGATCAGCCGCAGAGGTTTCGTGGGAATCGGCGCCGGGCTCGTGGCGGGCGCCACGCTGCCCGCGGTCACACCGACGACGGCGGCCGCGGCCGCCGCGACCGGCACCATCACCGATGTGAAGCACGTGGTGGTCCTGATGCAGGAGAACCGCAGCTTCGACCACTACTTCGGCAGGCTGAAGGGCGTCCGCGGGTTCGGCGACCGCGCCGCCGGCAACATCCCGGGCGGCTGGGGCATGTTCAACCAGCCCAACTGGGGCGGCCGCCAGTACCCGTGGAAGCTGTCCGCCACCCCGCCGGCGGGCGGCGCGGAAGGCGAGACCCTGGCCCAGTGCACCGGCGACCTCCCGCACAGCTGGACCTCGCAGCACGCCGCCTGGAACAAGGGCCGGATGGACAACTGGGTCACCGGCGTCGGCAACGTCCGCACCCTCGGCCACCTGGACCGCGGGGACATCCCCTTCCACTACGGCCTCGCCGACAACTACACGGTCTGCGACGCCTACTTCTGCTCCGCCCTCAGCGCGACCGGCCCGAACCGCACCTTCCTGTGGAGCGGCAAGATCGACGCCACCAGCAAGGACGGCGGCGACGAGTCCGGGCTGACCTGGGAGACGTACGCGGAGGCCCTCCAGCGGGCCGGCATGAGCTGGAAGGTCTACCAGAACGCCCAGGACAACTACGGGGACAACGGGCTCGCCTACTTCAAGCGGTTCACGGACGCCGCCCCCGGCGATCCGCTGTGGGACCGGGGCATGGGATCGGTCCCCAAGGTCACCGGCTCCACCCCGGACGACATCGCGGCCGCGATACGCGCCGACGTCCTGGCGGGCACCCTCCCCCAGGTGTCCTGGGTCGTGGCCAACGAGGCCTTCTCGGAGCACCCCTACGCCCCGCCCGGCGACGGCGCCCACTTCGTGGACCTGGTCTACCGTGCGCTGGCCGCCGACCCCGAGGTGTTCGACTCCACGGTCCTCTTCCTCAACTACGACGAGAACGACGGGTTCTTCGACCACGTCCCGCCGCCGGTCGCGCCGCCCGGCACCCCCGGCGAGTACCTCGACGGCCTCCCGATCGGCCTCGGCTTCCGCGTCCCGATGATCGTGATGTCCCCCTGGACCCGCGGCGGCTGGGTGAGCTCGGAGGTCTTCGACCACACCTCGGTGCTGCGGTTCATGGAGAAGTGGACGGCCGCCCTCGGCACCCCCGCCACCTGTCCGAACATCAGCGCCTGGCGCCGCAAGGTGGTGGGCGACCTGACCGGCGTCTTCGACTTCGCGCACCCGGTCTACGGGGTCCCCGCGGGCCTCCCGTCCACCGCCAAGGTGATCGGCCAGGCGACCTGCGCCCCGCTCCCCAACCCGGCGCCGCAGGACAACGCCCTGCCGGCGCAGGAGCCCGGCACCCGCCCGGCGCGGGCCCTCCCGTACCAGGTCAACGGCAACCTGGACCGCTTCGAGTTCGGGCCGGCCGGCCAGATCACGGCCTGGTTCTCGATGGCCAACCAGGGCGCCGCGGCGAAGCGGGCGGCGCACTTCTCGATCCACCCGCACCAGCACCGGGACACGACGGCCTGGCAGTACACCGTCGACCCGGGCGGCACCGGCAGCGACTACTTCCACATCGGCCTCGGCCACGGCTCGGGCACGTACGACATCTCGATGCACGGGCCGAACCGCTTCCTGCGCCGCTTCATCGGCGACGCGTCGAAGCCGGGCAAGGACATCGAGGTGGCGGCCCGCTTCGCGGTCGAGCCGGGCACCGGCAAGCAGGCGGTCTACTTCAAGATGAAGAACTCCTCCGGCTCCCCCGTCACCTTCACGATCCGCTCGAACGCCTACCGCACCGACGGCCCGTGGACCTACACGGTCCCGGCGAACTCCTCGCGCGAGGACTTCTTCAACGCCGTGGCCTACAGCAAGGGCTGGTACGACTTCACGATCCTGGCCGACTCCGACGGCACCTGGTCGCGCCGCTACACGGGCCACATCGAAACGGGCGCGCCCAGCATCTCGGGCTCGTAGCCGGCCCGGGGGGCTCCCGCTAGAGGACGTCCCCGTCCCGCCAGTCGAAGTCGAGCCGCCCGGCCGGGTCCAGCCGGATCCCGCCGGGCGGCGCCCACACGAACGTCGACCCCTCCTCCTCGGGGAGCCTCAGCGGCCCGTCCGGCGAGAGGGCCCCCACCTGGCCCGGCCACACCGTCCAGCCGCGGCCGAGGTAGAGCCCGGCCCCGTCCTCCGACGCCGACAAGGCACCCAGCACGTAGGCCCCTGCCACGACCTGCTCCAGCCGGGCCATGACCTGCCCGCCGAGCCCCCGGCGCCGCCCGTCGGCCCGTACGGCCACGGCCTCGACGTACCCGGTGCGCAGGGCCCGCCCCTGGTGCACGACCCGCCGCATGACCACGCTGCCGTGCGCGACGAGGTCCCCGCCCGCGTCCCGGACCAGCGCGTGCATCCCGCCGAGGGCGTGCTCGAAGTCCTCATCGGCGAAGTCCCCGTCGAAGGCCCCGTCGAGCAGGGCCCTGATCTCGCGGAGCTCCGTACCGGTCAGCTCAGCGGTGTGCCGTACGAGGTTCTCCATCGGACGACCGTATCAACGCGCGCCGGCGGCCCGGGGCGGCCGGGAAAGGCCGGAAACAGCCGCGGGGTTCGAAACCCGGAGTGCCGCCGGGCCCAGGCCGGCCGTGTCGCCCATGGCCGTGCCCGGGCGGGTGCGCATCGGTCCCGCGGGACGGGGCGGGCCCGGTGGTCCACCTCGGCCGCGCCCGCGCCGCCCAGTCCGCCGAAGGTACGTACGGTGGGCGGGGGCGGGGTGGTCCACCCGCGCCCGGTGGTCGCGGACGGCCGCCGGAGCGGGGGCCTCGGCGCTGGGCGCCGTCGCCGCCGCGTCCACCGGGCCCCAGGTCACGTCGGTGGAGGGGTGCGTTCCGCAGGAGGAATCGACCGGTGATCACCGCCTCCGAAATCGCCCGAGTCCCTGCATACCGGACGGGAGGGTCGCGTACGGCCCTGGCGGCGGGCCGCGCGGCGGCGTGAAGATCTGTTCCATGTCGCCTGAGACCACACCTGAGACCGCCTCCGGGACCGCTCCTGAGACCAGGCAGTGGACGCCCACCCACGGGGATCCCTACCGCCCGGTCGCCTACCGCCCCGAGCGGATGCCGCAGCCGGAATCCCTGGCGCGTGCCGCCGAGTTGCGGGCCCGGATGGACGAGCGGCGGACCGTACGCCACTTCTCCCCCGACCCGGTGCCCGATCAGGTGGTCCGGGACGCCATCGCCTGCGCCGCGACCGCCCCCTCCGGGGCGCACCAGCAGCCGTGGACCTTCGTCCTGGTCAAGGACCCGGCCGTCCGGCAGCAGATCCGCGCGGCCGCCGAGCAGGAGGAGCAGCTGTCCTACGACGGCCGGCTGGGCGACGAATGGCTCGCCGCCCTGCGTCCCATCGGCACGGACGCCGTGAAGACCCACCTGACGGACGCGCCGGCGCTGATCGTGGTCTTCCAGCAGCGCTACTGGCTCGGCCCGGACGGCACCAAGCGCAAGCACTACTACGTCGACGAGTCGGTCGGCATCGCGGTCGGCATGCTCCTGTCCGCCCTCCACCTGTCCGGCCTGGCGGCGCTGATCCACACCCCCAGCCCCATGCGCTTCCTCAGCCACGTCCTGGACCGCCCGGAGAACGAGAAGGCCTTCGCCGTCATCCCGGTGGGCTACCCGGCGGACGACTGCGAGGTCCCGGACCTCCTGCGCAAGTCCCTGGACCAGGTCATCGTGGAGGTGTGACGGCCTCCCCGGCGGGCGGCTCCGGGGCGGGCCCGGACTGCCCGCCGCCCAGGGCCTCGGCGAGGCGCATCCCGATCCGCACCCGGTCCTCCGGGGTTCCGGCGTCCATGGCGGCCCGCACCTGCCGCAGGATCAGCCAGTCCCGCACCACTTTGGCCACCCCGAGCACGGCCGCCGTCACGATCGCCGCGGTCAGCATCACTCGTAGCTCCGCTCGATCGACGCGGTGATCTCGGCGGTGTCCCGGCCGGTGTGTCCGAGGTCCACGCACCGGACGGTCACCTCCGCACGGCCGAGCCCGATCACGCCGGGACGGACGGCCGGCGTGCCCGGTCCGGGGGGAGCCCCTTCCGGGAGCGCGGCAAGACCGCTGCGGCGCAGCGCCTGCTCCATTGCCGGAGCCCCCGGCGCGCAGCACCACTCCAGCACGAGGTCCTGGTACTGGTGGCGGTAGGAGTTCACCCAGCCGTGCGCGTTCCCCGTACGGTTGATCAGCGCGGGACGGCGGAGCAGCCGGCTGAGCAGGTGGTCGCGGGAGGCAGGGTCCGGTCCGGCGAGCGCGGTGCCCGTCCAGCGGTGCAGTTCCTCCCGCTCCGCCGCGTGCGGCCCCCTGCCTGCGGTGCGGCCCACGTACCGCAGCCCGTCGCCGTCGTCCGGAAGCCGCCAGGAGCCGGGGACGCCCTGGAGGCGGATGGTCCCGACCCCGGCGGCATCCCGCAGGGCCAGCCCCTCCCGGTCGGTGGTGATCCGCAGGCCGGGCACCCCGCGCAGGCCCCCGTACGCCTCGTCGAGGCGGGGCAGCAGCTCGGTGACGACCCGCCGGGCCATCCGTTCGTGGAGCCGGAGGGCGAGGCCGCCCGCCGATGGCACGGCGGCGACGACCCCGAACACCGCCCCGTCGAGCTGTCCGTCGCGAAGGGCCTCGCCCGCGGTCAGTGCGACCATCGCCTCGAAGGCGCGCTGGGCCGGGTCGGCCCCGTCCGGGACCGGTTGGTGGCGGGTGATCAGGCCGGCTTCGGCCCAGCCGAGGCAGGTGCGGTGCGGCAGGCCGGTCGCCTCACGGCAGATGGTCGCCACGCGGTGGCGGTTGTCGGTGCGCCTGGACATACGTCTCCCCGGGCGTCGTCCCGGCACGGACGCGTAGAGGTCTCGTATCTCCTGGCATACACCCCACCCCGTACGGGAACTCGTCAGAGCCCTCGGCTCCCTCGGGAAGCCGGGCCCGAGTCCTGGAGCGTGTCGCCGTACACGACAACTACATGCAGGCTAGCAGGAGTTGCCGGTGGGGGAAATGGATACCGCCCCCGCTCCGGACTTGGGGGTACCGGAACGGGGGCGGTGTCACTGGGGGCCGGGATCAGCCCATGTGCGGGATCAGCCCATGTGGGGGTACGCGTAGTCGGTCGGCGCGACCAGCGTCTCCTTGATGGAGCGGGTCGAGGTCCAGCGCTGCAGGTTGCTCGCGGCACCCGCCTTGTCGTTCGTACCCGAGGCGCGGCCACCGCCGAAGGGCTGCTGGCCGACGACGGCGCCGGTGGACTTGTCGTTGATGTAGAAGTTGCCCGCCGCGAAGCGGAGCTTCTCCATCGCGTCCGCGGCCGCGTACCGGTCGGCGGCGATGATCGAGCCGGTCAGGGCGTACGCCGAGACGGACTCCATCTGCGCGAGCATCGCGTGGAATCCCTCGGTGGAGTCGTCCTCGTAGACGTGCACGGCGAGGATCGGGCCGAAGTACTCGGTCGTGAAGACCTCGTTCTCCGGGTCGGTGCACGCGATGACGGTCGGGCGGACGAAGTAGCCCTCCGAGTCGTCGTAGGTGCCACCGGCGATGATCTCGCAGGTCGGGTCGGCGATGGCGCGGTCGATCGCGGCCTTGTTCTTCGCGAAGGAACGCTCGTCGATGACGGCGCCGATGAAGTTGGTCAGGTCGCGGACGTCACCCATGGTGATGCCGTCGACCTCCGCCGCGAAGGCCTCCTTGAAGCCGTCGTTCCAGATCGAGGCCGGGACGTAGGCGCGCGAGGACGCCGAGCACTTCTGGCCCTGGAACTCGAAGGAACCGCGGGTCAGGGCGGTCTTCAGGACGGCGCGGTCCGCGGACGGGTGCGCGACGACGAAGTCCTTGCCACCGGTCTCGCCGACCAGGCGCGGGTAGGACTTGTACTTCTCGATGTTGTTGCCGACCGTCTTCCACAGGTACTGGAAGGTCTTGGTCGAGCCGGTGAAGTGAATGCCGGCCAGCTCGGGGTGGTTCAGG